>NZ_JBSHBW010000008.1:0-240329 GCF_053612185.1 Streptomyces sp. NPDC054757
GTTCCGCACCACTGGTGCGGAACGCGCCCCGCTGCCTGTCGGTGGACCGGGCGCCTGAGGGTGTGCTCCATGCGGGCCGGTCAGCCGGCGCCGCTGTCGGCGGACCGGTCAGCTGATGCTGTACGGGTCGCCGTAGACCTTCCACTTGAGCGGCGTGTGCAGATCGAGATTGCCGTCCTTCAGGAAGACGCGCTGCTCGGTGTCGACCCGGCTGGTGTCGCTGTGCGCCTCCTCCTGCTGCATCGCCCAGACGCGGGCGTCGAGGAAGGCGTTGAGGTAGGTGGTCTCGTTGCCGCCCTGGGCCGGGGTCTTGGCCTTGGCCAGCGCCCTCTTGCGGATGGAGCTGAAGCTGGTCCTGTCGTCGCCGTCACCGTGCATGACGATGGCGTCGTAGTAGGCGAACTGGCCCAGGACCCCGACGCCGTCCGCCTTGCCCTGCTTGACGGCCGGGTTGAAGTAGACGCGGTCGCGCTCGTCGTTCTGCGCCGTCTGGAACACGCTGTCCTTGGCCGCGGTCTTCCAGGCGCTCTCGAAGGCGGAGCCGAGGCCGGAGTGGGAGTCGCTGCCGTTGACCTTCTTCAGCGCGGGGAGGTACTTGGCGAGCGGGTTCCCCGGCTCCCGGTCGGTGTACAGCTGCACCAGGTCGAGCATGTCGCCGGTTCCCGAGCAGAAGCCGATGATGCCGGCGGTGTAGCCGCGGCCATCCCCTATGTCCTCGATGTACTTGTACTGGGCCTTCCAGTCCAGCGACGAGTTCTCGGCGCTGGAGACCAGCTTCATGGCGATCTCCTTCTTCGCCGGGTCGTCGAGTCCGGTCGCCGCTGTGGCGACCTGCCGGGTGCTGTGCGAACTCAGCTGCTTTGCAGGGGTGTTGGCGGCATGAGTGGTGGCGGCTTGGGCGGTGGCGGGCACGGCCACCAGGGCCAGTCCGAGCACGGTGCGCGTGATGATCCTCTTGCTTCGTCCAGCGGTGGTGCGGTGGGGGGCTTTCACCGGTCCTCCAAGGGGAGTTCGTGCGTCGGTGTTCTGTTAGGAAGCTTTCCTATCAGCTGTACGGGAGGCCGTACACCCCCTGGAACGAAAGGAGTTGAGCGAACCGGACGCCTCCGGGGTCAGTCACGACCGGCTGGTTTGCGGATGGAGGCAGGATGTGACGTGCCGATGGGTCCGAGGTGGCGTATTTTGCCCGCATGCGACCCCCGGACCGCCGGGCGACACTCCTGTGCAACGCGCGGGAGGCGACGGAGCGGGACGGGGCGGGGGAGCGGCGAGGGCGCCGGGCCGCGCGCTGTAGCGTCTGCGGTATGGACGATCACTCTGTAGTCGATGTCGGCGACGTACGGCTCGCGTACCGCACCTGGGGCGACCCCTTCGGCGCCCCGGTGGTGCTTCTGCACGGCCTCGGCGGTTCGTCCGGGACCTGGGAGGAGACCGGCCGGGCGCTCGGTACGGAGTGGCGGGTGTACGCCGTCGACCTGCGGGGACACGGGGAGAGCGACTGGCCGGACACCTACTCGTTCGAGCTCATGCGCGACGACATTCTGGGGTTCCTGGACGAACTGGAACTGGACCGGGTCGGCATCGTCGGCCACTCCATGGGCGGGGTCGTCGCCTATCTGCTGGCCCAGGAGCACGCGGACCGGGTGGAGCGCCTCGTCCTGGAGGAGACCCCGCCGCCGTACCCCAGGGAAATGGCCGAGCCGGTACGCCCCGATGAGCCGGTCGACTACGACTGGAACGTGGTGCCTGCCATCAGGGGCCAGGTCGGGCGGCCCGACCCGGAGTGGGCGCACCGGCTCGGCGAGATCGTCGCCCCGACGCTGATCGTGACCGGTGGTCCGGCCAGTTCCATGCCGCAGGAGCGCATCGCCGACATGGCCGCGGGGATTCCGGACTCCAGAGTGATGACGATCCCGGTCGGCCACACCGTGCACGCTCTGGAGCCCGGCCAGTTCTCGGCGGCGGTCAGCGACTTCTTCACCAGCTGAGCCCGGGTACGGGAGACGGGGTGCGGGTGCGGTCGTCCGCACCCGCCACAGGCTCTATGGCTTCCACTCCGGATCGCGCCCGCTGAGGCCGATCACCCGGTCGACGAACGGTGCGTCCTGCGCAACCGCGACCGCCGGGCCGAACGCGGGTGCGCGCGTAGGGCTGTCCGGCCGGCCGAGCAGCGCATAGGAGACGCCGAGGCTCGCCGGATCCGGCGCGAACCGTTGCCCGGTCGCGCGGGCCAGGTCCCAGCCGTGCACGACGAGTTCGTTCAGCGCGATCCGCGCGGCGACCGCTGCCGGAAACGTGAAACCCCCCGCCCTTGTCTCGCCCTCCCAGGCGGCGGGGGAGCGCCAGGCCGCGATCAGCTCCTCCAGCTGCCGGGGCAGCGCGGTGCGCCAGTCCATGGCCAGTTCGGGCCCGTGGCCGGAGCCCGGGGCCGTATCCGTGTCGGGCCCGAACTCCTTCCCGGCCGCGGAGCAGAACGCCACGGTCAGCCCGGAGACATGAGCGAGCAGGTCCCGGACCGCGAAGTCCGGGCAGGGCGTGGGCCCGTCCAGCTGCCCGTCCCGCACGCCCTCGGCAAGCCGTGCCATGTGCCGGGCCGGAGGCTCCAGGTCGGGCGGAGCGCTCTCCGGGTCCTTGTGAGTATCCGTATGCGAGTCGGTGTCCATACCCTTCAGACCGGACCCGGTACGGGAACTCATCGGTCGCGGCGGAGTCCGCCAGGTCCGTCCGGTCAGCGGCGTGTCCCGGATGCCAGCCAGGCGAGGTATTCATCGCTGCCGGCTGTGATCGGGGTGGCGATGATCTCCGGGGTGTCGTAGTCGTGCACGGCCTTGATGTGCGCGGCGAGTTCCTCGAACCGGTCGGCCGTGGTCTTGCAGAGCACCCGCCACTCGGTGTCCGTCTCGATCCCGCCCTCCCACCGGTAGACGCTCCTGACCGGCCCGTCGATCTGCGCGCACGCGGCGAGACGCTTCTCGACGGCCGACGCCGCGAGGTCATGGGCCTTGCTCTCGGAGTCCGTCGTGGTGAGAACGGCCAGGTATCCGGCCATGGTGCCCCCTTCGGCTCGCTGTGCCGCGACGCTACCGCAAGAACGTCGGGCAGAACGGCAGACGGAACGGCGCACGGAAACGGCGCACGGGAACGGCGCACGGGAGAACGGTGGACGGGGGCAGCCCCGGCGCGTGCGGCGCCGGGGCTGCCCCCGTTCCTCTCCTGCGTGACCGAGCCTCAGTTCCCCAGCTGCTCGTACGCGGGCAGCGTCAGGAAGTCCGCGTAGTCGGCGTCCAGGGACACCGTCAGCAGGAGGTCGTGTGCCTGCTGCCACTTGCCCGCAGCGAACGCCTCCGCGCCGATCTCCTTCTCGATCGCGGCCAGTTCCTCCGCCGCGACCTTCCGGGCCAGCTCCGCCGTCGCGTGCTCGCCGTTCTCGAAGACCACGTTCGCGTTGATCCACTGCCAGATCTGCGAGCGGGAGATCTCCGCCGTCGCGGCGTCCTCCATCAGGTTGAAGATGGCCACCGCACCCAGGCCGCGCAGCCATGCCTCGATGTAGCGGATGCCGACCTGGACCGCGTTGACCAGGCCCTCGTACGTCGGCCTGGCGTCCAGCGAGTCGATCGCGATCAGGTCACCGGGTGCCACCGAGACGTCCTCGCGCAGCCGCTGCTTCTGGTTCGGGTTCTCGCCGAGCACCGCGTCGAACGACTTCATGGCGATCGGCACCAGGTCCGGGTGGGCGACCCAGGAGCCGTCGAAGCCGTCGGCGGCCTCGCGGTCCTTGTCCGCCTTGACCTTCTCGAAGGCCACCTTGTTGACCTCGGCGTCACGGCGCGAGGGGATGAAGGCGGCCATACCGCCGATGGCGTGCGCCCCGCGCTTGTGGCAGGTGCGGACCAGCAGCTCCGTGTACGCGCGCATGAACGGCGCCGTCATCGTGACCAGGTTGCGGTCCGGCAGGACGAACTTGGAGCCGCCGTCGCGGAAGTTCTTGACGATGGAGAACAGGTAGTCCCAGCGTCCCGCGTTCAGCCCGGACGCGTGGTCGCGCAGCTCGTAGAGGATCTCCTCCATCTCGTACGCCGCCGTGATCGTCTCGATCAGGACGGTCGCGCGGACGGTGCCCTGCGGGATGCCGACGTAGTCCTGCGCGAAGACGAAGATCTCGTTCCAGAGGCGCGCCTCCAGGTGGGACTCGGTCTTCGGCAGGTAGAAGTACGGGCCCTTGCCGAGCTCGATCAGGCGCTTGGCGTTGTGGAAGAAGTACAGGCCGAAATCGACCAGCGCGCCGGGGACGGGGCGGTCGTCGAGGACGAGGTGGCGCTCGTCGAGGTGCCAGCCGCGCGGGCGCACCACGACGGTCGCCAGCTCGTCCGCGGGCTTCAGGGCGTACGACTTGCCGGACTTCGGGTCCGTGAAGTCGATCCGGCGCTCATAGGCGTCGGTCAGATTGAGCTGGCCTGTGACAACGTTCTCCCAGGTGGGGGCGGACGCGTCCTCGAAATCTGCGAGCCAGACCCGGGCGCCCGAGTTGAGGGCGTTGATGGTCATCTTGCGGTCGGTCGGGCCGGTGATCTCGACGCGGCGGTCGTTCAGCGCGGCCGGGGCCGGCGCGACCTTCCAGCTGTCGTCGGCGCGGATGCTCGCGGTCTCCGGAAGGAAATCGAGCGAGGACGTCCGGGCGATCTCGGCACGGCGCTCGGCACGGCGGACGAGCAGCTCGTCACGGCGGTGGGTGAACCGCCGGTGCAGCTCGGCCACGAAGGCCAGGGCCGCATCGGTGAGGACCTCGTCCTGCCGGGGCAGGGGCTCGGCATCGACGATGGCCAGCGGAGACGGCGCTGGTGCGGACATGAGCTGTCACTCCTTCAGCGGGCGGTACCTGACGGCCGCAGGACTCTCATGGTGGCACGGAGTGCCACGGGGTCGCGATACGGTCGCGGGCGCTCTGTGGGGCACAGAGCGCTTCTGACGTGTGGATACTAGTTTCCTCATGGTGGAAGTTCAACGCTATGTTGACATCGAGATTCTCCGGATCGACAGAAGTCGTCGCAGAGTGCCAGGCCGGTCACTCCAAGTGGAACAGGTCCTCTACCGTGTCGATGTCGTACTCCTCGGCGATGTCGGAGCACTCGACCAGGGTGACGGCCGCCCGGTGGGCCCTGAGATAGCCGCGGGCCCCGCGGTCGCCGACGGCGCCGGCCGCGATGTCCGTCCAGCGGTCGGCGCCGAAGAGGACCGGGTGGCCGCGCTTCCCCCCGTACGAGGCGGCCACCAGGCTTGTCGCGGAGCCGCCCGCCTCCCGTACCCGGGTCACCGCCGCCGCGCCGATCCCCGGCTGGTCGACCAGCAGGACGAGGGCGGCGTCCGCCCCCGACCCGGCGAGCGAGGCGAGTCCGGTGCGCAGGGACGAGCCCATGCCCTCCTCCCACCGGGCGTTGTCGGCCAGTACGCATCCGGACAGTTCCGCCCGTTTCCGTACGTCGTCCGCCGCGGCGCCCAGGACGACATGCACCGGTCCGCAGCCGCCCTCGCGCAGCACCCGCACCGCATGCTCGACCAGCGGCCGGCCGCGGTGCTCAAGGAGGGCCTTCGGCCGTCCGCCCAGCCGCCGCCCGCCGCCTGCCGCGAGCAGCAGCCCGGCCACCACCGGTCCGGCCGGACCGGTGGCGCCCGGGTGTTTCGGGTCCGTCGTGTTCATTCTTTTCCGCCTTCGTGTCGCATCAGGACTGGATACCTCATGGACACCACCCCGTCCGGCTGAATTCCCGCTGTGGAGTGGCGAGAACGCCGGGCGGTGGCGTTAACTGACTCGTGACCCGCGGTGTCCGACCAGCGCCACACGGTCGATCAACCGTAGGGAACGACCGGCACAGAGTGGTGCGAGGGGGAACTTTGTTGCGAAGTGCGGGCCAGAAACGCGTAACGGGCACCGGTGACGACCCCAGGGTGTCGGAGCTCAGCTCATCGGTCGCCCGGCTCCGCCGTGAACTGGCCGCCCACCCGGCCCAGTTCCCGGACCGTGCCATCGCCGAGGACGAACTGGCCGCCCTGGAGGCCATGGCCAGGAGCGGTGTGCCGGAAATCCTGCCGCTGCGCCGCTCGTTGCTGCTGGTCGCCGGGGCGATCGGCTCGGTCAGCGCCCTCGCGGTCTCCCTCGCGGAGGTGCGGAACGCGGTGGAGCTCTTCGGATCGGCCACCTGATGTCCGTCCGCAGAGTGGTGCCGGACATCACCACGGACGCCATGGCGGAGAGCCGCGACTTCTACGCTCTGCTCGGGCTCGGCGAGGTCATGAACCACGGCTCGCTCATCACCCTCGCCTCGCCCGTCAACCCCACCGCGCAGATCACCCTCACCACGCAGGACGCGAGCGCCGCGGTCCAGCCCGACGTCTCGGTCGAGGTGGAGGACGTGGACGCGGTGCACGCGGCGATGCTGGCCGCCGGGGCGGAGGTCGTGCGTCCGCTCCAGGACGAGGAGTGGGGCGTCCGGCGGTTCTTCGTACGCGATCCGAACGGCACGGTGGTCAATGTGCTGAGCCACCGGCACGGCGGATGAGCCGTTTCGCCGAGGCCGCGGCCACCGCCGACGTACGGGAGTCGACACCCAGCTTCGCGTAGATGTGCACCAGATGGGACTTCACCGTCGCCTGGCTGAGGAAGAGCGCCTTGCTGATCTGCTGGTTCGACAGCCCGTCCGCGACCAGCTGCAGCACCTCCAGCTCCCGGCGGGTGAGCGACTCGCCCGGTGTGCGCATCCGGTCCATCAGCCGGTGGGCGACGGCCGGGGCCAGCGCCGAGCGGCCCGCCGCCGCGGTCCGCACGGCGGCGGCCAGCTCCTCCGGCGGGGCGTCCTTCAGCAGATAGCCGCTCGCCCCGGCCTCGACAGCGGCCAGGATGTCCGCGTCCGTGTCGTATGTCGTCAGCACCAGGACCCTGGGCGCGCCTTCGGCGGCGGCGATCGCGGCCGTGGCCTGTGCGCCGTGCATGCCCGCGCCGAACTGAAGGTCCATCAGGACGACATCGAACCCGCCCGAAGCGGCCAGCTCGACGGCCTGCTCGGCGGTCGACGCCTCCCCGGCGACCCGGAAACCCGGCTCGGTGTCGAGTACGGCGCGCAGCCCGGCCCGTACCACCGGGTGGTCGTCGGCGAGCAGCAGCCGGATCGTCATGCGGACACCTCTTCCGGCGCGGGCGCCTGATCGGATTCGGGCAGCGGCAGGGTGACCGCGATGGCCGTCCCCTGGCCCGGCGCGGACTCGACGGCGAAGGTGCCGCCCAGCGACTCGACCCGCGCACGCATGGCGCGCAGCCCGAATCCGCCCTCTGTCGACGGGGTACCGGCGGAGAGCGGATCGAAGCCGGAGCCGTTGTCGACGACGTCCAGGGCGACCGCGGTCTCCATGAAGCTCAGGGTGATCCCGGCGCGGGACGCCCCGGCGTGCCGCACGGTGTTGGCGAGCGCCGACTGCGCGATACGCAGCAGCGCCACCTCGTACGGGGTGGGCAGCGCGACCGGCGTACCACTGGTGGAGAACCGGACGCGCGGTCCGGGGCTGCCGGTGCTGAGGCGGTCGAGCGCGGCCGCCAGCGAACCGTGTTCGAGCGCGGGCGGCGAGAGCGCCCGCACAAAGCGGCGGGCCTCGGCCAGATTGTTCTGCGCGGCCTGGCGCGCCTGTTCGATGTGGGTGGCGGCCGGAGCTCCGGCGGGCAGCGTGCGCCCCGCGGCCCGCAGCAGCAACTGGATGGAGGAGAGCCCCTGGGCGAGCGTGTCGTGGATCTCCCGGGCGAGCCGCTCGCGCTCGGCGAGTGTGCCCGCGGCCCGTTCGGCTTCGGCGAGTTCGGCCCGGGTCGAGATCAGCTCTTCGATCAGCCGGCGGCGGCTCTCGCTCTCGCGGTAGAGCACCTGGTAGCCGAGGACGGTGGCCACGGCGACCGCCGCCCCGAGCAGCGGCCCGATGAACGCACCGGGATTCAGCGCCGCGCCGTGCCCCAGATAGGCGGCGATGGCCGCACCCGCCGTGACCAGCACCACCGGAACCGACCAGCGCACCGGCAGCAGGTGCAACTGGAGGAAGTACAGCGGGAAGGCCATCCACAGCCCGTCCGGCGAGACCACGAGCAGCCCCAGCCAGGCGAGGCCCAGGACCCCGAGCCAGACCGCGGCGGAGCGGCGTGAACTCCGTACCGAAGGCCAGGCCGTGCCCGCCGCGTACACCGCGCCCATGACCGCGGCGGCGGCCACCACCGCGGGCGCGTCCGCCGGCTGACCGGCGAGCGCCCGCACCGCGGCCAGCGCCAGCAGCCCCGCCATCAGCAGATGGAGGCAGAGCCGCAGGACGAGCAGGGCGGGGGTCAGTGCACGGGGGTCCATGATCCCTCCAGCGTAGGCGGATCGTCCCGGAACGCCCTCAATCGAAAGGTTGACTGCCGGCTCCGCCCTTCGATCCGCGCGGAGCCATCCGTGGCGCGATGCCCGCGCACCTCTGTGGCCAGCAGGGTGGGGCACATGTTCGTCGCATGGAGAGATCTGAGGTTCGCCCGGGGGCGGTTCGCCCTGATGGGGACGGTCGTCGTACTCATCACGCTGCTGGTCGGGCTGCTGTCCGGGCTGACCGCCGGGCTGGCCAAGGACAACACGTCCGCCATCACCCGGCTGCCCGCCGACCATCTGGCCTTCGCCGCGCCGCCCTCCGGGCAGTCCCCGTCCTTCTCCGGGTCGCGGCTGCCGCAGAGCGCCTGGCGGACCTGGGCCGCTCAGCCCGGAGTGCGGAGCGCGCAGCCGGTGGCCATCGACACCGCCGATGCCGAGGCGGGCGGGCGCACGGCCGCGGTCTCCGCGTTCGGGGTGCGGCCCGGTTCAGGTCTGGCGCCCGTGGACCCGGGGCGCTCCGGTGTGGTGCTGTCCACCGGCGCCGCGGAGGACCTGGGGGCGGCGGCCGGGGACACCGTCACGCTGTCCGGCCGAAAGCTCACGGTGAAGGCGGTCGCCGGGGACGACTCGTACAGCCACACCCCGGTCGCCTGGACCTCGCTCGCCAAGGGGGAGCAGGCCAGTGTGGTGGCCCTGACCACCCACGGGGCCGACATCGGCACGGGCGACCGCGCCGCAGGTACGACGACGCTGACCCGGGACGGCTCGCTGGGCGCGCTCCCCTCCTACCAGGCGGAGAACGGCTCGCTCCAGCTGATGCGGGGCTTCCTCTTCGTCATCTCGGCCCTGGTGACAGGCGCGTTCTTCACCGTCTGGACGATCCAGCGCAGCGGCGACATCGCCGTTCTGAAGGCGCTGGGCGCCTCCACCCCGTATCTGCTGCGCGACGCGCTCGGGCAGGCGGTCGTGATGCTGCTGTCCGGGGTGGTGCTGGGCACCGCCGTGGCGGCCGGGACCGGCGCAGTCGTACCGGCGAGTGTTCCGTTTGTGCTCGATCCGCTGACCGCTGCCGTCCCCGCCGCCGTGACCGTCGCCCTCGGGGTGCTCGGCGCCGCTCTGTCCATCCGGCGGATCACCGCCGTCGACCCGCTGACCGCACTCGGGAGCGCACGATGACCCTCACCCTCGACGCCGTGACGCTGACCTACCCCGACGGGGACGGCCGGCTGGTCGCCCTGGACGCGGTCTCCCTCGATGTCCCGGCCGGTTCGCTGACGGCGGTGGTCGGGCCTTCCGGCTCCGGCAAGTCGAGCCTGCTCGCCGTGGCGGCGACGCTGGTCACCCCCGAGCGCGGCCGGGTGGTGGTCGACGGAACGGACACGGCCTCGCTGAACCGCGCGGGGAAGGCGGCGCTCCGGCGCGACCGTATCGGGATCGTCTTCCAGCAGCCGAATCTGCTCCCCGCGCTGACCGCCGCCGAGCAGCTCCAGGTGATGGCGCATCTCGCGGGCAGATCCACCGGGCAAGTACGGGAGAGAGCGCGGGAGTTGCTGGACGCGGTGGGCCTCGCCGACCAGGCGGGGCGGCGTCCGCACCAGCTGTCGGGCGGGCAGCGGCAGCGCGTCAACATCGCCCGTGCGCTGATGAACGAGCCGTCGGTGCTGCTGGTCGACGAGCCCACCAGCGCCCTCGACCACGAGCGGGGCGCGGGCGTGCTCGACCTGCTGACCACGCTGACCAGGGCGCGCGGGACCGCGACGGTGCTGGTCACCCATGACCACGCCCATCTGGACCGGATGGACCGGACGGTTTCGATGGCGGACGGGCGGCTCACGGTGCCGGTGGCATGAAGCACGCGGACAGGCGGCTCATGGTGCAGGGCGGCTGAGGTGCACGGATGGGCGGGACGCCCGGACCCGGACAGGGGCCTGGACCCGGACAAGCCGGGGCCAACCTGCTGCGGCCCCGTGGCCGCGAGGAGGGCGGGATCAGACCTGCTGCGGTCCCGTGCTCGCGAGGGTGGCCGAGAGTTCGAGTGCGATGCCCTGGAGGATCGGCACGATCCGCTCGGTCGCCTCCTCCGTCACCCGGCCCGCCGGGCCCGAGATCGAGATCGCGGCGGCGGTGGGGGAGTTGGGGACCTGGACCGCGAGACAGCGGACCCCGATCTCCTGCTCGTTGTCGTCCACCGCGTACCCCGCCCGGCGCACGGCCTCCAGCGCGTCGAGAAACCCCTCGGGCGTGGTGATCGTCTTCTCGGTGGCGGCCGGCATACCGGTCCTCGCGAGCAGCGCCCTGACCTCGGGCGCCGGGGTGTATGCGAGAAGTGCCTTGCCGACGCCGGTGGAGTGCGGCAGGACCCGCCGTCCCACCTCGGTGAACATCCGCATCGAGTGCTTCGAGGGGACCTGGGCGACGTACACGATCTCGTCCCCGTCGAGCAGGGCCATGTTCGCGGTCTCGCCGGTCTCCTCGACCAGCCGGGCGAGATAGGGGCGCGCCCAGGTCCCGAGCAGCCGGGCCGACGACTCGCCGAGCCGGATCAGCCGCGGGCCCAGGGCGTAGCGCCGGTTGGGCTGCTGACGTACGTAACCGCAGGCGACCAGGGTGCGCATCAGCCGGTGGATCGTGGGCAGCGGCAGACCGCTGGCGGCCGAGAGCTCGCTCAGGCCGACCTCCCCGCCGGAGTCGGCCATCCGCTCCAGCAGGTCGAAGGCGCGCTCCAGGGACTGGACGCCACCGCTCGGTGCTGCGGTCTTGGCGTCGGGTGCGCTGGCGTGGGACTGCGGCACGGCGGCGGTCCTTTCGAGGCGGGCGGGGCAAGGCGCCAGCCTACCGGTCCGCGGTCCGCGGCATCCGCTCAGGCGACGGGCGTAGGCGCCGGTCAGGACCCCTTTGTCCGGATCGGGCCGTCGGATGGGTACGATCCGGCCCCAGGGTCACCACGAGAAGCACATTCCGGTGGCCGAAATTTGGCTTTTGCTTTGTGGAATCGTACAGGCGACCGGTTCGGTCTTGACGCGCCACGGTGTGCGGCGAACACTCCATTACTGGAACGTGAATTTCGCTATATGGAAAGAGGGGCCCGGGTGTCCACCACCGAACTGGTACTGCGCTCGACGCGTGTCATCACCCCCCAGGGGACACGCGCCGCATCGGTCGCCGTTGCCGAGGGAAAGATCGCGGCAGTGCTGCCCTACGACGCGGAGGTGCCGGAGGGTGCCCGGCTGACGGACTTCGGGGACGATGTGCTGCTTCCCGGTCTCGTCGACACCCATGTCCATGTGAACGACCCCGGGCGTACCGAGTGGGAGGGGTTCTGGACCGCCACCAGGGCCGCGGCGGCGGGCGGCATCACCACTCTGCTCGACATGCCGCTGAACTCGCTGCCGCCGACCACCACCGCCGCCAATCTGCGGACCAAGCAGGATGTGGCCCGCAGCAAGGCCCATATCGATGTCGGCTTCTGGGGCGGCGCGATCCCCTCCAACGTCAAGGACCTGCGCCCGCTGTACGACGCCGGGGTGTTCGGGTTCAAGTGCTTCCTGTCGCCGTCCGGCGTCGAGGAGTTCCCCGAGCTGGACCAGGAGGAGCTCGCCCGTTCCATGGCGGAGATCGCCGGTTTCGGCGGGCTGCTGATCGTCCACGCCGAGGACCCGCACCAGCTGGCCGACGCCCCGCAGCGCAGCGGCCCGCAGTACGCGGACTTCCTGGCCTCCCGCCCGCGCGCCGCCGAGAACGCGGCCATCGAGGGCCTCATCGCGCTCGCCCGGCGCCTTGACGCACGGATCCACATCCTGCATCTCTCGTCCAGCGACGCGCTGCCGCTGATCGCCGCGGCCAGGCGGGAGGGCGTCCGCGTCACCGTGGAGTCCTGCCCGCACTTCCTGACCCTGACGGCGGAGGAAGTCCCGGACGGGGCAACGGAGTTCAAGTGCTGCCCGCCGATCCGCGAGGCCGCCAACCAGGACGCGCTGTGGCAGGGGCTCGCCGACGGGACGATCGACTGCATCGTCTCCGACCACTCGCCCTGCACCACCGACCTCAAGACCCCCGACTTCGCCGACGCGTGGGGCGGGATCTCCTCCCTCCAGCTGGGGCTCCCGGCGATCTGGACGGCTGCACGCGAGCGGGGCCACACCCTCGACGACGTGGTCCGCTGGATGTCCACGGCGCCCGCCGCGCTCGCCGGGCTCTCCGCCAAGGGCGCGATCGAGGCCGGACGGGACGCCGACTTCGCGGTCCTCGCGCCCGACGACACGTTCACCGTCGACCCGGCCGAGCTGTACCACCGGAACCAGGTCACGGCGTACGCGGGCAAGACCCTGTACGGGGTGGTGCGCTCCACCTGGCTGCGGGGCGTACGGATCGCCGAGGACGGCGTACCGGGCGAGCCGGTGGGCCGACTGCTTGAACGCGACGGCGGCTGAGGGGCGGGACGACGGTTCGGGGGCCGGGACCGCCCGGCGGCGCCGTCGAGGCGGTCTCATCGGCCGGGCCGCCCCGCCGGGCCGTGGACAGTAGGGTTCGCACGTCCCGGCAGAGCGGAGGACGGCACCGGCAGGTCCCAGTCCCGGTGGGAAGCGGAGCGGGCGCCTCGCACCGCCTCCGGAACCGAACGGCCGGTGCCGGCCGTTCATCTGCCGGTACGGACGTACGTACCCGCCCCGCCACCGCCCCAAGGAGAACCGGCCGTGACCCTCCAGCAAGAGATCGTCGGCAATGCCATGCAGATGGCCGTCGTCAGCCTTCAGCCAGGCCAGACCGTCTACTGCGAGGCCGGGAAGTTCCTCTTCAAGACCTCGAACGTGAGCATGGAGACGCGTCTCTCCGGTCCCGGCGGTGGCGGCGGCCAGCAGGGGCCGGGCCAGCAGGGGGCGAGCGGTGGCATGGGCGGGATGCTCAGGCAGGCCATGGGCACCGCGATGCAGGTCGGCCAGCGGGCCCTGGCGGGCGAGTCGCTCGCCTTCCAGTACTTCGCGGCGACCGGAGGCGAGGGCACGGTCGGATTCGCGGGCGTGCTCCCGGGTGAGATGCGGGCCCTGGAGCTGAACGGCAGCCGGGCGTGGTTCGCCGAGAAGGACGCGTTCGTGGCGGCGGAGTCCACGGTCGACTTCGGTATCGCCTGGCAGGGCGGCCGGACCGGCCGCAGCGGCGGCGAGGGCTTCATCCTGGAGAAGTTCACCGGCCGCGGCACCGTGATCATCTGCGGCGCGGGCAACTTCATCGACCTCAACCCGGCCGACTTCGGCGGCCGTATCGAGGTCGACACCGGCTGCATCGTCGCCTTCGAGGAGGGCATCGAGTACGGCGTCCAGCGCATCGGCGGACTCAACCGCCAGGGCATGATGAACGCCGTCTTCGGCGGCGAGGGCCTGTCCCTGGCCACTCTTGAGGGCAACGGCCGTGTCATCCTCCAGTCGCTCACCATCGAGGGTCTCGCGAACGCCCTGAAGAAGGCGCAGGGCGGCGACAAGCAGGGACCCACGGGCGGGCTCTTCTCCACGAACGCCGGATAGACCGGCCGGCGCCCGGGTAGACCGGCCGGGCCGTACGCCGTCGGCCAGGACCGGAGCTGTCGGACGGGGCCGTACGCTGTCGCTGTCGGTCAGGCCCCGGCGGCGTACGGCCCCTGACCGGCCCACGGCCCCGGCGGGGCAGCGTGCGGCCGGGCCCGGCGGTGCGCCCGCCCGCCGTGGATCCCGGGTCCCGGCAGCTCCCGCGGTCCCGGCAGCTCCCAAAGTCTCGGACTCCGCGACTTTGGTCTCGACTGCCCGCCTGAACACCGCACCGGCGCGGACCGCTGCGTAACTTTGTCGATATGACGCGTTCGGAGTACCCCTGGCTGCTGCCATCGGCCCTCGCGGGCAGCGAACCCGCCCCGGACCGGGTGAGGCCGCGCCGTACCCTGCGCGACTGGATCGTGGACGTCACGGCCTTCGTGATCGCGCTGGTCATCGGGGTGCTGGCCCTGGACTCCCTCAGCAACCAGCCGGGCTACTCCGACCTCGACAGCGTCGCCGACATGCTGATGGGCGCCGTCTCCTGCTGCGCGCTGTGGGTGCGCAGGCGCTGGCCGGTGGGGCTCGCCGCGGTGCTCGTGGTGGTCAGCGCGTTCGCGCCGCTCGCCGCCGGGGCCGTGCTGGTGGCGCTGTTCAGCGTGGCCGTGCACCGGCCGTTCCGGCCGGTCCTGGTGCTGGGGGCTGCGGCGGTCGCGGCGGGGGGAGTGCAGCCCGCTCTGCGCCCCGACCCGTCCATGTCCTGGATCAGCTCGACGCTGTACGGGATGGTCCTGGTCCTGCTGGTGATCCTGTGGGGCATGTTCGTACGCTCCCGGCGCCAGCTCGTCGTCGTGCTGCGCGAACGCGCCCACCGCGCCGAGGCGGAGGCCGACCTCCGCGCCGAACAGGCCCAGCGGCTGGCCCGCGAGGCCATCGCCCGGGAGATGCACGACGTACTGGCGCACCGGCTGACCCTGCTCAGCGTCCACGCCGGAGCCCTGGAGTTCCGGCCCGACGCACCCCCGCCCGAGGTGGCCCGCGCCGCCGGGGTCATCCGGGACAGCGCCCACGAGGCCCTCCAGGACCTGCGCGAGATCATCGGCGTGCTCCGGACCCCGGGCGACGGCGAGGAGAACCGGCCACAGCCCACCCTGGCCACGCTCGGCGCCCTGGCCGCCGAGTCCCGGCAGGCCGGGATGTCGGTCACCCTGCACGACGAGGTCGCCGACCCGTCCACCGTCCCGGCCGCCACCGGACGCACGGCCTACCGCATCGCCCAGGAGGGGCTCACCAACGCCCGCAAACACGCGCCGGGGGCCGAGGTCACCGTCACGGTCGCGGGCAGCCCCGGCACCGGGCTGACCGTCGAGGTACGGAACCCGCCGCCGCCCGGTGCCGTGCCGAAGGTGCCCGGTTCCGGCCAGGGGCTGATCGGGCTCACCGAGCGGGCCACCCTCGCGGGCGGCCGGCTCGACCACGGCGCGGCGGACGGCGGCGGCTTCCGGCTCGCCGCCTGGCTACCCTGGCCGGCGTGACCATCAGGCTCCTCGTCGTCGACGACGACCCCCTCGTACGCGCCGGGCTCGCCCTCATGCTCGGCGGCGCCGACGACATCGAGATCGCCGGTGAGGCGGCGGACGGCTCCGAGGTGCCCGCGCTGGTCGCGGCGCTCCATCCCGATGTGGTCCTGATGGACATCCGGATGCCGGGCGTCGACGGACTGACGGCCACCGAACGGCTGCGCGGCGGTGCCGGTGCCCCCGAGGTCGTCCTGCTCACCACCTTCCACGCCGACGAACAGGTGCTGCGGGCGCTGCGCGCGGGCGCGGCCGGGTTCGTGCTCAAGGACACCCCGCCCGCCGAGATCGTCGCCGCGGTCCGCCGGGTGGCGGCCGGCGACCCGGTGCTCTCGCCCGCTGTCACCCGGCAGCTGATGCGGCACGCGGCGGGCGGCGCCGCCGACGACCGGGCGGTGCGGGCCCGGACCCGGCTGGGCCAACTCTCCGAGCGTGAGCGGGAGGTGGCGGTCGCCGTCGGACGCGGCGAGCCCAACGCGGCGATCGCGGCGGCCCTCTATCTGAGCGTGCCCACCGTCAAGACCCAGGTGTCGCGCATCCTGGCCCGCCTCGGCCTCAACAACCGTGTCCAGATCGCGCTGCTGGTCCACGACGCGGGGTTCCTGGACGGCGGCGGCGACGTACGCTGAGGCGATGACGCTGATCGATCTGCGGCAGGACACGGCGGACTTCAACGCGAACCCGTATCCGTACTACGAGAAGATGCGCGCCGCCGGGCCGGTGCACCGTATCCGGACCGAGGACACCGACGCCGCTGGCGTCTGGCTCGTTGTCGGTCACGAGGAGGCACGGGCCGCGTTCAACGACCCGAGGCTGATCAAGGATCCCCGGCGACTGAGCGACTGGAAGGACGAGTCGGACGGCCTCTTCTCCAACATGCTGGACACCGATCCGCCCCAGCACACCCGGCTGCGCAAGCTGGTGGCCCGGGAGTTCACCGCGCGCCGCGTCCAGGCGCTGCGCCCGCGGGTGCAGGAGATCACCGACGCCTGCCTCGACGCCATGCTTGCGGCGCCCGAGCGCACGGCCGATCTGGTGGACTCGCTGGCCTTCCCGCTGCCGATGACCGTCATCTGTGAACTCTTCGGCGTGCCCGACCTGGACCGGGCGAGCTTCCGGGTCTGGTCCAACGAGCTGATCGGCCCCTCCGGCGGCGACCAGGAGAGCGCCGCGGTCCGGGCGATGAGCGGCTATCTCGTCTCGCTCATCGAGGCCAAGCGGGAGCGGCCAGGCGATGACCTGCTGAGCGCGCTGATCCGGGCCCGTGACGAGGACGGCGGACAGCTGTCGGCCCAGGAACTCGTCGGGATGGCCTTCCTGCTGCTCGTCGCGGGCCATGAGACCACCGTCAACCTCATCTCCAACGGCGTGCGCGCGCTCCTCGCGCACCCGGACCAACTGGCCGCGCTGCGCGCCGACATGAGCCTACTGGACGGAGCCGTCGAGGAGATGCTGCGCTACGACGGACCGGTGGAGACCGCCACCTACCGGCACGCGGCGGAGCCCCTGCGGATCGGTTCGGCCGACATCGCGGCGGGCGATCCCGTACTGGTCTCGCTCGGCTCGGCCGACCGCGACCCGGACCGCTTCCCGGACGCCGACCGGTTCGACATCCGGCGCGCCCCGCAGGGACACCTCGCCTTCGGGCACGGCATCCACTTCTGTCTGGGCGCGCCGCTGGCCAGGATGGAGGGCCGGATCGCCGTCCGTACGCTGCTGGAACGCTGCCCCGCCCTGGCGCTCGACCCGGACGGCGGCGCATACCAGTGGATTCCCGGGCTGCTGATGCACGGGGTGCGGAAACTGCCGGTGCGCTGGTGACACCGGGACGACGGGACGCCGCCGGACGACGAGGAGTGGTGTGATGAGCGGACCCGACCTGGAGCTGGCCCGCAGGACGCTCGACGCGCAGCCCTTCAGCCGGCTGCTGGGCACGCGCGTCACCGGGTTCGGCGACGGCGCGGCCGTCCTTGAGGTGGACGTACGCGACGAACTCCTCCAGCAGGACGGCTTTCTGCACGGGGGAGTCCTGGCGTACGCGGCGGACAACGCCCTGACGTTCGCCGCCGGGACCACGCTGGGGGCCGCCGTGCTGACCGGCGGCTTCTCCATCCAGTACGTACGGCCGGGCGCGGGCCGTACGCTCGTCGCCCGCGCCGAAGTGGTGCACACCGGGCGCCGCCAGGCCACGGTCCGCTGCGAGCTGTTCATGGTGCGCGACGACGGCGACGAGGTGCTGTGCGCCGTGGCGCAGGGCACGGTGCTCTCGGCCGCCGCGCCGCCATCGACGTGACAGGGCGTCAATCCGCTTAGCGGGCAGGAGTGTTGGGGAGTGTTCCGGTCATCCCGCGACCAGTTCGGCCGCGTGGACCGGGCGGCGCTCCCGGCGCGACAGCTCGCACGCCTCCGCGACGCGCAGCGCGGCCAGCGCCTCCCGGCCGTCGCACGGATTGGCCAGCTCGCCCCGTGCCACCCGCAGAAACGCGTCGAGCTCGGCCTCGTAGGCCGGGGCGAACCGCTCCAGGAAGCCGGGCCACGGCCGGCCCGCGGGCGGCGGGCCCTGCGGTTCGGTCGAGGTGACCGGCGTACGGCCGTCGAGCCCCACCACGATCTGGTCCAGCTCCCCGGCCAGCTCCATCCGTACGTCGTAGCCCGCCCCGTTGCACCGGGTGGCGGTCACCGTGACCAGCGTCCCGTCGTCCAGGGTGAGCAGCGCGGCAGCCGTGTCCACATCACCGGCCTCGCGGAACATCGCGGGCCCCGCGTCCGACCCGGTTGCGTACACCTCGGCCACCTCGCGCCCGGTCACCCACCGCACCATGTCGAAGTCGTGCACCAGGCAGTCCCGGTAGAGCCCGCCGGAGAGCGGCAGATACGCGGCGGGCGGCGGCGCGGGGTCGGAGGTCAGCGCGCGGACGGTGTGCAGCCGGCCGAGCGAGCCCGACCGTACCCGCTCGCGGGCCGCCGTGTACCCGGCGTCGAAGCGCCGCATGAAGCCGAGCTGGAGGACGGTGCCCGCCTCCTCGGCCTCCCGGAGCGCGGCCAGGGTGCCGGGCAGATCGGTGGCGACGGGCTTCTCGCAGAAGACCGGCAGTCCGCAGCGGGCGGCCCGGCCGATCAGGGCGGCGTGCGATGAGGTCGCCGATGCGATGACCACCGCGTCCACGCCCCGGGCGAAGAGTTCGTCCACCGACGGGACGGCCGTCGCCCCGGTCTGCCGCGCGACCTCCGCGGCGCGCGCACCTTCGGCGTCGGCCACCAGCAGCGCGCCGACGTCCCGGTGGCCGCTGAGCACCCTCGCGTGGAAGGAACCGATCCGGCCTGTCCCGATGAGTCCGATACGCATGGACCCCAACGTGGCCGCAGCTCCGCCCCCTGTCAAGCCTTTGTCCTGACAACCGGACCTGGGCTACCCTCTCGGCGTGTCCAAACCCGAGGCGGACCCCGCCCTCAGCCTTGAGCTCAGCGTGGACCGCGGCAGTCCGGTCCCGCTGTACTTCCAGCTCGCCCAGCAGCTGGAGTCGGCCATCGAGCGGGGCAGGCTCGCCCCGGGCAGCCTGCTGGGCAATGAGATCGACCTCGCGGGACGCCTCGGCCTGTCGCGCCCCACCGTCCGCCAGGCCATCCAGTCGCTCGTCGACAAGGGGCTGCTGGTCCGCCGCAGAGGAGTCGGCACCCAGGTGGTGCACAGCCGGATCAGACGCCCGCTCGAACTGAGCAGCCTCTACGACGACCTGCTCGCCGCGGGACAGCACCCCACCACCACGGTCCTGCGCAACGAGACCGTCCCCGCGCCCGCCGATGCGGCCGCCGCACTCGGAGTGCCCGAAGGCGGCCAGGTCCGGTATGTCGAGCGGCTGCGGTTCGCGTACGGCGAGCCCATGGCGCAGCTCCGCAACTATCTGCCCGAAGGGCTGCTGCCGCTGGAGACGGCGCGGCTGGAGTCCACCGGTCTGTACCGGCTGCTGCGCGTCGCGGGGATCACCCTGCACAGCGCCCGCCAGTCGGTGGGCGCGCGCGCCGCGACCGCCGACGAGGCCGCCCGGCTCGGGGAGCAGGAGGGGGCGCCGCTGCTGACCATGGAGCGGACCACCTACGACTCCACGGGACGGGCCGTCGAGTTCGGCACCCACACCTACCGGGCCTCGCGGTACGCCTTCGAGTTCCAGCTGCTGGTACGCCCGTAGGGCCTGCCGCCGAAGTGCGGACGCGAAGTGCCGTCCGCCGCGCGGTCGTCCGGGCCGCCACAGCTCGTAAGAATGTTCTGACAAACCATTGACGAGGCCGGGTGCCCGCCGCTAGAACTCCTCTGCCGCAACCCGGCGGCCGGGAGAGAGGGCGGACCCCCTTGCGTACGACCCGTACAGCAGCAGCGCACCCCTCCGCACCCCTGGGCGGTACCCGATGACTCGTCCGCGACCAGCGGTGACCCATACTTGGGCCGCCGGTCCGGACGGGACCGGCCAGCGTCCGCACCGGCGGGCACGGCAGCAGGCGCGGCGGCCGGCGCAGACACGGCGACCGCGGCAGGCACAGGAACACCGAGAAGGGCATCACGTCGTGGCAAGGGTACGAAGCTGGGTCAGCGGGGCGCTGGCGCTGGCGCTGGGGCTCTCCCTGGCGGGATGCAGCAGCACCGGGGGCAAGCGGGCCGAGGAGCGCGCATCGCGGGCCGCGGCCGTCGGAAAGGCGGCGGTGAACACCCCCCGCTGGAAGTTCGCGATGGTCACCCACTCGGGAGACGGCGACACCTTCTGGGACATCGTCCAGAAGGGCTCCAAGCAGGCGGCGGCCAAGGACAACATCACCTTCCTCTACTCGCACAGCGAGGAGGGCCAGCAGCAGGCCCAGCTGGTGCAGACCGCCATCGACCAGAAGGTCGACGGGCTGATCGTCACCCTTGCCAAGCCCGACTCGATGAAGGCCGTCGTGCAGAAGGCCGAGAAGGCCGGCATCCCGGTGATCACGGTGAACTCCGGCTCCGAGGAGTCCAAGCAGTTCGGCGCGCTCACCCATATCGGCCAGGACGAGACGATCGCCGGCCAGGCCGTCGGCGACGAACTCAACAAGCGCGGACGCAAGAAGGCGCTCTGCATCCTGCACGAGCAGGGCAACGTCGGCCATGAGCAGCGCTGCGCAGGTGCCAAGAAGAACTTCCACGGCACCATGGAGAACCTGTACGTCGACGGCACCAACATGCCCGACGTCCAGTCCTCCATCGAGGCCAAGCTCCAGGCCGACCACTCCATCGACTCGGTCGTCACCCTCGGCGCGCCCTTCGCCGACGCCGCCGTCCAGGCCAAGGACACCGCGGGCAGCAAGGCCGAGATCGACACCTTCGACCTGAACGCCAAGGTCGCCTCCGCCCTTCAGAAGGGCACCCTCGGCTTCGCCGTCGACCAGCAGCCGTACCTCCAGGGGTACGAGGCGGTCGACCTGCTCTGGCTCTACAAGTACAACCGCAACGTCCTCGGCGGCGGCCGCCCGGTCCTCACCGGCCCCCAGGTCATCACCAAGAAGGACGCGGGCACGCTCGCCGCCTACACGCAGCGGGGGACCCGATGAGCACCGCCACCCGGGCGCCCGACGAGCGGCTGCTGCGGCCCTCACTGCTGCGCCGGCTGCTCAACCGCCCCGAGCTGGGCTCGGTGGTGGGCGCCGTCGCCGTCTTCGTCTTCTTCTCCTTCGTCGCCGACAGCTTCCTGCGGCCCTCCAGCCTCTCCACCGTGCTGTACGCGGCGTCGACCCTGGGCATCATGGCCGTACCGGTGGCGCTGCTGATGATCGGCGGCGAGTTCGACCTGTCGGCCGGGGTGATGGTGACCAGCTCGGCGCTGGTCTCCTCGATGTTCAGCTACCAGATGACCGCGAACGTCTGGGTCGGCGTCGGGGTATCGCTGCTCGTCACGCTCGCCATCGGCGCCTTCAACGGCTTCATGCTGACCCGCACCAGGCTCCCCAGCTTCATCATCACGCTGGGCACCTTCCTGATGCTGACCGGGCTCAACCTCGGCTTCACCAAGCTGATCAGCGGCACCGTGTCGACGAAGTCCATCGGCGACATGGAGGGCTTCCCCTCGGCGAAGAAGGTCTTCGCCTCCCAGCTCAGCATCGGCAACGTCGACCTCAAGGTCACCCTCCTGTGGTGGGCCGCGCTGATCGCCGTGGCGACCTGGGTGCTGCTGCGCACCCGCGCCGGGAACTGGATCTTCGCGGTCGGCGGCAACGACGACGCGGCCCGCGCGGTCGGCGTCCCGGTCGTCAGGACCCGGATCGGGCTCTACATGGGTGTGGCCTTCGCGGCCTGGATCTCCGGTCAGCACCTGCTCTTCAGCTATGACGTGGTGCAGTCGGGCGAAGGGGTCGGCAACGAGCTGACGTACATCATCGCGGCGGTCATCGGCGGCTGTCTGATCACCGGCGGCTACGGTTCGGCGATCGGCTCCGCGGTCGGTGCCTTCATCTTCGGCATGACCAGCAAGGGCATCGTGTACGCGGAGTGGAACCCGGACTGGTTCAAGTTCTTCCTGGGAGCCATGCTGCTCCTGGCCGCCCTGCTCAATGCCTGGGTGCGCAAGCGAGCGGAGGCGTCTCGATGACGGAGCAGATCACGCCGGGGGAGCCGGAGCGGGCACCCCTGGTGGAACTCGACCGCGTCAGCAAGTTCTACGGGAACATCAAGGCGCTCGAAGAGGTCTCCCTCGTCGTGCACGCGGGCGAGATCTCCTGTGTGCTCGGGGACAACGGCGCGGGCAAGTCCACCCTCATCAAGATCATCTCCGGGCTGCACCGACACGACGCGGGACGCTTCCTGATCGAGGGCGAGGAGACGAGTCTCGGCAAACCGCGCGAGGCGCTCGACCGGGGCATCGCCACCGTCTACCAGGACCTCGCCGTCGTCCCGCTCATGCCGGTCTGGCGGAACTTCTTCCTCGGTTCGGAGCCGGTGAAGGGCGCGGGCCCGCTCAAACGCCTCGACGTCCGGCTGATGCGTGAGACGACCCGCTCCGCGCTGGCGCGCATGGGTATCGACCTGCGCGATGTCGACCAGCCCATCGGCACCCTCTCCGGCGGTGAGCGGCAGTGCGTGGCGATCGCCCGCGCCGTCCACTTCGGGGCCAGGGTGCTGGTCCTGGACGAGCCCACCGCCGCGCTCGGTGTGAAGCAGTCCGGGGTGGTGCTGAAGTACGTCGCCGCCGCCCGGGACGCGGGGCTCGGCGTGGTCCTCATCACGCACAACCCGCACCACGCCTATCTGGTCGGAGACCGCTTCGTCCTGCTGAAGCGGGGCGCGATGTTCGGCAGCCACAGCAAGGACCGGATCACCCTGGACGAGCTGACCCGGCAGATGGCGGGCGGCAGCGAGCTGGAGGAGCTGAGCCACGAGCTCCAGCGGGCACCGCGCCCCGGCGAGCCCGGCCCGCCGCAGCCGGGCCCGGACGGACCCGGCCCGGACGGACCCGGCCCGGACGACGGACCCGGCAGCACCGCATCCGACTCCGACAAGACGGGCGGAAACCCCGCCGGGGACGCCTCCTGAGGATTCGGGTGGCATCATCTGTCCGATGAGTACGTACCGTGACTTCGCGCACCGCGGCTCCGCCCGCGCCACGGTCCTGCGGACCGTCGGGACCCGCGAGCGGCGCTCGCACCTCACAGCGCCCCGCGTCCCGACCGTCGGCATCGACATCGGCGGTACGAAGGTGATGGCGGGCGTCGTCGACGCCGACGGCGTCATCCTGGAGAAGATCAAGACCGAGACGCCCGACAAGTCCAAGAGCGCCAAAGTCGTCGAGGACACCATCGTGGAGCTGGTCCTCGACCTCTCCGACCGTCACGATGTGCACGCCGTCGGCATCGGAGCGGCCGGCTGGGTCGACGCCGACCGCTCCAGGGTCCTCTTCGCCCCGCACCTCGCCTGGCGGGACGAGCCGCTGCGCGACGCGCTCCAGGGCAGGCTCGCCGTCCCCGTCATGGTCGACAACGACGCCAACACCGCCGCCTGGGCCGAGTGGCGCTTCGGCGCGGGCCGGGGCGAGGACCATCTGGTGATGATCACGCTCGGTACCGGCATCGGCGGGGCCATCCTGGAGGACGGTCAGGTCAAGCGCGGCAAGTACGGCGTCGCGGGTGAATTCGGTCATATGCAGGTCGTCCCCGGAGGCCACCGCTGCCCCTGCGGGAACCGCGGCTGCTGGGAGCAGTACAGCTCGGGCAACGCACTCGTCCGCGAGGCCAAGGAGATGGCCGCGGCCGACTCCCCGGTGGCGTACAGCATCATCGACCGCGTCAAGGGCAACATCCCCGACATCACAGGCCCGCTCATCACCGAACTGGCCCGTGAGGGCGACGCGATGTGCGTCGAGCTGTTCCAGGACATCGGGCAGTGGCTCGGCGTCGGAATCGCCAATCTCGCCGCCGCTCTCGACCCGTCCTGCTTCGTCGTCGGCGGGGGCGTCAGCGCCGCCGACGACCTCCTGATCGGGCCCGCGCGGGACGCCTTCCGGCGCCAGCTGACGGGCCGCGGTTACCGCCCCGAGGCCCGGATCGCGAAGGCGCAGCTCGGCCCGGAGGCAGGTATGGTCGGGGCGGCCGACCTCTCCAGGCTGATCGCCCGGCGGTTCCGCAGGGCGAACCGCCGCCGTGTGGAGCGCTACGAGCGGTACGCACAGGCCGCCCGTACCACCCGCACCACCCAGGGATCCCCGTAATGACGACGCCCGTGCCGCAGCAGACCTCGCCCCCCGGGGGCGGTGAGCGGTCGCCGGAGGACCACCGGCACATGATCCGCCGCCGCTGGCTCACCGCGGTGATCATCGTGCTTCTCATCGGTATCCCGGCCGGCTATCTGGTCATCTCCGCCGGGCAGAGCCGCGACAGCGGCCGGGCCAACGAGAAGGAGGCCATGGCGACCGGACTGGTGCACCACTGGCCGTCCAAGGTGCAGCGCCGTACGTTCAACGTACCGATCCCGGAGAACGCGGTGGGCGTCTGGTACTACCAGACCAGCAACTGGAAGGTCAGTCGGCTGTACGTCCGGTTCACCACCACCCAGGCCGGTCTCGACGCCTTCCTCAAGGAGGCGGGCACCAGCAGCGCGGCGCTCAAGGACGGGAAGGTCAGCGTCAGCCCGCGGAACGCGAAGATCGTCGGCTGGAAGTTCCCCGACACCCGCGACTGGGCGGGCACGACCGTCACCCGCAAGAAGCCGCTGCCCACCGTCGACATCACGGTGGACCGGACCTTCCCGCGTGGCAAGCGGGTGTACCTGGTGTCGACCGACACTCCCTGAGGCCGCTGTTCCGTACGGACTGACGCTACGGACTGACGCTGGTCAGCGGTCGTGACCTCGCGGGTCGGCCCGGCCGAGCAGTTCCCCGTTGTCCTGGCCGAGGGCGGGTGCGGGGCGGCGGAAGGTGTCCAGGCCCGCCCCGAAGACGACGGGGAAGCGGGCCTGCGGGCCGCCGCCGCGGTCCTGCGGGGTGGCGAAGAGCCGGCGCGCGATGGTGTGCGGGTCGGCGAGGAGTTCCTCCGGGGTGGCCACCACCGGGGCCCAGGGGACGTCGAGCCCGGTCAGGCGCTCCTCCCACCAGGCGTGGTCGCGCGCCCGGAACACGCCGTGCAGGAGGTCGCCGACCTGCCTGCGGGCCGTGGTGCGGTCGGCGCGCCGGTCGTAGGCGGTGGTGTCCAGCTCGGGGAAGTCGTCGGCCAGCCCGGTGCGGAAGCGGTACCAGAACTTGTCCTCGAACGTCGCCAGCGACAGGAGGCGTCCGTCGCCGGTGGTGAAGACGTCGTTGTCACCCTGGACCAGGCCGGCTTCGAGCGGGTCGGCGAGGCCGCGCAGCGGCAGCGCGAACAGTGAGCACCAGGCGGCGATGGATTCGCTCAGGGCCACATCGATGTGCTGTCCCTCGTGGCCGGGGCCGAGTGCGGCGGTGAGCGCGAGCGCCGCGTGCAGGGCGCCTGCCATGTCGCCGACCCGGACGCCGGGGCGGGTGATGTGGCCGTCCAGGCGCCCGGGTACGCCGAAGAATCCGGAGAGCCCGAGGAAGTTGAGTTCGTGGCCGGGCCGGTGGGCGTACGGGCCGGTCTGGCCGTAGCCGCTGAGAGAACACAGGACGAGGCGCGGGCTGGCGGCCCGCAGGGTGGCGTAGCCCAGATCCATGGCGTCCAGAACACCCGGGCGGAAGCTCTCCACGACGGCGTCGGCCGTACGCACCAGACCGAGGAACGCGCTGCGGCCCGCCGGGGTGCGCAGGTCGAGGGTGACCGAGCGCTTGTTGCGGTTGAGGGCATCGAAGAGGGCGGGCGAGGTACGCAGAGGATCGCCGGAGCCGGGGTCCTCGACCTTGATGACGTCTGCGCCCAGGTCGGCGAGGAGTGAGGTGGCGTACGGGCCCGGCAGGAGCCGGGAAAGATCGAGGACGCGGATGCCGGACAGGGCCGACCAAGTGGGCTCCGTACTCAAGTGGGCTCCGTACTACGGGAAGTGGCCATCGGATACCTGTTCCTGCTGGCGGGCGGGGCCAGGGAGGGGAGGAGGCGGGGAGGTGGGGAAGTGGACCTGACGGACCCGTGGGTCAGTCCGTGAACGCGAGGCCGTGGGCTATCCCGTTGCGCTGGATCTCCGAGGTGCCGGTGAGGATGCGGAACATGCGGATCTTGCGGAAGAGGAACTCGATCTCGTTGCCTCGGGTGAGGCCCTCCTTGCCGTGGATCTGGACGGCCTCGTCGAGAATGCGGAAGGCGGACTCGGCGACGAACAGTTTGCACATGAACGCCTCGGTGCGGACGTCGTCGCCGCGGTCCAGGGCGGCGAGCGCGGTGTAGGTCATGGAACGGGCGGCGTAGAGCTCGGTGGCCATATCGGCGACCTTGTGCTGGATGGACTGCAGCGTGAGCAGGGGCTGTCCGCCCGCGACCTTGCGGGTACGGGTGCGGTCGAGTGTGAGGGCGAGGGCACGGCGGGTGGCGCCGATGACCGTAGGGCAGTGCAGGAGCCGGTTGGTGGTCACACGGCCGAGCGCGATACGCATACCGCCGCCCTCTTCGCCCAGCAGGTTCCTGGCGGGGACGAAGCAGTCGTCCAGGACGATGTCGCTCTCGATGTGCTCGCCCGACATGGGGGTGGCCCCGTCGGCCACCCGGCAGCCGGGGCTGTCGAGATCGACGAGGAAGGCGGAGAAGGCGGGCTTCTCGCCCTCTCCCTCGCCGGTGCCCGCCATCCGTGCGACGACGATGGCGAAGTCCGCGAACGGACCGGCGGAGCTGAACACCTTGTGGCCGGTGAGACGGTAACCGTCGCCGTCACGGACGGCGGTGGTACGCATCGAGCGCACATCGGATCCGGCATCGGTCTCGGTGAGGGAGAAGCAGCAGGCGCGTTCGCCGCGTACGAGAGGGAGCAGATACGTGTCCAGCTGGTGGGGGGTGGCGTGCCGCAGGATGTCGCCCGCGCGCAGCGGGCCGCCCATGTCGCCCAGCACGCTGTGGCCCAGGACGCGTCCGGCGGCGCCGACTTCCTCCTTGAGGGCGGCCAGCGCCGTGTAGGTGAGGTTCTGGCCGCCGTACTGCTCGGGCAGGTGGATGCCGTAGAAGCCCAGTTCGCGGCTGCGCTCCCAGACGGGCTCCAGATCGGCCCGGGTGAGCCGGGACTCGTGGGTGATGCCGCGTTCCCTTTCGTAGTCGGCCAGTTCGCCGTCGAGATAGCTGCGGAGCCGGTCGACCAGGGATGCGGTCCTGGGGTCGGTGTGGACGGGGCGCAAGGAGAAGGTCATCGGGCGTCCTGGGGGTGTGGAGGATGGCGGGACTGAACGGGTTGCGGGGCTGGGCGGGTGGCCGCCGGCCCGCGGAGGGACGGGACGGGGTGCGCGGCTCAGTTCACGCGGCGCGCGGCGTCGGCCCAGAACGGTTCACGTACGGCCTTGCGGTCGAGCTTCCCGTTGCGGTTGTGCGGCAGTTCGTCCACGAAGTCGACGCTCCGGGGCTTCTTGAAGCGGTCGAGGCGGGCGACGCAGAAGGCGGCGAGCCCGTCGGCCGTCAGGGTGTGACCCGGGCGCGGCACGATGACGGCCTTGACCGCCTCCCCCCACTTCTCGTCCGGGACTCCGACGACGCAGACCTCCTGGACGCCGGGGTGCTCGTAGAGGGCGGCCTCGACCTCGGTGCAGTAGATGTTGAACCCACCGGAGATGATCATGTCCTTCTTGCGGTCGACGAGGAACACATAGCCGTCCTCGCGCATCCAGGCCAGATCCCCGGTGTACACCCAGCCGTCGCGGAACGTCTCGGCGCTCAGCCGGGGCTCCTGCCAGTACTCGCGTACGCAGTCGGGGCCCCGGACGATGAGTTCGCCGACCTCGCGGGACGGCACCGGGCGCCCGCTCCCGTCGACGACACGGAGTTCGGTGTCGTACACCGCACGACCGCAGGACTGCAGCAGTTCCGGGTCGTCGCTGACGGCGTGGGCGATCTCCTGGCTGCTCAGGGCCGCCACCACGCTGGTGGTCTCGCCGAGCCCGTACCCCTGGGCCACCACCGGGCCGAAGAACTCCACGGCGTCCCTGAGGCGTTGCGGTGAGATGGGGGCGCCGCCGACGCGCACACTGGTGAGACTGGACAGGTCCCGTCCGGCCGCGCCCGGGTGGGCGAGCACCATGTTCACCATGGCCGGCACCAGGAAGGTCGTGGTGATGCGCTCCTTCTCCACCGCGTCCAGGAACGCCCCGGGGCTCCAGGCGGGCAGCACATGGGTGGTGGCCCCGGCGAAGACATTGGCCAGCAGGGTCATACCGGTGGCGTGGGTGATCGGGCCGCAGGCGAGATAGCGCGAGCCGGGCTCCGGCCTGGACTCCTGGCTCATCAGCAGCTTGCGCATGTTCGCCAGCCGGTTGCCGAAGGTCTGCACCGCCGCCTTGAGTGCGCCGGTGGAGCCGGAGGTGAAGTTCAGGACGCAGGGGGCGTCCTCGCCGACATCGACGGGGAGGGCGGGTGCGTCCGTAGCCCCGGCCGGTGGTGCCTCGTGGAGCAGTGTCTCGTACAGCAGTGCCTCGTGGCCGGGGGGTGCGTCGGCGGCGGGGCCCGGTGCGGTGTCGAGGAACACGGGGAGGCAACCGGTGCCGGCCGTCGCGATGGCGGCGAGCGCATCCTGCCGGTGGGCCTCGTCGCATACAAGTACGCGCACGGGCGCATAGCGCAGGATGTGCTCGATCTCGGTGCGCCCCAGCCGGGCGTTGACCGGCGCACGCACCAAACCCGCTTTGTACAGGGCGAATTCGATCTCCACCAGTTCGTCCCGGTTCCAGGCGAGGGAGGCGACCGCGTCGCCGGGCCGCAGTCCACGGGCGAGCAGGGCAGCGGCGAGGCGGTCGCTCCTGGTGTCCAGCTCCGTGTAGGTGAGGGAGCGCTCCCCGCAGACCAGTGCGGTCGCGTCGGGCCAGTACCGGGCGCTGCGGGTGAGGTAGGTGCCGAGGTTCATCAGCGGTCTCCTGTTGACGCTGTGACTGATTGAATACAACCAGAATGTTTCCAGACAGCTTGTTCAGTAACGTGTGGGCTGTCAAGAGCCCTCTAGACTGTGGGCGCAGCACGGCAAGGGGCATCGGGAGAAGGCGAAGGGGATCCGCATGGCCGAGGACAGGCGCACCAGGCGTACCCGCCGGGCTCTCGGCGGGGCACTGGTGGAGCTGGTGCTGGAGCGCGGCTTCGGCGCGCTCACCGTCGAGGACATCACCGAGCGGGCCGATGTCGCGCGCGCCACCTTCTACGCGCACTTCAAGGGCAAGGACGACCTGTTCGCGCGCGTGACCGCCGATCTGCTGGAGCAGCTCACGCAGCGCCTGGAGCCGGTGGTCTCCGAGAGCGCGGTCGGCTTCACCGGGAAGCCCCTGCTGGAGATGGTGCGTCACGTCAGCGAGGAGCGGGACGCGTACCGTGCGGTGCTGCGCGGGGAGGGGGACGGCAGGCCGCTGCAGATGTTCGTGGACTCCTGCGCCGAGGCCACCGCCAGGGAGTTCAAGGCCCGAGCCGAACGCAACAACGTCCAGCCCCGCATCGACGCCGACCTCCTGGCCCGGGTCTGGGTGGGGGAGCAGGTCGCCGTCCTGCGCTGGTGGGCCGAGCAGGACACCCCGCCCATGCCGGCCGAGGAAGTCGTACGCATGCTCCTGGACCTGGCCCTGCACGGCCGCTACTGGGCCAGCGGTTTCCCGGCCGCGCACGTGAACTGACCCTGCTCGTAAGGGAATCGCCCCCGGTCACTGAACGGCTGTTCCCAGGCGCGCGGCGTCCCGCGCCGGGTGGATGCAGCAGACGGCGACCAGCCCGCAGACGGTCATGACCACCGCCGCCAGGGCGAACGACTGGGCATAGCCCGCGTCCGGGGATGGCGCCATGTCCAGGATCCGGCCGGTCAGGGAGGGCGCCAGCAGACCCGGGAGCGTCCCCGTCGCCGCCACGATGCCGAACAACGCTGCCCGCTGAGGTGCGGGCGTCACCGCCGCGGCCGTCATGTAGTGGAGCGGGAAGGCGACCGAGTGCGCCCCGAACGCGACGGCGATCAGGGCCAGTCGGACCGATGACGCACCCGCGACCGGGATCAGCGCCATCGCCACGCCGGCGCACGCCACCGCCAGCCCCTGGGGCGCCCCGCTCGTCCAGCGCAGCGACACCCCCCGCCGGGTCAGCCGGTCGACGACGGGGGACAGTGCGAGCAGCAGCAGGAAACTGAGAGCGGATACGGCGCTGAGCACGGAGGCCGAAGCCCCGGGGCTCAGCGACAGCTCGGTCCTGAGGTACGAGGGCAGCCATGCCTGGCTCAGCGCCATCGCCCACGAGGCCCCGAACGCGCTCGCCACGCTCCCGGCCACCGTGCCGCACAGCAGGAGCCGTCGGTAAGGGACTCGGGGCTGTTGTCCGGAGGCCCCCGAACGCGACCGCGCCGCCGGGCGGTCGTACGGCCCGTCGCGCCCGACGCACCACCACACCCCGCTCCACAGCAGGCTCACCACCGCCAGCGCGGCGAACGCGGACCGCCACCCGAAGTCGGTGATCAGCCAGGTCACCACGGGCGCCGCTATCAGGGTGCCCAGCGCGGCGCCGCTGATCTGCAGGGCCGAGGGCAGACCGCGGCGCCCGACCGGGAACCACGTGTAGAGGACGTGCATCGACATGGGCGTGGCCGGTCCCTCGGCGGCGCCGAGCAGCACCCGTCCGGCGATCAGGGCCGGTACGGCCGTCACGATCAGGACCGGCAGTTGGGCCGCCGCCCACAGCAGGCACATCACGAACAGCAGGACCCGGCTGGAGATCCGGGAGGCTAGGACGCCGACCACGACCCCGGAGAGGCTGAACAGGAGCGAGTAGGAGCTGGAGATCAGCCCGTAGGTGCTGTGGCTGATGTCCAGCTCTTCCATGATCGGGCCGGCCGCCAGGCCGAGGACCGACTTGTCCGCGAAGTTGACGATCATGTACGTCACGATCAGCGCGGTGATGAGCCAGGCGCGACGCCGGTCGAACACCGGCTCCGGGTCGTCGGGGACATCGGGAGCCAGCTGCGGTGACGACTGCGGTGACGGCCGGGGGGACATGGACTCAACTCCTGCGGTTCAGGAAGAACAGGCGGAGGGCTCTGCAGCGGGGGAGCCGGGATCCCCGGGGGAGCCGGGAGCGCCGGTCGCGCCCGTGGGGGCGGGCGTGGCATGCAGGGCAACTGAACAACTCGTCTATTAGCGATTGAACTGTCCGGCAAAGTAGCTGGCTGACCGGTTCTGGTCAATGGCTCCGCCGTGAGGAGCCCCGGATGTGCACATCGCCACTGTCGGATCGATGTCAGATCGCTGTCCGATCGAGTTCGTAGCGGGTGGGTCTGGCGTACGATTCTGAACGGGTTGTATGTTTAAGGTCGAACAGTTCGCCAATATCGAGGGGTCCAGATGACCGACACACCACTCATGAACCTGCACTGGTCCCGCGGCTACACCGACCCGGCCTGGGTGCGCCGGTACACCACATCGGAACGCGAGTTGCTGCCGAGCCGACGCGTCTGGCGTGGGCCGGACGCAGCCCGCAGCCTCCCGGTGGATACGGCAGGTACGGCAGGTCTCGACGAGTTCACCGTCACAACCCCCGACGGCGCCGCCATGACGCTCGCGCAGCTCTTCGAGGCCGCCCAGACCGATGCCTTCCTGGTCATGCACCGGGGGACTCTCGTCCATGAGACCTATCCGCACGGTCTGCGGCCCCACGAACCCCACTTCAACGCCTCGGCGGCGAAGTCGTATCTGGGCCTGGTGGCGGCCGTGCTGGCCCATCAGGGGGTACTGGACCGCGCGGCACCGGCCACCACCTATGTCCCCGAATTCGCCGGTACGGCCTTCGGCGACAGCACGGTCGACCATCTGCTGCACATGGGCACGCAGGTCTCCTACGGCGGGCGCCCCTTCGACAAACCGATCGAGGCCCAGCGCTACTTCGCCGTCATCGCCCCGCCCTTGCGCCCCTACGGCTACAGCGGCCCGGCCAGCATCCGTGAGCATCTGGCCACCGCGCGCGCCACCGCTGCCCCGGGCACCGAGTTCCGCTATGAGAACGGCAATGTCGAAGCCCTCGCCGAGATCCTCCGCCGGGTCACCGGGGTCACCACATCGGCTCTGCTCAGCGACATGATCTGGTCCCGCCTCGGCGCCGACGAGGACGCCTACTACGTGCTCGACGGCGAAGGCACCGAAGCGGCCTGCGGCGGCTTCAGCGCCACGGCCCGCGATGTGGCCCGGCTGGGAGAGATGGTTCGCTGCGGAGGCGCCACGGGTGGGCGGCAGGTCGTCCCCGAAGCCGTGGCCGCCACGATCGCGGACGCCCCCGACGGCTACGCCAGGCACGTCCGTTTCCCCGCCGCGCCGCCGAGCGCTCCCGCCAACCTCTCGTACCACGACCTGTGGTGGATCCTGAACGACGGCGACGGTTCGTTCATGGCCAGCGGCATCCACGGCCAGCGACTCTTCGTCTCACCGCGGCTGGAGACCGTCATCGTCCACTACGGCTCCCAGGTCATGTCCCCGGCCGTGCCCGCCGCCCCGCTCGTCCCGGCCTTCCTGCAGCTCGCCGCCCATCTGCAGCGCACCCGTTGACCCAGGGGGAAGGGCCCCGGCTCAGGACACGTGCGGTCCCCCGAGGTACTTCCCGTGGCTGTCGTACGGCCAGGCGTTGGCCCGGCAGCCGTGCAGCCCGTCGATCTGCTGCATCATCGCCGGGGCGGGGAGGCCGGGCCCCGGGCAGGTCTCATGGCCGTGGCCGATGCGGTGGCCGACCTCGTGGTTGATGATCAGGGCCCGGTAGTCGTGCAGGGACCCGGGGAACTGGGGCGAGCCCTTCTTCCAGCGCTTGAGGTTCACGATGACCTGGTCGCCGACGTCGCAGTTCACCTCGCCGTGGGTGTGCAGCCCGGCCGCACCGCAGATCCGGTCCACCGTGTCCGGCGTCGCTATCTTCACCTCGAAGTCGTACGGCCCCGATGACACCAGCTGGAACCCGTCGTGGCCGTCGGCCGTCCAGCCGCGCGGATCGCCGAGGATGCCGTCGATCTCCCCGGCCGCGCTCTTCGCGGAGACACCCGAGCCGCCCTCCACCTCCACCTTGTACCGCCGGATGTCGCCCTTGCCGACCGCGCCACCGGAGGCCGCAGCGGTGGTGAACACCCCGGTCCCGCTCTGCGGAACGGGGTGCGACGTGGACGCGGTGGGAGTGAGGGACGGCTTGGGCGGAGCAGCCGGTTTCGACGGAGTCCGCTGCGCCGAAGGCGTGTCCTCCGGCAGCGGTGAGGCGTCGTACTTCCTGGCCCCGTCACCCGGCTCGGTGGCCGACCGCGCCGGGCCACCACTCCCGTACACCACCACCAGGGTCAGCGTGGTCACGCCGCCCAGCGCCAGCAGGCCGAACCACTTCCCCTTGTGGGTGGGGGGCCGGTGGGCGCGGTGGGTGGACGGGCTGTCCGCGCTCGCGGACGGGCCGGTCCCTGAGGGACGTCGGGGGGATGGCTTCTTGGCGTGGCGCATGGTGCGGCGAGGGGTTCCCTTGTCGGTGGCCGGGGAGCCGGGGCTGATGACAGTGCCCCGGAGGAGCGAGGTGGTCCCAGGCTGGGAAACCCACATGATGGGATGTTGCGCAAGGGGTAACAGAGGCGTAACAAAAGTTAGATTGTCGTACGATCGTGTGCCTGGTGCTCTGCGGGCAGTACCGGCGCGGCGGTTGAGACCATTCCGTCACAGCTGCCGCCCACAGCCCCACCACCCACCCCGGCAGCGAAGTCGGCGCACCATACTGGGGACATGTCCCGCGTGCTGCTCATCGAAGACGACGACTCTGTCCGCAGAGCCGTCGACCTGGGGTTGAGGCGTCAGGGCCACGAGGTCCGCACCGCGGTGACCGGCGAGGAAGGGCTGCGCCGGATGGTTTCCTTCCGGCCCGAAGTCCTGGTGCTCGACCTGATGCTGCCGGGGATGGCGGGCCTCGACGTGTGCCGCCGGGTGCGGGAGAGCGAGCAGCTGCCGATCATCATCGTGACCGCCAAGGGTGACGATGTGGATGTGGTGGTGGGCCTTGAGGCGGGCGCGGACGACTATGTGGTCAAACCGGTACGGGCCCGGGTCCTCGACGCACGCATACGCGCGGTGCTGCGCCGCGCCGACGCCCCCGTACCGGCGGGCGACAGGCCGCCCGTCGAGTCGCACGGTTCGCTGGCCATAGACCGGGCCGGGCTGGTCGTCACCCGGCACGGCACTCCGGTCGTCCTCGCCCCCTCCGAACTGCGCCTGCTGCTCACCCTCTCCGGCTCACCCGGCCAGGTGTTCAGCCGGCAGCAACTCCTCGAAGCGGTCTGGGAGCACAGCTACCACGGCGACATCCGCCTGGTCGACGCCTGCGTCAAACGGCTCCGCTCCAAGCTGGGCGAGTCGCGCACAGGGCCCCAGTGGATCGAGACGGTGCGCGGCTTCGGCTACCGCTTCCGTTCGGCGTCGGAGAGGAACGACGACCGGTGATACCACTGGCCGCCGCCCGGCGGCCCCTGAGCGGCCTCCGGGTCCGGCTGGTGCTCTCCTTCGTCCTGGTCGCCACCGTGAGCGCCCTGGGCACCGGCGCCCTGACCTTCCGGGAGGCGCGCACCGGTGTTCTCCAGCAGAGCCAGGACTCCGTGGTCAACCAGTTCCGGCAGAGCGTCGACACCCTGGCCCCCGCGCTGTCCCCGACCCCGGACCAGGGCGATCTCGACGCCCTGGTGACACGGCTCGCGAAGGACCACCGGATGGACGGATGGCAGGTCCTGGCCACCTACCGCGGGCTCACCGCGGCCTCCGCCCCGTCGTCCGGTTACGGTGAACTGACCGCGTCGCTGCGGAAGTCCGTCACCACCCGTGCGGTGGCCGTCTTCCAGCGGGTACGGGTGAACGGGCAGTCGGTACTCGTCGTCGGGCTCCCGGTCACCTACGCCGACAGCGCCTACAGCTACCGCACGCTCTCCGGACTCTCCCTCTATCTCGTGGTGCCGCAGCGCATCGAACAGACCTATGTCAACGCGCTGGTCACCGCGGTCGAGCACGCCACGGTGCCCGCCCTGGTGCTCGCCGTCCTGCTGGCGCTGCTCCTCGCACGGGGTGTACTGCGGCCGGTACGGGCGCTGCGTGGAGCGACCCGCCGGATGGCCACGGGACGCCTGGACACCCGCCTCACCGTCCAGGGATCCGACGAACTCGCCGACCTCTCAAGGGCGTTCAACGACACCGCTGCCGCGCTGGAGGAATCCGTCGCGGAACTGCGCCGGATGGAGGACCGGGCCCGCCGTTTCGCCGCCGACGTCTCGCACGAACTGCGCACCCCGCTGGCCGCGATGACCGCCGTCACCGATGTGCTCGCCGACGAGGCCCCGCACCTGGAGGGCGACACCGGGGACGCCGTGCGGCTCATCACCGAGGAGACCGTACGGCTGACCCGGCTGGTGGACGATCTGATGGAGATCTCCCGCTTCGACGCCGGAGCGGCGGAACTCCATCCCGACGACATCGACCTCGCGGAGTCCCTGCGGCAGACCCTCGCGGCGCGTGGCTGGCTCGGGGAAGTGGACACGGACCTGACGAGCGGCGTGCGGGCGCGGGTCGATCCGCGCCGTCTCGATGTGGTGGTGGCCAATCTGGTCGGCAACGCGCTGCGGCACGGCCGCCGTCCGGTGACGCTCACGCTGCGCCCGGTGGAGGGAGGGACGGCGGCGGTACAGGACGCGGACCGTGCCGGATGGCTGGAGAACGCCGCGCTGCCGGGGCGTATCAAACGGGTCAGAAGCACCGGACGGCAGGACCGGCCCGTCGGCCAGGCCCGGACGGACGGTACGGAAGGGGAAGTTGGCACAGTCGGAGCGGGCAGGGCGGACGGAGCGGACGAGCAGTACGCGTTCGGACCCGGAAGGTGGGTGGTGATCGAGGTGGCCGACCACGGCCCCGGGATCGACCGGACGGCGCTGCCCCATGTCTTCGACCGTTTCTACAAGGCCAGTTCGGCGCGGGCCCGCAGCGAGAGCAGCGGCCTGGGGCTCGCCATCACGGCGGAGAACGTCCATCTGCACGGCGGACGGGTGCGTGCGGCCAACCGTCCGGGCGGCGGCGCGGTCCTCACCGTCGTCCTTCCGGTGGGGCCCGCTCCGGCCCCGGCTGTGGATGCCGGGCAGGATGACGGAGGGGGACCCGCGTGAGTGACGCTATGGATGGCGGCCGGGGTGCCGTACGTGGGGGACGGCAGGCGCGAGATGGCGGCCGGGCTGCCGTACGTACGGAACCCCAGGCACGAGGTGGCGGCCGGGCGCCACTGCGGTGGAGTGCGGCGGCCGGACCGGTGCTGGTGGCGCTCGCGGTCGGCCTGACGGGGTGCGGGGTCCCTCCGTCGGAGGTGATCGAGGTGGGCAGGCCGGCGACCGGTATGTTGCCGGCGGCGGCGGTCTACTTCTTCGCCAGGGACCCGCAGGTGTCCCTGACCCCGGAGAACGGCTCCCCGGAGAGCTCGCCCCCGGGCAGGCCCGGCCGGACGGGCGCCGCAGTCCCGGGCGTCGCGGGAGCGGCACCGCCACCCGAGGCAACCGATACCGGGCATCTGGTCGCGGTGCCCCGCCCGCCGTCGTCCGGCACCGACCCGGTCTCCTACGCCGTACGGCAACTGGCCGACGGGCCGACGACTGGGGAGTCCGACGAGCTGACCACAGCCCTGCCCCCGGTGAAACACCCGTCCCGCATCACGGTCGAGAACGGCCGCAACGCCGACACGGTCGTCATCCGGTTCCCCGCCGGCACCGCCCGGCTCACCGACCCGGCCCTGCAACAACTGGCCTGCACGGCCGCACGGGCCCACCGCCTGACCCAGAGCCAGGGAGGCCAGTCCGCGACAACCGGCCCCGCCCTCCCGGCCCCGCCGACCGAGGCCGCGCCAACAGGACGGGGCCCGGTCGAGATCCGGGTGACCGACCGGCGGCGGGGCGGCGGCGGGAAGCCGGGCAAGGGCTGGGACACCGGGGTGACGGATGGCGCCTGCCCGTCGTAGGGAGGCCGCCGGGCAGTTGCCGCGTACGGTCGTGAAAAGTGACCCAGCGCCAGGCTCCGTATGATCGAGGCATGGTCCTCCCCGTCATCCGCCGCAGGGCAGCCTGGGGCCTGGCCCTTCTCGTGGTGACCGCTTTCTGTCTCTACGCCCTGTTCCCCGTGCAGACCCAGTGCTCTCTCTCCTCCGAGCCATACGGATCGAGCTACAGCCCGCGGAGTGCAGGGCACTCCTCGGGGCCCGGAGGATGCGGCGAGGAACGCATGCGCTTTCTGACCTGGCTGGGATGACGAACAGTACGGGCCCGGTACACCGCTCCGCCCCCGGCCAACGCCGCCCAGGCCGACATCACACGACAGATGTGAGACGGCCACCGCCCCCCTGATGCCCAGGAAAACACCAGGTCAAGCCGGAAATCGCGGAGAGTGCAGGGGAGTTGCCCAGGGCCCCGGCTGCCAATTCGTAACACGCAGCGGTGTTCTCTTCTCGTTCACTTTGTTGGTATTCCTGGGGCCGACACCGCGTCCAGCCGGGGGTGCAGTGTCGGTCACCGGAAGGACAACGCTGTCTTGACGACCGACTTGATGCAGGACGGCAGAGCCGCTCCGCCAGGTCCGGCGACTGCCGGGGAGGCAGGGCACCGGATCCGCGCGCGGCGTCGGCGGCGCGAGTATCTGCTGTTCGCCGCCTTCGCCGCCCCGAACTTCTTCTTCCTGCTGGTCTTCGCCTACTGGCCGGTGATCTACAACGCCTATCTGAGCCTCACCGACTGGGACATGGTTTCCTCGTCGTGGCACATGATCGGCCTGGACAACTACGCGTCGCTCTTCGCCGACCCCGACTTCCGCGCCAGTCTGTGGACGACCGTGCTGTTCGTCGTCGGAATCGTCGTCGGCGGACTGGTACTCGGCCTGGCCACCGCCCTGTTGCTCAATCAGCGGCTGCGCGGGCGGGACATCGTACGGACGCTGGCCTTCGCCCCGTACGTGCTCTCCGGAGCCGCCGTCGGCACCCTGTGGCTGTTCGTCTTCGATCCCAACTACGGGCTGATACGCCCCTTGCTCGCCCCCCTCGGCATGACAGCGCCGTCGATGATGACCGACTCCAAGTGGGCGCTGCCCGGCCTCGTCCTGGTCTACCTCTGGAAGAACACCGGCTTCGTCGCCGTGGTCTACCTCGCCGGTCTGCAGGGCCTGCCCAGGGACGTGTTCGAGGCGGCGGCCCTGGACGGCGCGGGAGCGTGGACGCGGCTGCGCCGTATCATCCTGCCGCTGCTCTCGCCCGTCACCTTCTTCCTGTTGGTGACCTGCACCATCAGCACCTTCCAGGCGTTCGATGTGATCGCGGTGATGACCGGCGGCGGGCCCGGCACCTCCACTTCGATCCTCAGCTGGTTCATCTACGACCAGGGCTTCCGTACCTTCGACGCGGGCCGGGCATCGGCCGCCGCGATGATCATGTTCGTGGTGCTGGTGCTGATCACTGGATTCCAGGCGCGCTTCCTCCAGCGAAAGGTGCACTACCAGTGACCGTCGCCGACTCCCTGCCGGACGCCTGCCCGGGCACCCACCCGGACGCCATGGGCAGCCGCTCAGGGCCCCGCCGCGCCCGCGCCCGTCGCTTCGGCCTGTACGCCTTGCTCGTCCTGGTCGCCTTTATCGCGGGCGGTCCGCTGTACTGGCTGATCTCATCGGCGCTGAAGACCAACCCGCAGATCTACAGCTACCCCCCGCACTGGATCCCGACGGACCTGCGCTGGTCCAACTTCTCCGACGCCTGGAGCGCCGCACCGTTCGGCCGGTTCTTCCTCAACTCACTGATCGTGTCCGTGACCGGCACCGTGATCGAGCTGGCCGCCGCGCTGCTGTGTGCGTACGCCTTCGTCTTCCTGCCGTTCCCCGGCAAGAAGGTCCTTTTCCTCTTCCTGCTGGGCGCGATGATGGTGCCCGGCCATGTCACCCTGCTGCCGAACTTCCTGACCATCGCTCAGCTCGGCTGGGTCAACTCCTATGCGGGGCTGATAGCGCCTGGCCTCGGCTCGGTCTTCGGCACCTTCCTGCTGCGCCAGCACATGCTGACGCTGCCTCAGGAAGTGACGGACGCGGCCAAGGTCGACGGGGCGGGGCATCTGCGCATCCTCTTCCGGGTGGTGCTGCCGATGTCGCGGCCCATGGTGATCACCGTCGCCCTGGTCGTCCTGGTCGGCAAGTGGAACGACTTCATCTGGCCGCTGATCGTCACCAGCAGTGCGGACATGCGGACCCTGCCGATCGGTCTGCTCTTCCTCAAGAACACCGAGACCTTCGCCAACTGGGGCGCGATCCTCGCCGGCGCCGTCATGGTGATCGTGCCGGTCCTCGTCGTGTTCTTCCTCGCCCAGCGCTACATCATCGCGGGACTGACCCAGGGAGCCGGAAAATGACGCGGATCTCGCCGCGGAAGCCCGCGGGCCCCGTGCCCGGCCGGCGCAGGGTGCTCGGGGCAGGCGCGGGGCTGGGGCTGGCCGCCGCGCTGAGCGCCTGTGGCCAGACCACGGGGACGGTCGCGCAGCCGGGCGGTTCGGTGCCCCACGCGTACCGGGGGCGCACCAGGGTGGTGCTCTGGTCGACGTTCGCCGATCCGGTGGGCCCGGCCCTGCAGAAGCTCGTCGACGCCTTCAACCGCGAGCAGCGGGACGTCTATGTGGAGGTGCAGTTCCAGGGCACCTACGACGAGTGCGCCCAGAAGGCGGTCATCAGCCTCCTCGGCGCCCAGGCCCCGGACCTGTGCGTGCTCTCCGACGTGAAGTGGTACAAGTTCTACTTCGGTGACGCCCTGGAGCCCTGGGACAGCTACTTCGCACGGGGTGAGCTGGAGCGTACCTACAACCCGAGGCTGCTCAGCGAGGGCGTCCGCAAGGGGCACACCTGGTGGCTGCCGCTGGCCCGCTCCACGCCGCTCTTCTACTACAACAAGACCCTCTTCAGGAAGGCGGGCGTACCGGTACGCCCCCCGGAGAGCTACGACGAGCTCTACGACTGGTCGCACCACATCACCCGGCAGAGCGTGGGCGGCAAGCGGGTGGCCCTGGAGGCGTACCAACCGGTCGACGGGGACTGGCAGTTCCAGTGCAGCGCCTGGCAGTGGGGCGGTGCGTACTCCAGGGGCCTGGACGTCACCGTCGACGAGGGTGGAGCGGTGGCGGCGGGCGAGTGGCAGCGCAAGCTGGTCTTCAAGGACAGGATCGCCTACATGGCGACCGAGCCCACCGCCGACATGGGCAACCAGCTGATCGCCACGCTGGTGACCTCCACCGGCGCTCTGAAGAAGATCAACGAGATGGCGAAGGCGGCCGGCTGGGAGCTGGGCACCGGCTTCCTGCCGAAGAAGGAGAAGTTCGCGGTCAACACAGGTGGTGGCGGCCTCGGCATCTTCAAGCGCGTGCCACGCGAACGCAAGGAGGCCGCTGCCCAGTTCGTACGCTTCCTGGCCCGCCCCGAGAACGCCGCGCAGTGGGCCGTCGAGACCGGCTACCTGCCGGTGGTGCCCGCGGCGGTCAAGGAGCCCACTCTCGCCCAATTGATGAAGGACGACCCGAACTTCGCCACGGCCGTCAGGCAGCTGGACCTCACGCGCCCCGGCGACCAGGTACGCATGATGATCCCGAACGCGAATGTGCGTATCTACACCGCCCTGCAGCGCATATGGTCGGCGAACACCCCCGCACAGCAGGCCTTCGCGGAGGTCGCCGACCAGCTGCGCAAGGGCGTCGACCGTTACGGACCCATGATTGAGGAGCACCTGTGAACCACCCCGTGAGGCGTCCCGTGGTGTACGCACACCGCGGAGCGCGGGCCGAGGAGCCGGAGAACACCCTGCGGTCCTTCCGGCGGGCTCTCGCTCTCGGCGCCGACGGCATCGAACTCGACATCCGCCTCACCTCCGACGGCCACCTCGTCGTCATCCACGACAAGTCCGTGGACCGTACGACCAACGGCACCGGCCTGGTCGCCGACTTCACACTGGCCGGTCTCCAGGCGCTGGATGCGGGGAAGGGGGAGCGTATACCCACCTTCGACGAGGCCATGGAGGTCTGCGGAGACGTCGTCCAGATCGAGATCAAGGCCCTGGAGGCGGTGGAGGCGCTCGCCGAGCGGGAGCGCCGCACCCCGCTGCCCGGGTCGGTGGTGCTGACCTCCTTCAGCAAGGCCGCCGTGGAAGAGGCCGCCCGGTGGCTGCCGCACGTCCCCCGGGGCCTGATCACCCACCACCCCGGTGACGAAATGATCAAGGAAGCCCTGGACCTCAAGGCCACCTGGGTGTGCCCGGAGCTGAAGCCCGAGCTCACCCGTGACCTCGTGGACCGCTGCCACGAGGGAGGCATCCAGGTGGACGCCTGGCCCACCGCGGAACGCGCCCAGCTGCTTCGCTGGGTCGCGATCGGCGCGGACGCCGTGACGACGGACTACCCGGGGCGGATCGGCGAGTGGCTGGCCACGTCGGGCAGTTGACGGTCTGCGGTTGACGGTGTGCCCCGGTCCCTTCGGTGGTGGGAGGAGGCTGGGGTGCGCCTCCCACCGGCCGAGGGGGCCGGGGTGTGACTCCCATTGCCGCGGAGGCCGGGTCCGCCTCCCACTGCTGAGGGCCGCCGGTGAACTGGTCACCGAGACCGCGGTGGCGTGCGGCTGGTCCAACCCCTCCAGCTTCATCGACGCGTTCACCGAAGTCGTCGGTGAGACGCCCGGCCGCTATCAGGCGGATCTGCGCAGCCGTCGGTAGTCACCGGCCTGCCATCGCCATGGGCCGGGCACCCGCTCCGCGAGGTTGGCGGCTTTCCGGTACCGGCTGTCCAGACACCGGTGGAGCGCGGGCATCAGGCCGTTCCAGAGTGGGAGCGGTACGCCGCATCTACGTACGGCTACTCCTGGCTCAGCGTCCTGGCCGCGGTCCCGGCCGGCCCTTCCGGGATGGCGATCCACTCACGTGGCCTCGCCGGCATGATCCCCCGCGGCGCGCACGCCAGCCGCATCTACCTTCAGTGCGTGGTCGACGACACCCCCGGGCAGTGGCCGGACGGGCGCGTCTGGAGCGAACTGGAAGCCCGCTTCGGTACGGCCGTGACGAGGGGCGAGATCATCGACAAGCGGACAGTGCCGCTGCGCAGCGTGGTCTTCGACCCGATGAGCCACGGCAGGCTCTACCTCCTGGGAGACGCCGCCCACATCGTCCCGCCGATGAGCGCCAAGGGCATTCACCTCGCCCTGCACGACACCGAGGTCTTCGCCCGCGCCGTCATCCGCCGGATCAAGGACGGGGACCGAAGCCTCCTCGACGGCTGTTCGGAGACCTGTCTGCCCCACATCTGGAACTACCAGGCGTTCGCGACCTGGATCACCGACATGACGCACAACGCCGGCTTCACGGGCCACGAGGGCGATTTCCGCAAGCAGGTCGCCCGCGCCGAACTCCGGCGCCGGTTCACCTCGTCCGCGGCGAACAGGCTCTTCGGCGAACTCACCGCCGGAGCCAACTGACGGGCCGTCAATCGGGCCGAGCCGGAGGTTAGCTTGCTAGTATGCTAGCATCGCCTTTGTGGGTGATGAGGAAGTCAAACAGTTCAACGTGTACCTGCCCGTCGGGCTGATCAAGCAGATCAAGTACCGCGCCATCGAGTCCGGCACGTCACTGTCCGCGTTGGTCGCGGACGCGATGCGGGCCTACCTCGACGATGCCGAGGGGCAGAGGCGGCAATCGACTGATGAGGAGACCTGACATGCCGACCGAAGGAATCGAGGCCGTGTTCCTGACGACCCACAACTGGGGCAAGGCGGCGAAATTCTTCCAGGAGCTGGGTTACGAGCTGGAGTTCGCGACGGACCACAACTCCGGGCAGCTCCGCAACGGCGACGGGCCGTACGTCTTCATCGCCGAGGTCCCCGAGGACCGGGAACCCGAGACGCGGATCGTGCTGAAGGTGCCGGACGCGGACGCGTTCCGTCCCGATCCCGTCGTCGAGGTGGTCACGCCGTTCGAGGAGACCCATTTCGGGACCAGGGAGATGACTGTCCGCGATCCCGACGGGCGCCTGTGGAGCCTCCAGGCTCCCGTCGAGAACTGACGGCGACGTAACGCGACGAAAGGGGACACCATGACAGACGCGCAGACCGGGCCGGCGGACGGCAGCGGGGTGCCGGACAGTACCGCCGTACGGACCGCCCTCTGGCGCGCCATGCATGTCCAGGTCGACCCGCCCCCGCACGTGATCGAGGACGAGATCGGTCTGCGGCTGGCAGATCCGGGCGACGACTGGCGCGACCGCCCGGACATGGACCCCCATGCCACCAGGGCGTTCCGGGCGGCCATCGTGGCACGTGCTCGCTTCATCGAGGATCTGATCGCCGAGCAGGCCCGCGCAGGCGTCACCCAGTACGTCATCCTGGGGGCCGGCCTGGACACCTTCGCCCAGCGCAAGCCGGAGTCCCTCGCGGGCCTGCGGGTCTTCGAGGTCGACCAGCCCGGCCCGCAGGCATGGAAGCGCCGCCGCCTGGTCGAACTCGGTTACGGCATCCCGGACTGGCTGCACCTGGTGCCGGTCGACTTCGAGGCGAACGAGGACTGGCTGAAGCAGCTGGCCGCTGTTGGCTTCGACCCCGGCCGACCGGCGGTCATCGTCTCCACCGGCGTCACCATGTACCTCACGAAGGATGCCACCGCGGCCACCCTGCGGCAGATCGCCGCGGTCGCCCCCGGCTCGACGCTCGCCATGACCTTCCTGCTGGCCACCGACCTTGTTGACGAGACCGATCGCTCCGGCCTCCGGGCGAGCAAGGAAGGCGCACAGGCGTCCGGAACGCCGTTCATCAGCTTCTACACCCCGCAGGAAATGCTGGCGCTGGCCCACGAAGCCGGTTTCGAGGACGCCCACCATGTGTCGGGAGCTTCGCTCGCCCCGCGCTACTTCGCCGATCGCACCGACGGCCTCCGCCCGTCGAGCGGAGAGGACCTGCTGCTGGCCACCACCTGACCGGCCCTGTGGTCAACGCGGCCGAGGCAGCGTCCGGTACGCCGTGAAGTCCCGGACGGGTGAGCGTCTGCCTCAGCGCCTGCCTCCGCTCACGGTCCGCGCCAGACGTTGGCGAAGGCCGCCTTCTCGATGGACCGCCGCTGGCGTACGGCCTCCAGTTCCATCACCGCGTCATGGACAATGGCCACCACCGTCGTGACCGCCGCGTCACCGAGGCCGGGCTCGTCGTCGGACCGTTCGCCTTCGATGCCCACGACCGAGGCGAGAGCGGCCAGCACGGGGTCCTGCTCCTTCCAGCGGTCGGCCGCGTGGCGGCGCGCGGGGGTGTCGGCCGGTTCCATGCGTTCGGAGCCGAAGGACAACCGGCCGCTCCGCTTCGGCGTCAGCTCGCCGTCCTCCTCCAGGGCGGCCTGGTACGCGGCCGAGAGGTCGCTGCCCCGGCGCCACAGCCAGTCCTCGATCCGCTCGTAGGGCGCCTGCCGGGTGAGCTCTGCCGCGGCCTCGTCCATGAGCCGGTCGGTCGGCAGTGGGGGCCCGCCCGGCACGATGCGGTCGCCGTCCACGGCGACCGCCTCCGTATCGATGAGGTCGATCAGCTCGGCTCCCGCGAGAGCGAGCGACAGGTCGCCCTGTCCCACGGGACGCTTCGAGTCCATGGCGGTGAGGAACAGGTCTTTCGCCGTGGTCATGAATGGCTCCCCTCGGAGGCTTCGGCAGCGCGGCGTGTCGCTGCTGTCGGCGTCGGCGTCCGCGTCGGTGTGGGCGGCCACGTCCTGTCCGGGGCCAGGTCCGGCGGCGGGGCGACTGCCGCGCTTGCTATCAGTATCGCCCCCCGCCGCACGGTCGGAGCCGTTTCGCGGGACGGCGGGGTGTTCTGCCGGCGCTCATTCGGCAGGCGTCAGAGAGCGGGTGCGGAGGCGGCGTCGTAGGTGGCGCGGGCGGCGGTGATGTCGGCCCGGTGGCGTTCCGCCCAGCCGACGAGCCCGGTGAGGCTTGCGTGGAGTTCGCGGGCCATGGGCGTGAGGCTGTACTCCACCTTGGGCGGGACGGTGGGGTAGACGGTCCTGATGAGCAGGCCGTCACGTTCCAGCTTGCGCAGATTCAAGGTGAGCATGCGTCGGCTGATGCCGGTGATGGTGCGTTCCAGCTCGGTGAACCGTACGGGGCCGTGCGCGGCGGCGACGAGGATCCCGATGCTCCATTTGCCCGCGACGCGGTCGAGGACCTCGGTGAGCGGGCACGTCTCGTTGCTGACCTGGTCGGACACATCGGTGTGACTGCGTGACATAAAAGTGCCTCCTTCCGCCGCACGCCATGGTTACAGAGGGTGACTGCTGTAACAAGTCGTGCACCAAAGGAAGGGATCCCCGTGCGGAGAACCGACGCGTCAGCACAGACATCGCCCTGGCCGGCCCTGGCCGTACTCTGCGCAGGCCAGTTGATGGTCATCCTCGACGGGACCGTCGTGAGCGTGGCGCTGCCCTCCGTCCAGCGGGACCTCGGCTTCTCCCCGTCGGGGCTGGCCTGGGTGGTCAACGCGTATCTGGTCCCCTTCGGCGGCCTGCTGCTGCTCTCCGGACGGCTCGGCGACCTCATCGGACGCAAGCGCGTCTTCATCACCGGTCTGGGCGTCTTCACGGCTGCCTCGCTGCTGTGCGGTGTGTCCCAGGGCCCGGCGATGCTGCTCGCCTCCCGGTTCCTCCAGGGCATCGGCGGCGCGGTGGCCTCCGCTGTCACGCTCGGCATGGTCGTGACCCTCTTCCCGCAGCCGAAGGAGCGGGCCAAGGCCATCGGCGTCTACAGCTTCGTCCAGTCCGCCGGCGGCTCCTTGGGCCTCCTCGCCGGCGGCGCGCTGACACAGACCGTCGGCTGGCACTGGATCTTCTTCGTCAACGTACCGATCGGCATCGTGGCCGCGCTGCTGGCCGGACGCCTGCTCGCTTCCGAGTACGGCGTCGGCCTCGACAAGGGGACCGACTTCCCGGGCGCGCTCCTGGCCACGTCCGCGCTGATGCTCGGCATCTGCACGATCGTCGGGACCACCGGTCACGGCTGGACTTCCCTACGTACGCTGAGCTTCGGCGCCGGGGCACTCGCCCTGTTCCTGGCCTTCGTCGCACAGCAGGCGAAGGCGTCCCACCCGCTCCTGCCGCTCCGCGTCTTCCGCTCGCGCAACGTCTCGGGGGCGATGGGCATCCAGGCCCTCATGGTGGCCGGGATGTTCAGCTTCCAATTCCTGTGCGTGCTCTACCTGCAGAAGGTGCTCGGCCTCGACGGGATACGCACCGGCCTGGGAGTCTTCCCGGTCTCGGTCGCGATCGGCGTGCTGTCCCTCCGCCTCTCGCCCAAGCTGATCTCGCGCTTCGGCCCCCGTGCCGTACTTCTTCCGGGACTCTCGCTCATCGTTGCGGGTCTCGCCCTGCTCGGCCGCGCACCGGCAGGCGGGAGCTACGTCGTGGACGTCCTGCCCGCACTGCTGCCGCTCGGCGTCGGCTTCGGTCTCGCGATGCCGGCGCTGGCCACCCTTGCGATGTCGGCGGCCACGCCCCAGGACTCGGGGGTCGCATCCGGCATGTTCAACACCATGCAGCAGATCGGCAGCGCCTTCGGCCTCGCCGTCCTCAGCACGCTCGCCGCCTCGCGTACGGATGCCATGCTGGGCGACGGTGCGAGCACGGCCTCGGCGCTGACGGGCGGTTACCAGCTCGCCTTCCGTACCGGCTCGGGCCTCGTCGCCGTCGCTCTCCTCCTCGCCGCCACTCTGCTGCGGGCGCCTGCCACGGCGCCCCGCCCCGCGTCCGACGAGAGGCCGGTCACTGAGAACGCCGCGCCCTGACCGGGCAGGCCGGCCGCTCGGCGACCGGGCCGGCAGCCCCGAACCCCGCCCCGAACCCCGCCCCCACGCCGCCGAGTTGCATGAGCGACTCGACGGCGTGGGGGCAGGCCGTGGTACCTAGGCCGGGACGCAGGCGGTGATACTGAGATCCGCCGGACACGGGGTGATGGACAGGACCTGGAAGCCCGCCTCCACCGCCTCCCGGCGCATATCGGCCTCGCTGCGCTCACGGGTCCGGGCCTCGCCGACCACCATCTTGATCAGGTTGCGGAACGCGGCCCCGGAGTCATGCTCCACCAGCGGGTCGATGACCAGAAGCTTCGGGCCCTCCTCTGTCGGGCCGTCAGTGGTGTTGACAGTATCGGCCACCGCCTTGCGGATGTTCCGCAGGATCTGTACGCCGCTCTCCGAACTCCAGTCGTGCAGAACGTTCTTGAGGATGTAGAGGTCACCGCCGGCGGGGACCTCGTGCAGGATGTCCGCAGGCTGGAAGGTGAGCCGGCGGACGAGGTCCGGCTCGCCCGAAGCGGCGAGCTCGGCCTCGGCCCTGCGGCAGGTGTCGGGGCGGTCCACACAGACGCCGCGCAGGTGCGGGTGAGCCGTGAGGACGGCCTTGAGCAGGGTGCCGTTGCCGCCGCCGACGTCGACCACGGTGCGCACATTCCCGAACGGAACATGCTCGGCCAGGATGGTGCCGATCGGCCGGGCCCAGTCCTGCATGGCGCGGTCGAATATCCGGGCGCTCTCCGGGTTCTGGTCCAGGTACTCATAGAGCGGGACGCCGAACGCGCAGGGCATCACCGACTTCCCGGTCCGAACCGCCTCGGTGAGCCCGCCGGTCGCGGCGTGACCGTAGAGGCCGCACAGGAGCGCGGCCAGGTTCCGTACCGACTCCGGGTGGTCGCTCCTCAGCTGCTCGGAGAGCGGCGAGTTGACGTACCGGCCCTCCTCGTCCCGGGCGAACACCCCGAGCGCGGTCAGGGCCTGCAGCACGGAGCCGAGCGATTCGGCGTCCGCATCGACGGCTTTGGCCAGCTCGGGAACGGTGGCGGGGCCGTCCGCCAGCACGTCCGCGATGCCCAGTTGGGCCGCGGTGCCGACCGCCGAGGAGGCCATGGCCCCCATGACCAGGCTCATCAACGACATTTACAGGTTCCCCAATCGCTCTGGCCGGACGGCGCGCCGCCGACGCCGGGCCGGTGTCGGTCGTCCCCGCCGTACGCCGGGAGCCGCCACGCCGTGCCGTCCTGGTGCCGTCGTGCGGTGCGCGGCGCCGGGTGGTCCGGACGGCGGTGTGCACTGCCGACGGCACTCGGCCGGCCGCTGCGGGTGGCGCCGGCCGGAGGCGGCAGTCGCGACCTGTCGCGCCGCAGACCGGGCACAGCAGTACTGCTGCGCAGGTGCGGTCTGTGCGCCACACGCTAGACGGGCGGTCACCGTACGTCGTGTCGTTCAACCGGCCCGACCGCCCCGTACGGCAACCGGTCGGGCAGCCGGGGGTGTTGGCCCCGCGGTGCTCCGGCAGCCCGGCGGGTCCCGCCCGAGCCGCCGTCCGAACACCGGCCGCCCGCTTTCCGCACCGGCCCGTGGCGGGCCGCCGGTCGCCCGTGGAGTGGCGGGTCCGTTCACGCGCGCACGGTCGGCAGTTGAACATCGGTGGACGGAACCGCTGCGTACAGGGCCTCGGCGGGGTGGCCGGATTCCGGACCTTGAGGTTCCGCCTGAGGAAGGAGAGGCTTGGCCGCATGAGTGATGACAAGTCGTCGACCGATGACGGCGTGGAGAACACGCAGGCAGCCATGCGGGCTTCGGACGCGGACCGCGACCAGGTGGTGGAGATCCTGCGGGACGCCGCCGGGGACGGCCGGCTGACCTCCGATGAGGTCAGCGAACGGGTCGAGGCCGCGCTGAACGCCCGGACCATCAGCGAACTCGCCCGGCTGACCCGCGATCTGCCGGTCTCACCCGTTCCCGGCGATCCGGAGAAACGGCCCGAACGTCCCAAGGACGTCGTGGAGATCGACCAGCGCTGGGGCACCCTGCACCGCTCCGGCACCTGGGAGGTCCCGCGCCACCTGGACATCCGGATGCACGGAGGGGACGTCAAACTCGACTTCACCGAGGCCGTGATCGGCTACGACAAGCTGGACATCGACGCCCGGATCAGCATCGGCGGGAACCTGATCCTGGTCGTCCGGCCGGGCATCGTGGTCCGCACCGACGACCTGACCGTGGGGGTGGGAGAGGTCAAGTACCGCAATCCCGCATCCGACGCGGAGGCGCCGGTCGAACTCCTGGTGAACGTCACCGGGCGCCTCAAGGGCGGCGACGTGGTGGTCCGCCACCCGCGGCGGAAGCTCAGCGAGTGGATCCGCGGCGACAGCGCCAAGAGCGCATCCGAAGCACAGAACTGAAGCAGGTTCCGGTACGACCGGGGGCGGCGGGACGGCACTGAGCCGTTACGCCGCCCCTAAGTGCTGTCCCGCAATCCCTGGCGGGCGCGCGACGACAGCTACGGCACCTCACCGCGTTGTCGGAACGCCCGAATACAACCAGTATGCGGACGCCCCTCCGCCTTGCGATGCACCGCATCTGACGCCGCGCGCTGATCCACCAGGGATCACGGGACAGCCCTTAGCCCGTTCATCTCCGCCGAGCGCCCACGGGCCGCCGTTCCCCGCCCGAATACCGCCGTTCCGCGCCCGTTGTCCGCCGCTTCCACGCCCGCCGAGTCCTGCGCCCTTTCCGACGAGTAATTACTGCGATCCGGGGGCCGCCGAAGAGTGCGTGACTTCCCTGCTCAGTGAGCAGATCGAACGCCCGGCTCCGGCCTTCTCACCCTGGTCGCGGGCGTTCAACTGAGACGTTGCGGCACTCATGGGCTCTGGATATGTTCCTGTCGCCGGTGGGCTCGACTCTCAGGGTATTCATCAACGTCACCCGGTATCTCTGTCTTGAAGTTACTGACGGCAATCGTGAGGTGGCGTGTTGTGCGGCAGGGGCCCCGGGGCCTTTCCGCGGTGAAAGCGTGACTGTATTCCACAGCCGGGCGCGGGTGTTCTTCCCCTGTTGCCCTTGCATCAATTTTGCGTAATTCCCAGGTAACCCGCATCGCGGTCGCGGAGATCAGCAGCGGCGTATTCTCGGCAAGCAGGGATGGCGGATTCAGATGGCCAACGAAGACAAGCTCCGCGATTACCTCAAGCTCGTGACGGCCAATCTGCGTCAGGTCCGCCGCCGGCTGGCCGAGGTCGAGGAACGGGGCCAGGAGCCGATTGCGATCGTCGGGATGGGCTGCCGCTTCCCCGGCGGTGTCCACGGCCCCGATGACCTGTGGCAGCTGCTCGCATCGGGCACCGACGCGATCGGCCCGTTCCCGCAGGACCGCGGCTGGGACCTGGAGAACCTCTATGACCCCGACCCGGACCACCCGGGCACTTCGTACGCGCGGCACGGCGGCTTCGTCTACGACGCCACCGGCTTCGACGCGGAATTCTTCGGGATCAGTCCGCGTGAGGCCGTGTCCATGGACCCGCAGCAGCGGGTGCTGCTCGAAGTGGCCTGGGAGGCGTTCGAACAGGCCGGCATCAACGCGGACTCGCTGCGCGGCTCGGCCACCGGCGTGTTCGCCGGCTCCTACGGACAGGGCTACGGCACCGACCCCTCGACCAGGTCCGGCGGCTCCGAGGGTCACCTCCTCACGGGCGTGTCGACCAGCGTCACCTCGGGGCGGCTGGCGTTCACCTTCGGCCTGGAGGGCCCGGCGGTGACGGTGGACACCGCCTGCTCGTCCTCGCTGGTGGCTCTGCACATGGCGGCCCAGGCGCTGCGTTCCGGGGAGTGCTCGCTGGCGCTGGCCGGCGGCTCCACGGTGATCTCCGCACCCTCCGTGTTCGTGGGCTTCTCCCGGCAGCGGGGCATGTCGGTGGACGGGCGCTGCAAGTCGTTCAGCGAGGGGGCGGATGGCTCGGGCTGGGCCGAGGGTGTGGGCCTCCTGGTGGTGGAGCGTTTGTCGGACGCGCGGCGCAACGGGCACAAGGTCCTTGCTGTGATGCGTGGTTCGGCGATCAACCAGGACGGCGCGTCGAACGGTCTGACGGCGCCCAACGGGCCCGCGCAGCAGCGGGTGATCCGAGCGGCACTGGCCAACGCCGGTGTATCGGCGTCCGACGTGGACGTGGTGGAGGCACACGGATCGGCGACCAGGCTGGGTGATCCGATCGAGGCCGAGGCGCTGCTGGAGACCTACGGCCGGGAGCGTCCGGAGGGCCGGCCGCTGTGGCTGGGTTCGGTGAAGTCCAACATCGGCCACACCCAGGCCGCCGCGGGCGTCGCGGGTGTGATGAAGACGGTACTGGCCCTGCAGTACGGCGAGTTGCCCCGCACGCTGCATGTGGACAAGCCGACGCCGCACGTGGACTGGTCGGCGGGTGGCGTGGAGCTGCTGGCTGAGCCGGTTGCGTGGCCGAGTGGTGAGCGGGTGCGGCGGGCGGGTGTGTCCGGTTTCGGGATGAGTGGCACGAATGTGCACGTGATCCTGGAGGAGGCGCCGGTCGGGGAGGTCGGGCCTGCGGAGCCGGGCGAGGCCGATGTGCTGGATGGGCCCGCCGAGGAAGTTGTGGGATCTGCCGGGCCGGCGGTGCTCTCGGATGGGCAGGCTGCTGCGTGGCTGGTGTCGAGCCGGTCCGTCGCGGGGCTGACCGCGCAGGCCGACCGGCTGCGGGAGTGGGTCGCGGGTCGCCCGTCGCTGGAGCCGGCTGATGTGGCGTGGTCGTTGGCTGCCGGCCGGTCGGTGTTCGAGCACCGTGGTGTGGTGGTCGGGGATGGCCGGAACGGGCTGTTGTCCGGTCTGGACGGGCTGGCTTCGGGGGTGGTTTCGCCTTCGGTGGTGTCGGGGGTGGCGCGTTCGACCGGTCGGACGGTGTTTGTTTTTGCGGGTCAGGGTGCGCAGTGGGTGGGGATGGGGCGGGAGCTGTTGGGCTCCTCGCCGTTGTTCGCCGCCCGTCTCGCGGAGTGTGAGGCTGCGCTTGCCCCGTATGTGGACTGGTCGCTGAGTGGTGTTCTGTCGGGCGCGGACGGGGCTCCCGAGCTGGAGGCGGCCGAAGTCGTACAGCCCGCGCTGTGGGCGGTGATGGTGTCGCTGGCCGCGGTGTGGGAGGCGGCGGGTGTCGCCCCTGACGCGGTGGTGGGTCATTCGCAGGGTGAGATCGCTGCGGCGACGGTGGCGGGGATGTTGTCGCTGGAGGATGCGGCCCGTGTGGTGGCGGTGCGGTCTCAGGCGCTGTCCGGGCTCGCGGTGTCGGGGTCGATGGTGTCGGTGGTCATGCCCGCCGATCCGGTGCGGGAATTGGTGGACGGCTGGGACGGCCGGTTGTCGGTAGCCGCGGTGAATGGCCCGGCCGCCGTGGTGGTCTCAGGTGATCCGGAGGCGTTGGCTGAGTTCGAGAGGGAGTTGGCCGCTCGCAGGGTGATGCGTTGGCGGATTCCGGCGACGGATTTCGTGGCGCACTCCCCGGCGGTGGATCCGTTGGCGGGGCAGTTGGAGGGGGAGCTGTCCGGGATCGTCCCGCGTACCGGTCGGGTGCCGATGGTGTCCACGGTGACCGGTGAGTGGCTCACGGGTCAGGAGGTGGACGCGGCCTACTGGTTCGCGAATCTGCGGCGGATGGTGCGGTTCGAGGAAGCCGTACGGAGCCTGCTGGACGCCGGTTACGGGGCGTTCGTCGAGGTGTCGCCGCATGCGGTGCTGACTGCTTCGGTGACGGAGACGGCGGAGGACGCCGGGGTCGGTGAGGTGCTGTCGATCGGCACGCTGGCTCAGGAGGATGCCGGGGCCGCGCGTCTCCTGCGGTCCTTTGCAGAGGCGCATGTGAACGGGCTCCCCGTCGACTGGGGCAAGGTTCTCCCGGCCGGTGCGGCGGTGGAGCTGCCCACGTACGCCTTCCAGCGTCATCGCTACTGGCTGGAGCCCTCCGCCACGGCGGTGGCCGGTGCGGATGGTGCGTCGACCGAGGCGGAGGCCCGGTTCTGGGCGGCCGTCGAGGGCGGTGACCTCTCGGGTGTCGCGGACGCACTGGCTCTGGAGGACCAGCAGCAACTGGCCGAGATACTCCCTGCGTTGGCGTCCTGGCGGCGCCGGGAGCAGGAGCGTACGGCCACCGCCGACTGGCGTTACCAGGTGGGCTGGACGCCGGTTGCCGAAAGGGGCCAGGCCCGGCTGTCCGGTACGTGGCTGCTCGTAGTTCCCGCGGGCTCCGCCGAGGGCGGTCGGACAGGGCAGTGCCGCGAGGTGCTGATGGCGCGCGGAGCGGATGTCGAGCTGCTGGAGGTGGCCGGGGCCGCCGGGCGGTCGACGGTGGCCGAGCAGGTCCGCGCGGTGGTCCCGGTGGACGGATTCGCCGGGGTGTTCTCGCTGCTCGCGCTGGATGAGACGCCGATGGCCGCGTACCCGGCGGTGACGGTGGGGCTGGGTGCGACGCTCGGCCTGGTGCAGGGTCTCGGCGACGCCGAGGTCGAGGCCCCGCTCTGGGTGGCCACCCGCGGCGCCGTCGCGACCGGGCCCGGTGAGGCGCCTGCCGACCCGGTGCAGGCGCAGATCTGGGGCTTCGGCCGGGTGGTCGGTCTTGAGCATCCGGAGCGTTGGGGCGGGCTGGTCGATCTGCCTGCCGAGTTCGACGGGCAGGACGGGAAGACCGCTGCCCGGCTGGGCGCGGTGCTCGCGGGCTGCGGAGAGGACCAGGCGGCGATCCGTCCGGCCGGGATCCTCGGACGGCGGCTGACCCGAGCCCCGCAGCTGAGCGCGGCGGACCAGGAGTGGAGGCCACGCGGAAGCGTCCTGGTCACCGGCGGCACCGGAGCCGTGGGCAGGCAGGTCGCGCGCTGGGCCGCCGCACGCGGTGCCGCCCGGCTGGTGCTCACCGGCGGCGCAGGCCCCGAGGCCGAGGGTGCTGCCGCGCTCGCCGCCGAACTGGCCGCCCGGGGATGCCGGGTGGACGTACTGGACTGCGACGCGGCCGACCGCGCCCGGACGGCCGGGGCACTGGCCTGGACCGAGGCGTCCGGACCGGCGCTGTCCTCGGTCTTCCATCTCGCGGAGGTGGTCGACAGCGTCGCGGTGGACGGCTTGGACGCCACGCAGCTCGCCCCGGTGCTCGCGGCCAAGGCGGGCGCGGCAGCCGTACTGGACGAGCTGACCGCCGGATCGGACCTCGACGCCTTCGTTCTGTTCTCCTCGGTCGCCGCCGTCTGGGGCGGCGGCCGCCAGCCCGGCTTCTCGACGGCCAACGCCTACTTGGACGCGCTGGCGGAGCAACGGCGGGCCCGCGGCGCGACCGCGGTATCGGTGGCCTGGGGCCCGTGGAACGTCGGTACCACCAGCACCGGTGACGACGGCGTCCAGCTGGAGCGGCGCGGGCTGCGGCTGATGGACCCGGACCTGGCCACCGGCGCACTGGCCCGGATCCTGGACTGCGGCGAGACCCGGCCGGCGGTGGTGGACGTGGACTGGGCGAGGTTCGCCCCGCCGTTCACCCTGCGTAGGCCGAGCCCGCTGATCGACGGACTGCCCGAGGTCGTCGAGGCCCTCGCGGGCACCGATTCCGAGCAGAACGTCGAGCCCGGGGCGAGCAGCCCGCTGGTGCAGCAGCTGGCCGAGCAGACCGGGACCGAGCAGCAGCGCACCCTGACCCAACTGATCCGGGGCGAAGCGGCAGCCGTGCTGGAGCACGCCTCTCCGGAGGCGGTCGGCAGCGGCCGGGCCTTCAGCGAGCTGGGCTTCGACTCGCTGACCGCGGTCGAACTCCGTAACCGGCTGGCCACCGCCACCGGACTCAAGCTGCCCGCCACACTGCTCTTCGACTACCCCAGCCCCACGGTGCTGGCCGGCTATCTGGTCACCGAGCTGCTGGGCAGCCGGACCGCGAGTGCCGGCGCCACCCCCGTCCCGGACACGGTGGCCGCGGACGACGATCCGGTGGTCGTCGTCGGCATGGGCTGCCGCTTCCCCGGCGGCGTCAAGTCCCCCGAGGACCTCTGGGAGTTGCTGGCCACCGGCACCGACGCGATCGGGGCCTTCCCCCAGGACCGCGGCTGGGACCTGGACGCCCTCTACGACCCGGATCCGGACGCGCCGGGCACCGCATACGTACGCCAGGGCGGGTTCGTCTACGACGCCGCCGGGTTCGACCCGGGCTTCTTCGGGATCAGCCCCCGCGAGGCGCTGGCCATGGACCCGCAGCAGCGGCTGCTGCTCGGCACGTCCTGGGAGGCCCTGGAGCGGGCCGGTATCGTCCCCGGCTCGCTGCGCGGCAGCCGTACCGGGGTGTTCGCGGGCGCCAGCTTCGCCGGTTACGGCCTGTCCCGCCCGGACGCCACCGAGGGCCTGGAGGCGCACCTGCTGACCGGCACCACGACCAGCGTGCTCTCCGGCCGCATCGCCTACAGCTTCGGCCTTGAGGGCCCCGCGGTCACCGTGGACACCGCCTGCTCCTCGGCGCTGGTGGCCGTCAACATGGCCTCGAAGGCGCTGCGTTCGGGGGAGTGCACGCTGGCGCTGGCCGGTGGCGCCTTCGTCGCGTCCACCCCGGAACTGTTCGTCTGGGTCAGCAAGCAGCGCGGGCTGGCCCCGGACGGCCGCTCGAAGTCGTTCTCCGCCGACGCGGACGGCATGGGCATCGCCGAGGGCGTCGGCATGGTGGTCCTTGAGCGGCTCTCCGATGCCCGGCGCAACGGCCACCCCGTACTGGCCGTGGTGCGCGGCTCCGCCGTCAATCAGGACGGTGCCTCCAACGGCCTCACCGCGCCCAACGGACCCTCGCAGCAGCGGGTGATCCGGGAGGCGCTGGCCGGCTCCGGGCTGACCACGGCCGATGTGGACGCGGTGGAGGCACACGGCTCCGGCACCACCCTTGGCGACCCCATCGAGGCACAGGCGGTGCTGGCCACCTACGGCCAGGGCCGCCCCGACGGCCGGCCGCTCTGGCTGGGCTCGGTGAAGTCCAACATCGGGCACACCCAGGGCGCGGCCGGTATCAGCGGCCTGATCAAGATGGTCCTGGCGCTCCAGCACGAGCAGCTGCCGCAAACCCTCCACGCCGAGCAGGCGTCGCCGCACGTGGACTGGGAAGCGGGCGACGTACGGCTGCTGACCAGGGCGCAGCCCTGGCCGTCCGACGGCGTGCGGGCACGACGGGCCGGGGTCTCCTCCTTCGGCGTCAGCGGCACCAACGCGCACGTCATCCTCGAAGAGGCCCCGGAGCCGGCCGGGTCGGACGTGGTCGCGGCCACCGGCCCGTCCGGCGGGGCCGGGGCCGCTGAGGCCGCGGCGCCGCGGCCCCCCGCGGTCCTCGACGCGACCGGCGGTGTCGCCTGGCTGGTGTCCGGGCGTACGGCGGACGGTCTGCGCAGGCAGGCGGCCCGGTTGGCGGAGCACCTGGCGACTCACCCCGGGGCGGACCCCGCTGATGTCGCCTGGTCCCTTGCGGCGACCCGCTCGGTGCACGAGTACCGGGCTGTGGTGACCGGTGGCGACAGTGCCGAACTCGCTGCGGGAATGGCCGCGTTGGCCGCCGGGGAGAGCGACCCCCGGGTGGTCGCCGGTACCGCCGCGGCCGTCGAGGGCGACGAGCCCGTCTTCGTCTTCCCCGGCCAGGGCGCCCAGTGGGCCGGCATGGGCCGGGAACTGCTGTCCGCATCGCCGGTGTTCGCGGCCCGGTTCGCGGAGTGCGCCGCGGCGCTCGAACCGTACGTGGACTGGTCGCCGGCCGATGTGCTGGCCGGTGCGGACGGGGCGCCGGGGCTGGAGCGTGCCGACGTGGCGCAGCCGGCGCTGTGGGCGGTGATGGTGTCGCTGGCCGCGGTCTGGGAGGCCGCGGGTGTCACCCCCGGCGCGGTGGTCGGCCACTCGCAGGGGGAGATCGCCGCTGCCACGGTGGCCGGCATCCTCTCCCTCCCGGACGCGGCCAGGGTCGTGGCGGTGCGCAGCCAGGAGCTGTCCGGTCTGGGCACCGGCGGCGGCATGCTGTCGGTGGTGATGCCCGCCGCGGCCGTACGCGAACTGCTGGAGCCCTGGGGCGACCGGCTGGCCGTCGCCGCGGTGAACGGGCCCGCCGCCACCGTGGTCTCCGGTGAGACCCAGGCGCTGGCCGAGTTCGGCGCCGAGCTGGCGGCCCGCCACATCATGCGGTGGCCGGTCCCGGTGACCGACTTCGTGGCGCACTCGGCCGGGGTGGCGCAGCTGTCCGGGGTACTGACCGAGCGCCTGTCCGGCATCCGGCCGGAGGCCGGGCGGATACCGATGTTCTCCACCGTCGAGTGCCGCTGGGTGGACGGCGCGGAGCTGGACGCCGGCTACTGGTTCGCCAACGTACGCCGGACCGTGCGATTCCACGAGGCGGTACAGGAACTGGCATCGGCCGGGAACCGGACCTTCGTCGAGGTTTCCCCGCAGCCGGTGCTGACCACCGGGATCAGCGAGAGCATCGAGGAGCTGACATCGGTCGGCACCCCGGTGATCACCGGGACGGTGGACCGGGAGAACAGCGGCCCCCAGCGGCTGCTGGCCGCCCTCGCCCAGGTGCACGTGGCGGGCACCGCCGTGGACTGGCGCCGGGTGCTGCCCACCGGAAGCCGTGTCGACCTGCCCACGTACGCCTTCCGCGACCAGCGCTACTGGCTCGGCGCCGACCGCCCGGCCGGACCCGTCACGGACGCCATCGGCGGGGCCGGTGCGGCAGGCGAGGCCGAGTCCCGCTTCTGGGCGGCCGTCGAGGAAGGCGATCTGCGGCAGCTCGCCGACACCCTCGCCGTGGACGGAGCGCAGCCCTTCGGTGAGGTGCTCCCCTCGCTGGCGTCCTGGCGGCGGCGCGAGCGGGAGCGCGACGTCACCGGCAACTGGCGCTACCGGGTCAGCTGGACGCCGCTCAGCGACCCGGCACCGGCCAAGCCGGCCGGCACCTGGCTGGTGGCGGTCCCCGCAGAGCACACCGGCGGCACCGCGGACCTGGTCCGGGCGTGCGTCGGCGCGCTGACCGCGCGCGGCGTCCGGGCCGAGGCCGTCGAGGTGGCCACGGGCACCGCGGAGCGTGGAGCGCTGGCCGCCGATCTCGTACGGGCTCTGCACCCCGGCCACGCCGGGGCGGCCGGACCTGACGCAGCGCAGGACGCACCCACTTCGGTGGCCGGGGTGCTGTCGCTGCTGGGGCTGGACGAGGAGCCGACCGCCCGGCACCCCGCGCTGCCCGGCGGGCTGGCGGGGACGCTGACCCTGGTGCAGGCGCTGTCCGACGCCGGGATCACCGCACCCCTGTGGATGGTCACCACCGGGGCGGTGGCCAGTGCGCCCGGCGACCCGCTGACCCGTCCCGTACAGGCCCAGACCTGGGGACTCGGCAGGGTCGTCTCGCTGGAACAGCCCGACCGCTGGGGCGGGCTGATCGACCTGCCCGCGGTCCTGGACGACCGGGCCGCGAGCCGGATGTGCGCGGTCCTCGCAGGCTGCGGGGAGGACGAGGTGGCCATCCGGTCCGCCGGGATCCTCGCCCGCAGGCTGACCCGGGCCCCGCAGCCCGCCGCGGACCGGGAGTGGACGCCCCGCAGCACCGTCCTGATCACCGGCGGCACCGGCGCCGTCGGCGGGCATGTCGCCCGCTGGCTGGCCGGCCGCGGCGCCGAACGGCTCGTGCTGGCCAGCCGGTCGGGCGCCGCAGCCCCGGGCGCCGCCGCACTCGCCGCGAGCGCGGCAGCCTCCGGCACCACCGTGGAGATCCGTCGCTGCGACAGCGCGGACCGCTCCCAGCTGGCCGCCCTCCTGGACCGGATCGCCTCCGACGGACCGCCGCTGACCGCCGTCATGCACACCGCGGGCGTCCTCGACGACGGGGTGCTGGACCGGCTGGACGCCGACCGGCTGGCGAACGCCCTGGCCGCCAAGGCCGCAGGAGCCGTCCACCTCGACGAACTGACCGCCGACCGCGAGTTGGACGCCTTCGTGCTGTTCTCCTCGGCCGCAGCCACCTTCGGCGGTGCCGGGCAGGCCAACTACGCGGCGGCCAACGCCTTCCTGGACGCCCTGGCGGAGAACCGGCGCTCCCGTGGGCTTCCGGCGCTCGCCGTCGCCTGGGGCCCCTGGTCCGGCGACGGCGTGTCCCAGGCCACCGAGGCGGCCCGGCAGCGGCTGCGCCGCAACCGCTGGGAGGTCCTCATGGACCCGGCGCTCGCGGTCAAGGCCCTGGGCACCGCACTGGCCGGCACCGACACCGTACTGACCGTGATGGACCTCGACCTCGACGCCTTCGCTTCCGCACCCGGGCAGGAACAGGCTCTGGAGGCCCCGCTGTTGCGCGACCTCATCGAGGTCCAGCAGCTCAAGGCCGTCCGGCGCACCGAGAGTGGCGCACAGCAGGCCGAGGGCGAACTGGGCCGGCAGCTGGCCGGACTGTCCAGGACCGAGCAGGACCGGCTCCTGGTGGGCCGGATCCGGGACGAGGCCGCCGGAGTGCTCGGCCACGCCGACTTCGACGAGGTCGAACCGAACCGCGCCTTCAGCGAGCTGGGCTTCGACTCGCTCACCTCGGTCGAGCTGCGCAACCGCATCGCCGCAATGACCGGGCTCCGGCTCCCGGCAACGCTCATGTTCGACCACCCCACCCCCGCGGTGCTCGCCGAGCACCTGCGGACCACGCTGCTCGGCGCTCTGGACATGAACACCGCGTCGGCAGGCAGCGCCGCGACCCCGGAGCTGCCGGACCGCACGGGCGAGGACCCGATCGCCGTCGTCGCCATGAGCTGCCGTTTCCCCGGCGACCTCAACACCCCGGAAGAGCTCTGGGAACTGCTGGCCGGCGGCGGCGAGGGGATCTCGGGCTACCCGAAGGACCGGGGCTGGGACAAGAACGCCCTGTTCGACCCCGACCCCTCGCACGCCGGAACCTCGTACACCCGCGAGGGCGGCTTCCTCCACCAGGCCACCCGGTTCGACGCGGGCTTCTTCGGAATCAGCCCGCGCGAGGCACTGGCCATGGACCCGCAGCAGCGTCTGATGCTGGAACTCTCCTGGGAGGCGCTGGAGTCCACCGGCCTCGACCCGGCAACCCTGCGCGGCTCGCGTACCGGTGTGTTCATCGGCGGCTACTCCTCCAACTACGCGCTGGCCAGCATGCAGCTCGGCGGCGAGGAGAGCGCGGCCCAGGTGGAGGGACACCTGGTGACCGGGAACGCGACCAGCATCATCTCCGGCCGTGTCTCGTACGTACTCGGCCTCGAAGGCCCGGCGATGACGGTGGACACCGCCTGCTCCTCCTCGCTGGTGGCGCTGCACACCGCCGCCCGGTCCCTGCGGTCCGGGGAGTGCCCGCTGGCACTGGTCGGCGGGGTCGCGGTGATGGCCACCCCGTGGGAGATGGTCGGCTTCGCCCGGCAGCGCGGGCTGGCGGCGGACGGGCGCAGCAAGGCGTTCTCCGCCGAAGCGGACGGCATGGGTATGGGTGAGGGCGCCGGCATGGTGGTGCTTGAGCGGCTCTCGGACGCCCGCCGCAACGGGCACCGGGTCCTCGGCGTCATACGCGGCTCCGCCATCAACCAGGACGGTGCGTCCAATGGCCTGACCGCCCCCAACGGCCCGTCCCAGCAGCGTGTGATCCGCGCGGCGCTGGCCGATGCCCGCCTCACCCCGGACGAGGTGGACGCGGTGGAGGCACACGGCACCGGCACCCCGCTCGGCGACCCGATCGAGGCCCAGGCGCTGCTGGCGGCCTACGGCCAGGACCGCCCGGCGGACCGGCCGCTCTGGCTGGGCTCGGTGAAGTCCAACATCGGCCACACCCAGGCCGCCGCCGGTATGGCGGGCCTGATCAAGATGCTGCTGGCACTGAGGCACGAGCAGCTGCCGCGCACCCTGCACGTGGACGAGCCCTCGCCGCACATCGACTGGCAGGCCGGCGAAGTGCGGCTGCTCGCGGAGCCGGTGGCATGGCCGGCCGGGGAGCGCCCGCGGCGGGCAGCCACCTCCGCGTTCGGCATCAGCGGCACCAACGCCCACGTCATCCTGGAAGAGGCCCCGCCCGAGGACCCCGCCGAGGCCGGCGAGTCCGCCGATGCGGGATCCGGGGCGGCCCGGCCGGAGCGGGACGCGGTGCCGGTGCTGGCGCACACGACCGCCGGTGCGTGGCTGGTGTCGGGGCGTTCTGCTGAGGGTCTTGCGGCGCAGGCGGACCGGCTGGGGGAGTGGGTGTCGGCCCGTCCGGAGCTGGAACCGGGTGATGTGGCGTGGTCGCTGGCGGCGACACGCTCGGCCTTCGAGCACCGCGCCGTCCTGGTCGGCACCGAGCGTGCGGAGCTGGTCTCGGGTCTGCGTCAGCTGGCGGCGGGTGCGCCGTCGGGTACGACGGTGACCGGTGTGGCCCGGACGGGTGCCCGGGTGGGTCTGATTTTCGCGGGTCAGGGTGCGCAGTGGACGGGTATGGGCCGGGGTCTGTATGCGGGCAGTCCGGTCTTCGCTGAGGTGTTTGACCGGGTGTGCGGGTTGTTGGAGCTGGAGTTGGGTTCCTCGGTTCGGGTCCGGGATGTGGTCCTGGGCGTGGATGGTGTGGATTCGGGGCTTGCGGATCAGACGTTGTATGCGCAGGCGGGGTTGTTTGCTTTCGAGGTTGCTCTGGCGGGTGTGCTGGAGGCGTCTGGTGTGAGGCCGGATGCGGTGGTGGGCCATTCGGTGGGTGAGGTGGCTGCCGCGTACGTCGCGGGGGTGCTCTCGCTTCCTGATGCGTGCAGGTTGGTGGCGGCGCGTGCCCGGTTGATGCAGGAGCTGCCCGCCGGTGGTGCGATGGCTGCGGTCAACGCGCCGGAGGCGGAGGTAGTCGCCTCGTTCGCGGAAGTGACCGGGGATGTGGTGGTCGCCGCGGTGAACGGGCCGGATTCCGTGGTCGTTTCCGGTGAGGCCGAGGCCGTCGACGCGGTGATGGAGCTCTGGCGGGATCGGGGTTCCCGGGTACGGGGGCTGCGGGTGTCGCACGCCTTCCACTCCCCGGCGATGGATCCGGTGCTCGGTGAACTGGGTTCTGTGGCTGCCGGGTTGACGTACCACCGGCCTGACGTGTTGTGGGCGGGCGCGCTGAGTGGTGAGTTGGTGGCCGAGCCGGAGGCCGGTTACTGGCCTGCGCAGACCCGGCAGGCGGTCCGGTTCGCCGACGCGGTGGCCGCACTCGGGAGGGAGGGCATCTCCGTCTTCGTCGAAGTCGGCCCGGACGGCTCGCTCTCGTCCCTCGGCGCCGAAGCGGTGGCCGGTGCCGACCGTGCCGAGCCCGCCTTCGTACCGCTCCAGCGGCGCAGGGACGACGGTGTGGCGAGCCTGCTGACCGGTCTGGCGCGAGCCTTCGTCACCGGGGTCCAGGTGGACTGGAAGCGCGTGCTGCCCATCGCGGAGCCGGTGGAGCTGCCGACGTACGCCTTCCGGCACCAGCGGTACTGGCCGGACGGGATACAGACCCTCCCGCACTCCTGGGGTGACGGCACGGGAACGGCTGCCGAGGCGCAGTTCTGGGCGGCGGTGGAGGAGGGCGACCTCTCCCGGATCGCCGACACCCTGGCCGTCGAGGACGAGCAGCAACTGGCCCACGTACTGCCAGCGTTGGCGTCCTGGCGACGCCGCGAACGGGACCGGTCCGCCACCGCCGACTGGTGGTACCGGGTGGACTGGGAGCGGGTCACGGACCCCGCCCCGGTGGAACTGGCCGGCAACTGGCTGCTGGTGGCCCCGGCAGGACAGGCCGCGGAGGCGCTCACCGAGCACTGCGCGCAGGCGCTGACCGCCGGTGGCTGCCGGGTGGTGCCCCTGGTGACCGCGGAGACCACCGACCAGGAACGGCTGGCGGCACAGATCGCCGCGGCGCTCCCGGAGGACGGTGTCGCGGGCGTCGTATCCCTGCTGGCCGTGGACGAGACCCCGCTGCCGGAGCACCCGACACTGGCGAACGGTCTGGCCGGTTCCCAGACCCTGACGCAGGCCCTGGTCGCCGAAAGGGTGCTCGCGCCGGTGTGGGGGGTGACCCGCGGCGGTGTCGCCGTCGCGCCGGAGAAGGCGCCGGCCGGCCCGGTGCAGGCGCAGGCGTGGGGGCTCGGCCGGGTTGTCGTACTGGAACACCCGGACCACGGCGGCGGGTTGATCGACCTGCCGGAGCAGTTCGACGAGCGGACCGCGGAACGGCTCCGTGCGGTGATCGCCGGATGCGGCGAGGACCAGGTGGCCATCCGCCCGTCCGGGATCTACGGACGCCGTCTGACCCGCGCCGCGCAGCCGCGGGGCGGCGGGGCGCCGTGGGTGCCCCGCGGCACCGTCCTGATCACCGGCGGCACCGGTGCCATCGGCGGGCGCGTGGCACGCTGGCTGGCCGGTCGCGGCGCCAAGCGGCTCGTCCTGACCAGCCGCTCCGGTCCCGCCGCCGCCCACAGCCGTGCGCTTGCGGTGGAGTTGGCAGCGGCCGGAGTGCAGGTGGATGTACTCGCCTGCGACGCGGGCGAGGAGTCCGCACTGGTCGGCGCGGTCGACTGGATCGGCGCCGGCGGCCCGCCGCTGACCGCCGTCATGCATGCGGCCGGCCTGGGCCAGATGACCGCACTGGACGAGGCGTCGGTGCCGGAACTGGCCGCGGTCCTCGCGGCCAAGGCAGCAGGCGCCGCCGCCCTGGACCGGATCACCGCGGACCTGGAGCTGGACGCCTTCGTACTGTTCTCATCGGTCGCCGCCACCTGGGGCAGCGGAATGCAGGCCGGTTACGCGGCGGCCAACGCCTACCTCGACGCCCTGGCCGAGGACCGCCAGGCCCGCGGCCTGGCCGCCACCTCGGTGGCCTGGGGCCCCTGGGGCGGTGGTGGCATGACCGACGAGGAGGCCACCGGGCACATGGAGCGGCGCGGTCTGCGCCTGATCGATCCGGACGCGGCGATCCGCGCCCTCGGCCAGGCGCTCGACGGAGGCCGCCCGACCGTCACCGTCGCGGACGTGGACTGGGAGCGGTTCGCGCCGCCGTTCACGCTGCGCCGGCCAAGCCCGCTGATCGAGAGCCTGCCCGAGGTCGCCGAAACGCTGGCCGCCAGGGGCGACGGCGACGGCGCCGACGAGGAGTCGGCAGCGGGCAGCGCGCTGGCCCGCCAGCTCGCCGCCCTGCCCCGGGTGGAACAGGACCGGCTGCTGACCCAGCTGGTACGCACCGAGGCCGCCGCCGTGCTGGGCCACGCGAGCGCCGAATCCGTGGAGGCCGACCGGGCCTTCAACGACCTCGGGGCCGACTCGCTGACCGCCGTCGAGCTCCGGGACCGGCTGGGCAGGTCCACCGGGCTGCGGCTGCCCAGCACCCTCCTCTTCGACTATCCGACCTCGGCCGCGCTCGCCGACCATCTGCGGGTCCGCCTCACCGAGGAGTCCAGCCCGGCCAAGCCCGTACTGGCCGAACTGGACCGGCTGGAGGACATGCTCGCCGCGGTGTCCGGCGGCGACTCCGCCCAGATCACCAACCGACTTGAGGTCGTCCTCTCCAAGTGGAAAGAGACCCAGGCCCAGATCGCCGAGACCGGGGTTGCCGAGAAGCTCGAATCGTCGTCCGACGACGAGGTCTTCGACTTCATCGGAAAAGAACTCGGAATCTACTGACCAGCCAGCGTGACCAGCCAGCGACGCGACTTCTTCGACGAGGTGACGTAAGTGAGCGAGGAGAAGCTTCGCTATTTCCTCAAGCGGGTGACCGCCAACCTGCACGAGACCAGGCAGCGTCTGCAGGAGGTGGAAGCGGCCGGCGGCGAGCCCATCGCCCTGGTGGGCATGGGATGCCGCTTCCCCGGCGGGGTGCGCAACCCCGATGCCCTGTGGCAACTCCTGTACGCAGGAGAGGAGTCGGTGGCCGGGCTGCCGCAGGACCGCGGCTGGGACCTGGGCGGCCCGGACGGCACGGGCGAGGAAGCCGCCGAGGTGCGGGCGGGCAACTTCATCTACGACGCCACCCGGTTCGACCCGGCCTTCTTCGGGATCAGTCCGCGTGAGGCCGTGTCGATGGACCCGCAGCAGCGGGTGCTCCTTGAGGTCGCCTGGGAGGCGCTGGAGCGCTCCGGTATCGACCCGGTCTCGCTGCGTGGCTCCGCCACCGGCGTGTTCGCCGGCGGCTCGGCGTCCGGCTACGGCTGGGCCAGCGGCGAACAGGGCGATCTGGACGGGCACGTGATGACGGGCAACGCCATGAGCGTGCTGTCCGGCCGCATCTCCTACACCCTGGGCCTTGAGGGCCCCGCGGTCACCGTGGACACCGCCTGCTCATCGGCGCTGGTCTCGCTCCACCTGGCCTGCCAGGCGCTGCGCTCCGGGGAGTGCTCGATGGCGCTGGTCGGCGGCGCCTATGTGGCGGCAACCCCGGTGCTGTTCACCGACTTCAGCCGCTCTCTGGGGCTCTCCCCTGACGGGCGGTGCCAGGCGTTCGGGTCCGGCGCCGACGGCATGGGCGTCGCCGAGGGCGTCGGCGTGGTGGTGGCCGAGCGGCTGTCGGACGCGCGGCGCAACGGGCACAAGGTCCTGGCCGTGGTGCGTGGTTCGGCGATCAACCAGGACGGTGCGTCCAACGGCCTGACCGCGCCCAACGGCCCCTCGCAGCAGCGGGTCATCCGCGCCGCTCTCTCCAGCGCCCGCCTCTCGGCCAACGATGTGGACGTGGTGGAGGCGCACGGAACGGGCACCCCGCTGGGCGACCCGATCGAGGCGCAGGCGGTGCTGTCCACCTACGGCCAGGAGCGGCCGGAAGGGCGCCCGCTGTGGCTGGGTTCGGTGAAGTCCAACATCGGCCACGCCCAGCAGGCCGCGGGCATGGCCGGGATCATCAAGATGGTGCTCGCGCTGCAGAACCAGCACTTGCCGCGCACCCTGCACGTCGAGGACCCCACCGACGAAGTGGACTGGTCGGCGGGTGGCGTGGAGCTGCTGGCTGAGCCGGTTGCGTGGCCGAGTGGTGAGCGGGTGCGGCGGGCGGGTGTGTCCGGTTTCGGGATGAGTGGCACGAATGTGCATGTGATCCTGGAGGAGGCGCCGGTCGGGGAGGCCGAGCCTGCGGAGGACGCGGACGAGGCCGATGCGCTGGAGGGGCCCGCTGAGCAGGCCGAGACGGCCGAGGAAACCCCTGAGCCGGCGGTGCTGTCGGATGGGCAGGCTGTGGCGTGGCTGGTGTCGAGCCGCTCGGCGGAGGGTCTGACGGCGCAGGCGGGGCGGTTGCGGGAGTGGGTGGCGGAGCGTCCGTCGCTGGAGCCGGCCGATGTGGCGTGGTCGCTGGCTGCTTCGCGGTCGGTGTTCGAGCACCGTGGTGTGGTGGTCGGGGATGGCCGGGATGCTCTGCTCAGTGGGGTACAGGGTCTGGCGGCCGGTGAGTCGTCGCCTTCGGTGGTGTCCGGGGTTGCGCGTTCCACCGGTCGTACGGCGTTTGTGTTCGCGGGTCAGGGTGCGCAGTGGGTGGGGATGGGGCGTGAGCTGCTGGGCTCCTCGCCGTTGTTCGCGGCCCGTCTTGCGGAGTGTGAGGCTGCGCTTTCCGCGTATGTGGACTGGTCGTTGAGTGATGTGCTGGCGGGTGTGGGGGGCGCGCCGTCGTTGGAGGCTGCTGCGGTGGTGCAGCCGGTGTTGTGGGCGGTGATGGTGTCGTTGGCCGCGGTGTGGGAGGCGGCTGGTGTTGTTCCCGATGCGGTGGTGGGGCATTCGCAGGGTGAGATTGCTGCGGCGACGGTGGCGGGGATGCTGTCCCTAGAGGACGCCGCACGGGTGGTGGCGGTCCGGTCCCAGGCGCTGTCGGGGCTCGCGGTGCCGGGGTCGATGGTCTCGGTGGTCATGCCCGCCGATTCCGTGCGGGAGCTGCTGGAGAGGTGGGAGGGGCGGCTCTCGGTTGCTGCGGTGAATGGGCCGGCCGCTGTGGTGGTCTCCGGTGAGCCGGAGGCGTTGGACGGGTTCGAGCGGGAGTTGGCCGCGCGGAAGGTGCTGCGCTGGCGGATTCCCGCGACTGATTTCGTGGCGCACTCCCCTGCGGTGGAGCCGTTGGCGGGGCAGTTGGAGAGTGAGCTCTCCGGGATCGTTCCGCGCTCCGGTCGGGTGCCGATGATGTCCACGGTGACCGGTGAGTGGCTCACGGGTGAAGAGGTGAACGCGGCCTACTGGTTCGCGAATCTGCGGCGGACGGTGCGGTTCGAGGAGGCCGTACGGAGCCTGCTGGACGCCGGTTACGGGGCGTTCGTCGAGGTCTCACCGCATCCGGTGCTGACCGCGGCGGTCACCGAGACCGCGGAGGACGCGGGGGCCGGTGAGGTGCTGTCGGTCGGCACGCTGGCCCAGGAGGATGCCGGGACCGCGCGTCTGTTGCGGGTGTTCGCGCAGGCGCATGTGAGCGGGCTGCGGGTCGACTGGGGGAAGGTCCTCCCGGCCGGTGATGTGGTGGAGCTGCCCACGTACGCCTTCCAGTACCGACGCTACTGGCTGGAGCCCTCCGCCACGGGCGGATCCGCAGCTCCCGTTGCGGACGGGGCGTCCGGAGCGGCCGAAGCCCGGTTCTGGGCCGCCGTCGAAGGCGGCGATGTGGCGCATATCGCCGAGGTGCTTGAGCTGGACGACGAGCACTCGCTTGACGAGGTGCTGGCCGCACTCAGCTCCTGGCGGCGCCGGGAGCAGGACCGGTCGGCCACCGCCGACTGGCGCTACCAGGTCGGCTGGGCGCCCGTGGCGGACCCGGTCGCCGCCGTCCTCACCGGGCGCTGGCTGCTGCTCACCGGACCGGACGGCGACGGCCCGACCCGGGCCTGTGCCGAGGCACTTGCCGCCCGCGGAGCCGACACCACGGTCGTCCGTGTACCCGCGGACGCCGTGGACCGCACCGCGATGGCGACCGTTATCGGCAGTGCGCTGCAGGACACCGAGGCACCCGCGGGGATCGTGTCCCTGCTCGCCCTGGACGACAGCCCGATGGTCCGTTACCCGGCGGTTCCCCTTGGCCTCGCCCGCACACTGGCCGTGGTGCAGGCACTGGGCGACACCGGAGTCGACGCGCCGCTGTGGGTGCTGACCCGCGGCGCCGTCGCCGCCACGCCCGATGAGTCGCCCGCCGCCCCGGCGCAGACCCTGACCTGGGGCTTCGGCCGGGTCGTAGGGCTGGAACACCCCGACCGCTGGGGCGGGCTGATCGACCTGCCGACCGGGTTCGGCGGGCAGGACGGCGTGGAGGGTCAGGTCGCGGCGCGGCTGTGCGCGGTGCTGGCCGGCTGCGGCGAGGACCAGGCCGCCATCCGCCCGACCGGGATCTTCGGCCGCCGGCTGAGCAGGGCAGGCCGTCCCCGCGGCACGGCCGGGCAGTGGAAGCCCGGCGGCAGCGCCCTGGTCACCGGCGGCACGGGTGCCATCGGTGGGCACGTGGCCCGCTGGCTGGCCGGCCGCGGTGCCGAGCGGCTGGTCCTGACCAGCAGGTCAGGTCCGGCGGCTGCCGGGGTCGCCGCACGGGCCGCCGAACTGGCCGCCCTGGGAAGCCGGGTGGACGTACTGGCCTGCGACGCGGCAGACCGCGACCAGCTGGCCGGGGTGCTCGGCCGGATCGCCGCGGAAGGCCCCGCGCTGACCACGGTGCTGCACACCGCAGGCGTCAACCAGGCCACCCTGGTGCAGGACACCGACCTCGCCGAAACGGACGCCGTACTGGCTGCCAAGGCGACCGGTGCGCTGCACCTGCACGAACTGACCGGCGAACTCGGCCTGGAACTCGATGCGTTCGTGCTGTTCTCCTCGATCTCGGCCACCTGGGGCAGCGGCCTCCAGCCCGCCTACGCCGCCGCCAACACCTTCCTGGACGGCCTCGCCGAGTACCGCAGGGCGCAGGGGCTGCCCGCGACCTCGGTGGCCTGGGGATCCTGGGGCGGCGGCGGGATGACCGACGAGGCGGGCGCGGCGCAGGGTATCCGGCGTGGCCTGATCGTCATGGACCAGGACCTCGCCGTACAGGCGCTGGCCCAGGTCCTGGACAGCGGCGAACCCCGGCTGACCGTGGCTCACGTGGACTGGGAGCGGTTCGCGCCGCCGTTCACGCTGCGCCGGCCCAGCCCGCTGATCGAGAACCTGCCGGACGTCCGGGACGCACTGGCCGGAGACCGGCCGGACGCACCGGGGAGCGACGACGCGACGGCAGGCCGGGGCACCGGGGCTTCCTGGCGCCAGGAGCTGGCGGGTCTGTCCCGTACCGAGCAGATGCGGACGCTGGTCTCCCTCGTCCAGACCCAGGCGGCCGCGGTCCTCGACTACGCCTCGCCCGACGAGGTCGAGGCCACCCGCGCCTTCAGCGACCTCGGTTTCGACTCGCTGACCTCGGTCGAACTGCGTAACCGGCTGAGCAGCGCCACCGGTCTGCAACTGCCCGCCACCCTGATGTTCGACGCCCCCACGCCCGCCGCGTCCGCCGAGTTCCTGCTGGCCGAACTGGCCGAGCTGCCCGGCATGCCGGACGGCGTACAGCCGGACGGGATGCGCACCGCTCCGGTCCTGGCGGCGGCGCCCACGGACGAACCGCTGGCGATCGTCGGCATGGCGTGCCGGTACCCGGGCGGGGTGACGGGACCGGAGAAGCTGTGGAACCTGGTCACCGCCGGGACCGACGCCGTCTCCGTACTGCCCGATGACCGTGGCTGGGTCTTCGAGGACCGGGAGGGGGACGCCCAGGGGCCCATCCGCTCCGGTGGCTTCGTCTACGACGCGACCGGCTTCGACGCGGGCTTCTTCGGGATCAGTCCGCGTGAGGCCGTGTCGATGGACCCGCAGCAGCGGGTGCTCCTTGAGGTCGCCTGGGAGGCGCTGGAGCGCTCCGGCATTGCCCCGGCATCCCTGCGCGGTACCGGGACCGGTGTGTTCGTCGGCGCATCCGCCTCCGGTTACGGCTGGAGCTCCGGCGTGCAGAAGGAACTCGACGGCCACCTGGTGACCGGCATCTCCACCAGCGTGGTGTCCGGCCGGGTGTCGTACGTGCTCGGTCTTGAGGGCCCTGCGGTGACGGTGGACACCGCGTGCTCCTCCTCGCTGGTGGCGCTCCACATGGCCTGCCAGGCGGTGCGCTCCGGGGAGGCATCGCTGGCCCTGGCGGGCGGGGTCATGGTGGCGGCCAACCCGCTGCTGTTCGACCAGTTCAGCCGGCAGATGGGACTGGCACCGGACGGCCGGTGCAAGCCGTTCTCCGCCGACGCGGACGGCATGGGTCTCGGCGAAGGCGCCGGCATGCTGGTGGTGGAGCGTTTGTCGGACGCGCGGCGCAACGGGCACAAGGTCCTTGCTGTGGTGCGTGGTTCGGCGATCAACCAGGACGGTGCGTCGAACGGTCTGACCGCCCCCAACGGTCCGTCGCAGCAGCGGGTGATCCGTGCGGCGCTGGCCAACGCGGGTGTCTCGGCGGCCGATGTGGATGTCGTGGAGGCTCACGGCACCGGCACCCCGCTGGGCGACCCGATCGAGGCGCAGGCGCTGCTGGCGACCTACGGTCAGGAGCGTCCGGATGACCGTCCGCTGTGGCTGGGTTCGGTGAAGTCCAACATCGGCCACACCCAGGCTGCTGCCGGTGCGGCCGGTGTCATCAAGATGGTGCTCGCACTCCAGCACCGGGAGCTGCCGCAGACCCTGCACGCAGCCGAGCGGTCACCCCACATCGACTGGTCGGCCGGTGATGTCAGGCTGCTGACCGATGCGGTCGCGTGGTCGGCGGAGGACCGGGTACGTCGTGCCGGCGTCTCGTCGTTCGGCATGAGCGGGACCAACGCCCACCTCATCCTGGAAGAGGCCCCGGCCGAGGAGACCGAGCCGGCCGACGCCGACCAGGCGCCCGAGCCGACGGACAACGTCCCCGCACTCCTCGCTGCGGGCGAGGCCACCGCGTGGCTGTTGTCCGGCCGGTCCGTCGCGGGGCTGACCGCCCAGGCCGACCGGCTCCGCGAATGGGTCGACGTCCGCTCGGATGTGGGCCCTGCTGATGTGGCGTGGTCGTTGGCTGCTACGCGGTCGGTGTTCGAGCATCGTGGTGTGGTGGTCGGGGATGGCCGGGGCGGGCTGCTGGAGGGTGTACGGAGTCTGGCGGTCGGTGAGTCGTCGCCTTCGGTGGTGTCGGGGGTTGTGCGTTCGACGGGGCGTACGGCGTTTGTGTTTGCGGGTCAGGGTGCGCAGTGGGCCGGTATGGGGCGGGAGTTGTTGGCTTGCTCGCCGTTGTTCGCGGCTCGGTTCGCGGAGTGTGAGGCTGCGCTTTCCGCGTATGTGGACTGGTCGTTGAGTGATGTGCTGGCGGGTGTGGGGGGTGCGCCGTCGTTGGAGGCTGCTGCGGTGGTGCAGCCGGTGTTGTGGGCGGTGATGGTGTCGTTGGCCGCGGTGTGGGAGGCGGCTGGTGTCGTTCCCGATGCGGTGGTGGGGCATTCGCAGGGTGAGATTGCTGCGGCGACGGTGGCCGGGATGCTGTCCCTTGAGGACGCGGCCCGTGTGGTGGTGGTGCGTTCTCGCGCGTTGTCGGGGTTGGCGGTGTCGGGGTCGATGGTGTCGGTCGTGATGCCGTCGGGTTCGGTGCGGGAGCTGGTGGACGGCTGGGGTGGCCGGTTGTCGGTTGCTGCGGTGAATGGGCCTGCCTCGGTAGTGGTCTCGGGTGAGCCGGAGGCGTTGGACGGGTTCGAGCGGGAGTTGGCGGCGCGGAAGGTGATGCGTTGGCGGGTTCCGTCGACTGATTTCGTGGCGCATTCTCCGGCGGTGGAGCCGTTGGCGGACGTGTTGCGGAGTGAGTTGTCAGGGATCGTTCCGCGCTCGGGCCGGGTGCCGATGATGTCCACGGTGACGGGTGAGTGGCTCACGGGCGAGGAGGTGGATGCGGGGTACTGGTTCGCGAATCTGCGGCGGATGGTGCGGTTCGAGGAAGCCGTCCGTACGTTGCTCGGTTCGGGTTACGGGGCGTTCGTCGAGGTCTCACCGCATCCGGTGCTGACTGCTTCGGTGGTGGAGACCGCGGAGGACGCGGGTGCCGGTGAGGTGCTGTCGGTCGGCACGTTGGCCCAGGAGGATGCCGGGGCCGCACGTCTGCTGAGGGTCTTCGCGCAGGCGTACGTGAGTGGGCTGACGGTGGACTGGCAGAAGGTCCTCCCGGCCGGTGATGTGGTGGAGCTGCCCACGTACGCCTTCCTGCACCGCCGGTACTGGCTGGAGCCCTCCGCCACGGCGGTGGCCGGTGCGGATGGTGCGTCGACCGAGGCGGAGGCCCGGTTCTGGGCGGCCGTCGAGGGCGGTGACCTCTCGGGTGTCGCGGACGCACTGGCTCTGGAGGACCAGGATCAGCTGGGCGGAGTACTGCCCGCGTTGGCGTCCTGGCGGCGCCGGGAGCGGGAGCGTTCGGTCACCGAGAGCTGGCGGTACCGGATCACCTGGGCGCCGGTCCCGGAGACGGGTCCGGCCCGGCTGTCCGGCACATGGCTGCTTCTTGCCCCGGCCGGGCAGGCGGACGGTTCGATGATGCGGCAGTGCCGCGACGCACTGTCCGCTCTCGGGGCGGATGTCGAGCTGTTGGAGGTGGCCGGGGCTGCCGGCCGGGAGGTGGTGGCCGAGCAGGTCCGCGCCGTGCTTCCGGTGGATGGATTCGCCGGGGTGTTCTCGCTGCTGGCGCTGGATGAGTCGCCGATGGCCGCGTACCCGTCGGTGACCGTGGGGCTGGGCGCGACGCTCGGTCTGGTGCAGGGGCTCGGCGACGCGGAGGTGGAGGCCCCGCTCTGGGTGGCCACATCGGGTGCGGTGGCCGGAGCGCCCGCCGAGTCGCCGGTCCGTCCGCTGCAGACGCAGGTGTGGGGGCTGGGCCGGGTGGCCGGCCTTGAGCATCCGGAGCGTTGGGGTGGGCTGGTCGATCTGCCTGCCGAGTTCGACGGGCAGGACGGGAAGATCACCGCCCGGCTGGGTGTGGTGCTGGCTGGCTGTGGAGAGGACCAGGCGGCGATCCGTCCGGCCGGGATCCTCGGACGGCGGCTGACCCATGCCCCGCAGCCGACCGCATCGGACCGGGAGTGGACACCACGCGGGAGTGTCCTCGTCACCGGCGGCACCGGTGCCATCGGCGGGCATGTGGCGCACTGGGCAGCCGGCCGGGGTGCCGAGCGGCTGGTCCTGACCAGCAGGTCAGGTCCGGCGGCTGCCGGGGTCGCCGCACGGGCCGCCGAACTGGCCGCCCTGGGCAGCCGGGTGGACGTACTGGCCTGCGACGTGAGCGACCGGGCCCAGGTGGCCGGGGCGCTCAGCCGGATCGCGACGACCGGCCCGGCGCTCTCCGCGGTGCTGCACACCGCCGGAATCGGGCAGGCCGTGCCGGTGGCCGAAGCCGACCTGGCCGAGACGGACGCGGTCCTGGCGGCCAAGGCGTCAGGAGCCCGGCATCTGGACGAGCTGACCCGCGAACTCGGTCTGGAACTCGACGCGTTCGTACTGTTCTCGTCCATCTCGGCGATCTGGGGCAGCATCGTGCAGCCCGCCTACGCCGCCGCCAACACCTATCTGGACGGCCTCGCCGAGCGCCGCAGGGCGCAGGGCCTGGCAGGGACCTCGGTGGCCTGGGGCCCCTGGGGCGGCGGCGGCATGACCGACGCCGAGACCGCGGGACGGCTGGCCCGCGGCGGTGTGGCGCTGATGGACAAGGACCGCGCCGTGCAGGCGCTGGCGCATCTCGTGGACGGCAGGGAAGGGCCGCTGACCATTGTCGACGTGGACTGGTCACGGTTTGCCGTGCCGTTCACGCTGCGCCGGTCCAGCCCGCTCATCGAGAGCCTGCCCGAGGTCGCCGCAGCTCTGGCGGAGGAGGCGGCCGAGCCGGTCACCGATCCGGCCGCCGGAGCCTCGCTCCGCGAGGAGCTGGCCGGGCTGCCGCAAGCCGAGCAGCACCGGGCGCTGGTCCGTCTGGTGCAGACGCAGGCCGCCGCGGTGCTCGACTACGCCGCGCCGGAGGACGTGGAGGCCACCCGTCCTTTCAGCGACCTCGGTTTCGACTCGCTGACCTCGGTCGAGCTGCGGAACCGGGTGAGCAGCGCCACCGGCCTGCAGCTTCCGGCCACGCTGTTGTTCGACCACCCCACCCCGGAAGCAGTGGCCGGCCACCTCTGGAACGAGGAGTTCCAGGACGGTACGGCCCCGGTGTCGCTGGTGGAGGAGGTCGACCGGCTCGGGTCGCTGCTGACCGGGACGGCGCCGGACGAGAAGACGTACGAGATGGTCACCGAGCGCCTGCAGGGTCTCCTCACCCAGTGGAAGGAGACCGGCGCTCCGGAAGAGAGTCAGGCAGTCGCGGAGAAGATCGGATCCGCAACCGACGACGAGATATTCGAGTTTATCCACCGGGAACTCGGCCGGTAATTGGTACCCCGTCAGGTGCGGATGGCACGTGTGGGTTTTTCACGAACTGGATTGGTGAGATCCGATGGCAGATGAAGAGGCCCTCCGCGATTATCTCAAGTGGGTAACGACGGACCTCTACAACACGCGTCAACGCCTGCGTGAGGTCGAGGAGCGCAGCCATGAGCCCATTGCGATCGTGGGCATCGGCTGCCGTTATCCCGGAGGAATTGAGAATCCGGAGGACTTCTGGAATCTGCTGGCCACCGGACGCGACGGAATTGCCGACCTTCCCACCGACCGCGGCTGGGACCTGGATGAGCTGAGGGGGGAGGGCCCGGACGGCCGTACGCGGCTTCCCGAAGGCGGTTTCATCGCGGACGCCAGCGGGTTCGACGCCGGCTTCTTCGGGGTCAGCCCACGTGAAGCCGTCGCCATGGACCCGCAGCAGCGGCTGCTGCTTGAGGTGTGCTGGGAGGCGCTGGAGCGGTCCGGTATCGACCCGGACTCCCTGCGCGGTTCGCAGACCGGTGTCTTCGCCGGGGCCTCGCTGTCGGGCTACGGCTTCGGCACCGACGAGGACCTCGACGTCCACCTGATGACGGGTACCTCCACCAGCGTCATCTCCGGCCGCGTGTCGTACTCGCTGGGGCTTGAAGGCCCGGCGGTGACGGTGGACACCGCGTGCTCCTCCTCGCTGGTGGCGCTCCATCTGGCCTGCCAGGCGGTGCGCTCCGGGGAGTGCTCGCTTGCGCTGGCCGGCGGGGTCACGGTCACCACCGTCCCGGTCATGTTCGCCCAGTTCTCCAAGCAGCTGGGGCTCGCGGGGGACGGGCGCTGCAAGGCGTTCTCATCCGAAGCGGACGGCATGGGCATATCCGAGGGCGCCGGCATGGTGGTCCTTGAGCGGCTCTCGGACGCCCGCCGCAACGGGCACCCGGTGCTCGCGGTGGTCCGCGGCTCGGCGATCAACCAGGACGGTGCGTCCAACGGGCTGGCCGCGCCCAACGGCCCCTCGCAGCAGCGGGTCATCCGGGCCGCGCTGGCCAACTCCCGTCTGTCCACCGCCGATGTGGACGTGGTGGAGGCGCACGGAACGGGCACCACGCTCGGCGACCCGATCGAGGCGCAGGCGGTGCTCGCCACTTACGGGCAGGGCCGCGCGGACGACCAGCCGGTCTGGCTGGGCTCGGTGAAGTCCAACATCGGCCACACCCAGGCCGGGGCCGGTATCGCGGGCGTCATCAAGCTGGTGCTGGCGCTTCAGCACCAGCAGATGCCGCAGACCCTGCACGCGGAGCAGCCCTCGCCGCACATCGACTGGTCGGCCGGGGACGTCGAGCTGCTGAGCGAGGCCCGGCCCTGGCCGCTGGGGGAGCGCGTACGACGCGGTGGTGTCTCCTCGTTCGGTGTCAGCGGCACCAATGCGCACGTCATCGTGGAGGAGGCGCCGGCCGAGGAGTCGGCCGAGGACTCGGCGGATGCGGACGGCGCGGATGGCGAGGACACCGCGCCCGAGGACGTCGGCGGCCCGACCGCTGAGCCGATCCTGCAAGGCGCCGGTGCTTGGCTGGTGTCGGCGCGTTCGGCTGAGGGGCTTGTGGCGCAGGCGGGTCGGTTGCGGGAGTGGGTGGCGTCCCGTCCGGAGCTGGAGCCTGCGGATGTGGCGTGGTCGTTGGCGGCTACGCGGTCGGCTTTCGAGCATCGTGCGGTGGTGCTGGGTTCGGGGCGTGAGGAGTTGGTTTCCGGTCTGGGGAAGCTGGAGGCCGGGGTGCCTTCGGGTTCCACGGTTTCCGGTGTGGCCCGGACGGGTGCGCGGGTGGGTCTGATTTTCGCGGGTCAGGGTGCGCAGTGGGCCGGTATGGGCCGGGACCTGTATGCGGGCAGTCCGGTCTTTGCCGAGGTGTTCGACCGGGTGTGCGGGTTGCTGGAGCTGGAGTTGGGGTCCGCTCACCCGGTGCGGGGTGTGGTCCTGGGTGTGGACGGCGTGGAGGGTGGTCTGGCGGATCAGACGCTTTACGCGCAGGCGGGGTTGTTCGCTTTTGAGGTTGCTCTGGCGGCTGTGCTGGAGGCGGCCGGTGTGAAGCCGGACGCTGTGGTGGGTCACTCGGTGGGTGAGGTGGCTGCCGCGTACGTGGCGGGAGTGCTGTCGCTTCCGGATGCGTGCAGGCTCGTGGCGGCCCGTGCACGGTTGATGCAGGAGCTGCCCGCCGGTGGTGCGATGGCTGCGGTCAACGCGTCGGAGGCGGAGGTGGTCGCTTCGCTGGCCGAGGTGCCGGGTGTGGCGGTGATCGCTGCGGTCAATGGTCCGGACTCGGTGGTGGTGTCGGGTGATGCCGAAGCCGTCGATGCGGTGTTGGAGCTGTGGCGGGAGCGGGGCCACCGGGTGCGGCGTCTGCGGGTCTCGCATGCCTTCCATTCTCCGGCGATGGACCCGGTGCTCGATGAACTGGGTTCTGTGGCGGCGGGGTTGGCGTATCACCGGCCTGAGGTGCTGTGGGCGGGTGCGCTGACCGGCGAGCTGGTGTCGGAGCCGGAGGCGGGGTACTGGCCCGCGCAGACGCGCCAGGCGGTGCGGTTCGCGGACGCGGTGGCCGCGTTGGCCCGTGAGGGTGTCTCGGTCTTCGTGGAGGTGGGTCCGGACGGGTCGTTGTCCTCGCTCGGTCCCGATGCGGTGGCCGGTGTCGGCGGTGTCGAGCCTGCGTTCGTCCCGCTCCAGCGGCGTACGGAGGAGGGGGCCACCGGTCTGGAGGCGGGTCTGGCGCGGGCGTTCGTCAGTGGTGCCCCGGTGGACTGGAAGCGTGTGCTGCCGGTGGGTGAGCCGGTGGAGTTGCCGACGTACGCCTTCCGGCACCAGCGCTACTGGCCCAAGGGCATGATGGCGCTGCCCGGCACGGTGAAGCCGGGAGCCGGAGACCCGGCCGAGCTGGGCCTGGAGGCAGTGGGCCACCCCATGCTGCGTGCCGTTGTCGACCTGGCAGGCGAGGACCAACTGGTCTGCACCGGCAGGCTGTCCGTACGCACCCAGCCCTGGCTGGCCGACCACGCCGTCGGCGGTGTGGTGGTGCTTCCCGGCACCGGCTTCGTGGAGCTGGTGGTGAGTGCGGGGCACCAGGCGGGCTGCTCACATCTCGACGAACTCACCCTGCTGGAAACGCTGGTGCTGCCCACCGAGGGCGCCGGGATGCAGATCCAGGTGGTTGTCGGCGCGGGCGACGAGGAAGGCCGCCGTCAGGTGGACGTCTTCGCCCGCCCGGACCGCTCGGAGGAGGAGCACAGCTGGGTCAGGCACGCCACGGCCCTCGTCGCCCCAGCCCGGGACTCCGCGCAGGAGACACCCCGGACGCCGGCCGACCTCACTGCCTGGCCGCCACGGAACGCCCGCGCGCTGGACATCGCCGACCTCTACACCGTACGGATGGCCGACGTCTACGGCCCCGCCCTCCAGGGCCTGCAAGCCGTCTGGCAGCGCGGCGAGGACGTCTTCGCCGAGGTGGCACTGCCGGAGGACGCCGGCGCCGCCGACCTGTACGGACTGCACCCGGTACTGCTCGACGCGGCGCTGCTCGCCGACCTTGTGGCCGGGCAGGCACAGGGACGGGAGGCGGACGGTGGACCCGACCGGATCCGTATGCCCCACGCTTGGAGAGGCGTGGAGCTGCACGCCGCCGGCGCGTCCGTGCTGCGGGTCAGGCTGCGCCGGGACGCCGACGGCACGCTGGCGCTCACCGCCGCCGATCCCTCCGGAACGACGGTGCTGTCGGTGGCCTCGGTGGAGACCCGGCCGCTCTCCGCTGACCAGCTGCGGACGGACGACGCGTGGATCCGGGACGCCCTGTTCACGGTGGAGTGGCTTCCGCAGCACCGCAACGACTCCCGGAAGACCGCCCAGAACCTGGCCCTGCACCCGGCATCGCACGGGCAGTGGGCGCTGATCGGCGCCGACCGCTTCGCCGTGGCCGAGCAGCTGAACGCCGCCGGGACACCGGTGCACAGCTACGCCGGGGTCGCCGAACTCGATGCCGCCGTCAGCGCGGGCGAGATCGTCCCCAGTACCGTGCTCGCCTGCATCAGCGGCAGTGACGCGGAGAGCGGACCTGGCGGCACGGACGGACACGGAGTCGCCGAGGCCGCCCGGAAGGTCGCAACCGCAGGACTGACGCTTATTCAGGAGTGGCTGTCCGCAACAAAGTTGACGGACGCCCAGCTCGTCCTGGTCACGTGTGGAGGTGTGTCGGTACTCCCCGGTGAGCAAGTGAAGGACCCGGCGGCCGGCGCGCTCCGGGGCCTGCTGCGCTCGGCCCAGATGGAGCACCCCGGCCGTTTCGTACTGGCCGACCTCTCCGCGGACGGCGGAGCGGGCGACCCGGTCGCGCTGCCCGCCGCCCTGGCTGCCGGCGAACCGGAGCTGGCCGTACGGGAGCAGCGCGGCTACGTCCGGCGCATGGTCCGCCCCACCGGCGCCCGGGACGCCACCGGTCACCCGCGGGAGGCCGCCACGGCGGACTCGCGCACCGTGCTGGTGACCGGCGGCACCGGAACCCTGGGCGGAGTCGTCGCCCGGCACCTGGCCGCCACGGGCAGGGCCCGCGAGGCTCTGCTGCTCAGCCGCTCCGGTCCGGCCGCCGCCGGTGTCGCCGCACTGGCCGCCGGGGTCGCCGCGCAGGGCGCGGACGTCCGGGTGATCGCCTGCGACGCGGCCGACCGGGACGCGCTGGCCGCTGTCCTGGACGCTGTCGCCGCCGACCGCCCGCTGCGCTCCGTCATACACACCGCGGGCATCATCGACGACGGTCTGGTCGACTCGCTCAGCGCCGAGCAGCTGGCCGCCGTACTGCGCCCCAAGGTGGACGCGGCCTGCCACCTGCACGATCTCACCCGCCACCTGGACCTGGACCACTTCGTCCTGTTCTCCTCCGTGGCCTCCGTCTTCGGCGGTGCGGGCCAGGCTAACTACGCGGCCGCCAACGCCTTCCTCGACACCCTGGCCGCCGACCGGCGGGCCGCCGGCCTTGCCGGTACCGCGCTGGCCTGGGGCCCGTGGATGCCGGAGGCCGGAATCGGCCGCGATCTGGACGAGGTGATGCTCCGCCGGATGACCGGCTCGGGCCTCGCCGCGCTCAGCGAGCACGAGGGCCTGACCCTGCTGGACCTGGCCCTGGAGCGGGCCGATGCACTCCTCGTACCGGCCCGTCTGAACAAGGCCGGGCTGCGGGCCCAGGCAGGCGCCACCGGCATCCCCGCACTCTGGACGGAGCTGGCGGACGACCTCGTCCCGCGCAGGGCCGCTGTCATTTCCGCTGCCGGTGCAGCCACCGCAGGGACCGGAGCCGGTGCCGCCAAGGAGTTGCGCGAGCAACTGGTGGCGCTGCCCGCCCCGGAGCGCGACCGGCTCCTGCTCGACCTGGTCCGCAGCCACGCGGCGGCCGTGCTCGGGCACCCCTCCGGCGACGCCGTCGAGGCCGGCCGGCCTTTCACCGACCTGGGCTTCGACTCGCTGATCGCCGTCGAGTTCCGCAACCGGCTCAACCCGGCGACCGGGCTGCGGCTGCCCACCACCCTCGTCTTCGACTACCCCAACCCGGTCGCGCTGGCAGGACAGCTGCGGGAGCAGCTGGTCGGCGACCTCTCGGATGACGCGGCCCCCGCCGCCCCCGAGACCACCGCCGCGTTCGCAGCGGACGAGCCGATCGCGATCGTCGGCATGGGCTGCCGCTTCCCGGGCGGAGTGACCAGCCCGGAAGAGCTGTGGCAGATGCTCGCCGACGGCGCCGACGGACTCTCCACCTTCCCCACCGACCGCGGCTGGGACCTCGAAGCGCTCTACGACCCGGACATCGAGAACGCCGGCACCTCCTACACGCAGGTCGGCGGCTTCCTCCAGGAAGCCGGCGCCTTCGACCCGGGCTTCTTCGGGATCAGCCCGCGTGAAGCCCTGGCGATGGACCCGCAGCAGCGGCTGCTCCTGGAGACCTCCTGGGAGGCCCTGGAGCGCGCCGGCATCGATCCGGCGACCCTGCGCAGCAGCCGTACCGGCGCCTTCGTCGGCGGATACGGCTCCTCCTACCTCGCCGTCAGCGTCACCGACGAGGAGGAGCTGGAGAGCCTCGGGGCGCATCTGATGACCGGCAACGCGGCGAGCGTGCTCTCCGGCCGGGTGTCCTACACCCTCGGCCTGGAGGGCCCGGCCGTCACGGTCGACACCGCGTGCTCCTCCTCACTGGTCGCTCTCCACCTGGCGGCCCAGGCCCTACGGAACGGGGAGTGCTCGCTCGCCCTGGCCGGCGGCGTCACGATCATGGCCAGCCCGGACGGCTTCCTGGCGTTCTCGCACGCCCGCGGCCTGGCGGCGGACGGGCGCTCCAAGGCGTTCTCGGACGACGCGGACGGCATGGGCATGGCCGAAGGCGCCGGCATGCTGGTGGTGGAACGCCTCTCGGACGCCCGCCGCAACGGGCACCCGGTGCTCGCCGTACTGCGCGGCTCCGCGATCAACCAGGACGGCGCGTCCAACGGGCTGACCGCGCCCAACGGCCCCTCGCAGCAGCGGGTCATCCGCGCCGCGCTGGCCAACTCCGGCCTCTCCACCGCCGATGTGGATGTGGTGGAGGCGCACGGCACCGGTACGACGCTGGGTGACCCGATCGAGGCGCAGGCGCTGCTGGCCACGTACGGCCAGGAACGCGGCGAGCGCGGCTCGCTGCTGCTGGGCTCGGTCAAGTCCAACATCGGTCACACCCAGGCCGCGGCCGGGGTCGCCGGTGTCATCAAGGTGGTGCTGGCCCTCCAGCACGAGCAGCTGCCACAGACCCTGTACGCCGAGGTGCCGTCCTCGCACGTGGACTGGGAGGGCGGTGATGTGCGGCTGCTCACCGAGGCGGTTCCGTGGCAGTCCGACGGCCGGGTGCGCCGGGCAGGCATCTCCTCGTTCGGCATCAGCGGCACCAACGCCCACCTCATCCTGGAGGAGGCCCCCGCGACGGAGCCCGACGCGGTCGACGGCCCCGAAGGCCAGACGCCATCGGAAGCGGCGCCGATACCGGTAGCCGGTGCCGGAGCCTGGGTGGTCGCCGGTCGTACCGCCGAGGCGCTGGCAGCCCAGGCGGGCCGGCTACGGGAGTGGGTTTCGGCCCGCCCCTCGCTCGAACCGGTGGATGTGGCCCGGTCGTTGGCGGCCACCCGCTCGGTCTTCGAGCACCGCGCTGTGATCGTCGGCAGCGACCGCGAGCAGCTGCTGGCGGGCCTGGCGAGCCTGGCGTCCGGCACCCCCTCGGGCTCGCTGGTCGCGGGCACGTCCAGGCCGGGCGCCCGCACGGTGTTCGTCTTCGCGGGTCAGGGTTCGCAGTGGGTGGGGATGGGGCGTGAGCTGGCGGAGGTTTCGCCGGTGTTCGCGGCGCGGCTGGGTGAGTGTGCGGCGGCGCTCTCGCCTTATGTGGACTGGTCGTTGGACGAGGTGCTTGCGGGTGCGGAGGGTGCGCCTGCGCTGGAGGCGGCTGATGTGGTTCAGCCTGCTCTGTGGGCGGTGATGGTGTCGTTGGCTGCGGTGTGGGAGGCGGCCGGTGTCGCCCCGGAGGCTGTGGTCGGGCATTCGCAGGGTGAGATCGCGGCGGCGACCGTTGCGGGGATGTTGTCCCTTGAGGATGGCGCCCGGGTGGTGGCGCTGCGCTCGAAGTCCCTGAAGGTGCTGGCGGGCCGGGGCGGGATGCTGTCCGTCAGCCGTCCGGCCTCCGAGGTCGAGGAGCGCATCGCCCGCTTTGGCGATGGTGCGTCGCTGGCGGCGGTCAACGGGCCTTCGGCGACAGTGGTTTCGGGTGAGCCGGATGCTCTGGAGGAGTTGAAGGCGGAGTTCGAGGCCGAGGGTGCCAGGGCGCGGATGGTGGCGGTGGACTACGCCTCGCACTCCGCTCAGGTGGACCGGCTTGAGGAGGAGATCACGGCCGCGCTGGCCGGGATATCCCCGAGCCGCGGCCGGGTCACCATGGTCTCCGCGATGACCGGGGAGACGCTGTCCGGTGAGGAGCTGGACGCCGGGTACTGGTTCCGCAGCCTGCGCGCCACCGTGCACTTCGACCGCGCGGTACGAGTGCTGGCCGGGCAGGCCTGCCAGGTCTTCGTAGAGGTGACGCCGCATCCGGTGCTGATGGGTGCGATGAACGACACCCTGGAGGATGTCGCCCGGCACTCCGGACCGGGTGCCGAGCCGGCCGCCGTCTGCGGGACGCTGCGCAGGGACGAGGGCGGCACGGAGCGGCTGGTGACCTCGCTGGCCGAGGCGTTCGTCCACGGGGCACCGGTCGACTGGAAGTCGGTCCTCCCCGCAGGTGAGCAGGTGGAGCTGCCGACGTATGCCTTCCGCCACCGGCGCTACTGGCCCGAGGGCATGCTGGCGCTCCCGATCGGCGGCTCCCTGGCCGCCGGAGTCGACGGTGCGAGTACCGGCGCGGAGTCCGCCTTCTGGGCCGCCGTCGAGGGCGGGGACCTGAGCCGACTCGGTGAGACGCTGGCACTGGAGGGTGCGCGCCCGTTCAACGACGTACTGCCGGCGCTTGCGTCCTGGCGGCGCCAGGAGCAGGACCGGTCGACCACCGCCAACTGGCGCTACCGCATCGGTTGGTCAGCGATCGCCGAGCCGGATTCCCGGCCGCTGTCCGGCAGGTGGCTGGTGGTGACATCGGCCGGCTCGGACGGCGGTGCGGGGGAGCAGTGCCTCGCGGCGCTCTCTGCCCGCGGCGCCGATGTCGTACTGGTCGAGGCCCCGGCCGGGGCCTCCGACCGGGCCCAGGTCGCCGCGCTGCTGACCGGTGATGCGGACACCTCCGCCGTCTCGGGCGTGCTGTCTCTGCTGGCGCTGGACGAGACTCCGCTGCCGGACCACCCGGTGGTGAACGCCGGCCTGGCCGGCACCCTCGCGCTGGTCCAGGCCCTGGGGGACACCGGGATCGAGGCACCGTTGTGGATCGCCACCCGCGGCGCCGTGGCGGCCGGCCGAGGTGAGGCGCTGACGCATCCGGTACAGGCGCAGGTGTGGGGTCTGGGCCGGGTCGTCGGCCTGGAGCACCCGGAGCGCTGGGGCGGCCTGGTCGACCTGCCGGAGACCGTGGACGAGCGGGCCGGTGCGCGGCTGGTCGCGGTGCTGGCCGGCTGCGGGGAGAACGAGGTCGCCGTCCGGCGGGCCGGGATCCTGGGCCGCCGACTGACGAGCGTCCCGCGGAGCGGCGGCCACGGGGAGGGCTGGACGCCGCGCGGCGCAGTGCTGATCACCGGCGGGACCGGGGCGATCGCCGGACACGTGGCGCGCCGGCTGGCCGACCGGGGCGCCGAGCGCCTGATACTGACCAGCCGCTCCGGACCGACCGCCGCGGGCGCGGCGGCCCTGGCGGCCGAACTCGCCGCAGCCGGCTCCGAAGTCCAGATCGTCGCGTGCGACGTGAGCGAGCGCCCGGCGCTGTCCGGGCTGCTGGAGTGGCTCGCGGCGAGCGGCCCCGCACTCTCCTCGGTGCTGCACACGGCCGCCGTCCTGGACGACGGAGTCGTGGACCGCCTCTCGCCGGCGCGACTGGCGTCCGTGCTGGAGGTGAAGGTCCAGGGCGCGGCGCTGCTGGACGAGCTGACGGCGGATCTGGAGCTGGACGCGTTCGTACTGTTCTCCTCGGCGGCCTCCACTCTGGGCGGTCCCGGTCAGGGCAACTACGCGGCGGCCAACTCGTATCTGGACGCGCTGGCGGAGAACCGGCGGGCCCGTGGGCTTGCCGGTCTGGCAGTCGCCTGGGGCCTGTGGGGCGGTGAGGGCCTGGCACAGTCCAATGAGGCCATCCGCTCCCGGATGCGCAGGACCGCGATGCCGCCGATGGATCCGCGGCTCGCCGTGGAGGCCCTGGTCGAGGCAGTGGACGGTCCGGACGCCGCCGTGACGGTGATGGACTTCGACCCGCAGCAGCTGGGCTCGGCGCCGGGAACGGCGCACGTCCTGGAGATGCCACTGGTCCGGGACATGGCGGAGATCCGCCGACTGGCCGCCGCGCGCGCCGGTACCGGCAGCGCCGGTGCGGCTCCCAGGGCCGAGGGCGAACTCGCCGCCCGGCTCGCCGGTCTTGGCCGCTCGGAGCAGGACCGCGTGCTGACCGACGTGGTCCGTGCCGAGGCCGCCGCCGTACTGGGGCACGAATCGGCGGAGCTGGTACAGGCCCGGCAGGCGTTCCGGGACCTGGGCTTCGACTCGCTGACCTCGGTCGAGCTGCGTAACCAGCTGAACGCGGCGACCGGGCTGCGGCTGCCGGCAACCCTGGTCTTCGACCACCCGACGCCGGTGGCGCTGGCCGCCTTCCTGCACGGCGAACTGGTCGGCGCACATCCGGACAACGCCGCCGAAGCCGCAACCGCCGCCCCGGTCGCCGCTGTGGCGGCCCCTGTGGTGGATGAGCCGTTGGCGATTGTGGGTATGGCGTGCCGGTTCCCCGGGGGAGCGAACTCGCCTGAGGAGTTCTGGGAGTTGTTGGCGTCCGGTGGTGATGCGGTGGGTGGTTTTCCGACGGATCGTGGTTGGGATCTGGAGGGTTTCTTCGATCCGGAGGGGGAGAGTGCGGGGACTTCGTATACGGAGTCGGGTGCGTTTTTGCGGGGTGCGGCGGAGTTTGATGCGGGGTTCTTCGGGATCAGTCCGCGTGAGGCCCTTGCTATGGATCCGCAGCAGCGGTTGATGTTGGAGACGTCGTGGGAGGCGTTGGAGCGGGCGGGGATCGATCCGTCATCGCTGCGGGGCAGCGCGACCGGTGTCTTCGCAGGCGGTTTCGGATCCGGCTACGCCATCGGCATGGCACTCACCGGTCAGGACGGCTCCGGTGTCGAGGGCCATCTGATGACCGGCAACTCCACCAGTGTGCTTTCCGGCCGTGTTTCGTACGCGTTGGGTCTTGAGGGTCCGGCGGTGACGGTGGATACGGCGTGTTCGTCGTCGTTGGTGGCGTTGAATCTTGCGGCGCAGGCGGTGCGTTCGGGTGAGTGCTCGATGGCGCTGGCTGGTGGCGTGACGGTGATGGCGACTCCGTTCTCGTTTGTGGAGTTCTCGCGTCAGCAGGGTCTTTCGGTGGACGGCCGTTGCCGTGCGTTCTCGGAGGACGCGAACGGGACCGGGTGGGCCGAGGGCGCTGGGGTTCTGGTGGTGGAGCGCTTGTCGGAGGCGCGGCGCAACGGCCACCGGGTGTTGGCTGTGTTGCGTGGTTCGGCGGTGAATCAGGATGGTGCGTCGAATGGTTTGTCGGCGCCGAATGGTCCGTCGCAGCAGCGGGTGATTCGTGCGGCGTTGGCGAATGCGCGTTTGTCGGCTGCTGATGTGGATGTGGTGGAGGCGCACGGGACGGGTACGACGCTGGGTGACCCGATTGAGGCGCAGGCGTTGTTGGCTACGTATGGTCAGGAGCGTGCGGGGGGTGCTCCGTTGTGGCTGGGTGCGGTGAAGTCGAACATCGGGCATACGCAGGCCGCGGCCGGGGTTGCTGGTGTGATCAAGATGGTGTTGGCGTTGCAGCATGAGCGGTTGCCGCGGACGTTGCATGCCGAGGACCCGTCGTCGCATGTGGACTGGTCGGCGGGTGAGGTGCGGCTGCTGGATGAGTCGGTGGCGTGGCCGGTGGGGGAGCGTCCGCGTCGGGCTGGGGTGTCGGCGTTCGGGATCAGTGGGACGAATGCGCACGTCATCATCGAGGAAGCCCCCGCCGTAGAGGCGGCCGTTGCGGTGTGGGACGTTGCTCCGGCTGCGGTGCGGGAATCGGCTCGGGTGGGTTCGGGCATCGGCGCGTGGCTGCTGTCCGGCCGGTCGGCTGAGGGTCTTGCGGCGCAGGCGGGTCGGTTGCGGGAGTGGGTGACGTCCCGTCCGGGGCTGGAACCGGCTGATGTGGCGTGGTCGTTGGCGACGACCCGATCCGCGTTCGAGCACCGCGCGGTGGTACTGGGCACGGAGCGGGACGAGCTCATGTCCGCGGTATCCGATCTGGCGGCCGGGGTGTCGTCGGGTGCGGTGGTGTCGGGTGTGGCACCCGCGGATGCCCGGGTGGGTCTGATCTTTGCTGGTCAGGGTGCTCAGTGGGCCGGTATGGGCCGGGATCTGTATGCGGGCAGTCCGGTCTTTGCCGAGGTATTCGACCGGGTGTGCGGGTTGTTGGAGCTGGAGTTGGGGACCGCTCATCGGGTGCGGGATGTGGTCCTGGGCGTGGATGGTGTGGATCCGGAGTTGGCGGATCAGACGCTGTATGCGCAGGCGGGGTTGTTCGCTTTCGAGGTTGCTCTGGCGGGTGTGCTGGAGGCGTCTGGTGTGAGGCCGGATGCGGTGGTGGGTCACTCGGTGGGTGAGGTGGCTGCCGCGTACGTAGCGGGTGTCCTCTCACTTCCGGACGCGTGCAGGCTCGTGGCGACGCGTGCCCGTCTGATGCAGGAGCTGCCTTCGGGTGGTGCGATGGCTGCGGTGAATGCGTCGGAGGCGGAGGTGGTCGCCTCTCTCGTGGAGGTGTCCGGTGATGTCGCGGTGGCTGCGGTCAATGGTCCGGATTCGGTGGTGGTGTCGGGTGATGCCGGGGCCGTGGATGCGGTGGTGGAGCTGTGGCGGGAGCGGGGCCACCGGGTGCGGCGACTGCGGGTCTCGCACGCTTTCCATTCCCCGGCGATGGACCCGGTGCTCGACGAACTGAGTGATGTCGCAAAGGGATTGGAGTACTGCCGTCCGGAGATCATGTGGGCGGGTGCGCTGAGTGGTGAGTTGGTGTCGGAGCCGGGTGCGGGGTACTGGCCTGCGCAGACGCGGCAGGCGGTGCGGTTCGCCGATGCGGTGGCGGCCCTGGCCCGTGAGGGTGTCTCGGTCTTCGTGGAGGTGGGTCCGGACGGTTCGCTGTCCTCCCTCGGTCCGGAGGCGGTGGCTGAGGTGCAGAGTGTGGAGCCGGCCTTCGTCCCGCTGCAACGGCGGGACGAGGCGGGCGTTGCGAGCCTGCTGACCGGTCTGGCACGGGCGTTCGTCAACGGTGCCCCGGTGGACTGGGAGAGGGTGCTGCCGGGCGGTGAGCCGGTGGAGTTGCCGACGTACGCCTTCCGGCACCAGCGGTACTGGCCCGAGGGCATTCTCCCGCTCATGCCGTCGGCCGTTGTACACGGCGACGCCGCGAGCACGGCTGCGGAGGCCGAGTTCTGGGCAGCGGTGGAGGACGGCGATCTCGCACGGATCGCCGACACCCTGGCCATCGACGACGAGGAGCAGCTCCGCACGGTGCTCCCGGCGCTGGCATCGTGGCACCGCCGTGAGCTGGACAGGTCGGCCACCGCCGACTGGCGCTACCGGACGGTCTGGTCGCCCGTCGCCGAGCCCGACCCGCGCGTGCTGACCGGCACCTGGGTGCTGCTCGTACCGGCCGGTTCCGCGGAGATGCCACGGCAGCAGTGTGCGGCTGCGCTGGCTGCCCGAGGCGCCGAGGTCGCGGTGATCGATGTCCCGTACGGGACGGTGGAGCGCGCCGAACTGGCCGCGCTGCTCGGCAAGGTGGCGGAGCCCTCCGCGGTGTCCGGGGTGCTGTCTCTGCTGGCGCTGGACGAGGCGCCGCTGCCGGACCATTCGGAGGTGACCGGCGGTATCGCAGCCACCCTCGGCCTGGTGCAGGGGCTCGGGGACGCCGGGATCGAGGCACCGCTGTGGGTGGCCACATCCGGCGCGGTGGCGGCCGGTGCGAAGGAGGCGCCGACGCGTCCCGTACAGGCACAGGTCTGGGGGCTTGGCCGGGTCGTGGCGCTGGAACACCCCGACCGGTGGGGCGGGTTGATCGACCTGCCGGAGACGCTCGACGAGCGGTCCGGTGCACGGCTGGCCGGGGTACTGGCCGGCTGCGGGGAGAACGAGGTGGCCCTGCGGCCGTCCGGAATCCTCGGCCGCCGGCTCGCACGTGTGACGCGACACGTCTCCGGAGAGGGCTGGTCGCCGCGCGGCAGCGTCCTGATCACCGGTGGGACGGGCGCGATCGCCGGCCATGTGGCGCGCCGTCTTTCCGGCCGGGGCGCCGAGAGGCTGGTGCTCACCAGCCGGTCCGGTCCGGCGGCTGAAGGTGCGGCGGTGCTGGCTGCGGAGCTTGCCCAGGCAGGTTCCGCCGTACAGGTCGTGGCGTGCGATGTGAGTGAACGGGAGTCCCTGTGCGGCCTGTTGGAGCAGATCGCGCGGAGCGGACCGGCGCTGTCGTCGGTGCTGCACACCGCTGCGGTGCTGGACGACGGCGTCGTTGACCGGCTGTCGGTCTCCCGTCTGCAGACGGTGCTGGCGGTCAAGGCCCGGGGCGCGGCCCTGCTGGACGAGCTGACCGCCGACCTGGACCTGGATGCCTTCGTACTGTTCTCCGCGGCCGCCGCCACCCTCGGCGGCCCCGGTCAGGGCAACTACGCGGCGGCCAACGCCTATCTGGACGCCCTCGCGGAGAACCGGCGTGCCCGTGGGTTGAGCGCGCTGGCCGTGGCCTGGGGCGCCTGGTCCGGCGGCGGTATGGCCGAGTCGAGCGGAGCCGTGCGGGCGAGGGTCGGACGCGGCGCGATGCCGCCGATGGACCCACAGCTCGCCGTCCGTGCCCTGTACGAAGCGCTGAGCGGCCCGGATGCCACCGTCACCGTCATGGACGTGGACTGGCCGCAGCTCGCCTCGGGGCCGGGGACCGCGGAGGTGCTGAAGCGGCCACTGGTGCGGGATCTGCCCGAGGTGCGCCGGCTGGCCGCCGTCGGCGACGTCCCGGCCGTCGTCCACGCCGAGGGTGAACTGCCGCGTCAGCTGACCGGGTTGGGCCGCACCGAGCAGGAGCGGCTGCTCGCGGATGTGGTGCGCGGCGAGGCCGCGGTGGTGCTGGGCCACACCTCGGCCGAGGCGGTGGAGGACCGGCGTGCGTTCAAGGATCTGGGCTTCGACTCGCTGACCGCTGTCGAGCTGCGCAACCGGCTCAACACGGCCACCGGGCTCCGGCTGCCCAGCACCCTGGTCTTCGACTACCCGACGCCGGTCGCGCTGGCCGCGTTCCTGCGCGGCGAGCTGACCGACGGGGAGCCGGACACCGCCGCGATTCCGGGCGCCACCGGGGTCGCGGCCCCGGCGGACGAGCCGCTGGCGATCGTCGGCATGGCCTGCCGCTTCCCCGGCGGCGCGGGCAGCCCGGAGGAGTTCTGGCAGCTGCTGGCCTCCGGCAGTGACGCCGTGGGCGGGTTCCCGACCGACCGGGGCTGGGACCTGGAGAACGTCTACGACCCGGACGGCGAGAGCACAGGCACCACGTACACCCGTTCCGGCGGCTTCCTGCGGGACGCCGCCTGGTTCGACGCCGGTTTCTTCGGGATCAGTCCGCGTGAGGCGCTGGCGATGGATCCGCAGCAGCGGCTGATGCTGGAGACGTCGTGGGAGGCGCTGGAGCGGGCCGGGATCGACCCGTCCTCGCTGCGGGAGAGCGCCACCGGCGTCTTCGCGGGTGGCTTCGCCTCCGGCTACGGGCTCGGCGTGACGCTGGCAGGGCAGGTCGAGGAGTCCGGGGCCGAGGGACACGTACTGACCGGCAACGCCACCAGCGTCCTCTCCGGCCGCGTGTCCTACGCCCTCGGCCTGGAGGGCCCGGCGGTCACCGTCGACACCGCATGCTCCTCATCGCTGGTGGCGCTCCATCTGGCGGGCCAGGCGCTGCGTTCGGGTGAGTGCTCGCTGGCGCTCGCGGGTGGCGCGACGGTGATGGCGACCCCCGGTACGTTCATCGACTTCTCGCGGCAGCAGGGGCTTTCGGAGGATGGCCGGTGCCGGGCGTTCTCGGAGGACGCGGACGGTACGGGCTGGGCCGAGGGCGCGGGCATGCTCGTCGTCGAGCGGCTCTCGGACGCCCGCCGCAACGGCCACAAGGTGCTGGCCCTGGTACGGGGAGACGCCGTCAACCAGGACGGTGCGTCCAACGGTCTGACCGCCCCCAACGGCCCCTCGCAGCAGCGGGTCATCCGCGCCGCGCTGGCCAACTCCGGCCTCTCCACCGCCGATGTGGATGTGGTGGAGGCGCACGGGACCGGTACGACGCTGGGTGATCCGATCGAGGCGCAGGCGCTGCTGGCCACGTACGGCCAGGAACGCGGCGAGCGCGGCTCGCTGTGGCTGGGCTCGGTGAAGTCCAACATCGGTCACACCCAGGCCGCTGCGGGTGTCGCCGGGATCATCAAGATGGTGCTGGCGCTCCAGCACGAGCAGCTGCCACGGACGCTGTACGCGGACGAACCGTCGTCCCACGTGGACTGGACGGCCGGTGCGGTCCGGCTGCTGAACCAGCAGGTGGACTGGTGCTCCGACGGCGACCGGGTACGCCGGGCCGCTGTCTCGGCGTTCGGGATGAGCGGCACCAACGCGCACGTCATCCTGGAAGAGGCGCCCGCCGATGACACGGATGAGGCCACCACCGAGCCGGGTACCGAACCGGTGATCCCGGTGGTCGCCGGCGCAGGTGCCTGGCTGCTCTCCGGGCGGACCGCGGACAGCCTCACCGCGCAGGCGGCGCGGCTGCGGGAGTGGACGGTGGGCCGTCCCGAGTTGGAACCGGCCGATGTGGCCCGGTCGTTGGCGGTCACTCGCTCGGTGTTCGAGCACCGGGCGGTGGTGGTCGGTACGGACCGCGCCGGGCTGACCGGTGGTCTGGAGAGCCTGGCTACGGGTGTTCCGGGCGGCGCTGTGGTGTCAGGCACGGCCCGCTCAGGCGTCCGCCCGGTGTTCGCGTTCGCAGGTCAGGGCTCGCAGTGGGCGGGGATGGGCCGGGAGCTGGCGGAGGTCTCGCCGGTGTTCAAGGAGCGGCTTGCCGAGTGTGCGGCGGCGCTGTCACCGTATGCGGACTGGTCGTTGGACGAGGTGTTGGCGGGTGCGGATGGTGCGCCCGCGTTGGAAGCGGCTGACGTGGTTCAGCCTGCTCTGTGGGCGGTGATGGTGTCGTTGGCTGCGGTGTGGGAGGCGGCGGGTGTCGCCCCGGAGGCTGTGGTGGGGCATTCGCAGGGTGAGATTGCTGCGGCGACCGTTGCGGGGATGTTGTCCCTTGAGGACGGTGCCCGGGTGGTGGCGCTGCGCTCGAAGTCGCTGAAGGTGCTTGCTGGTGCGGGCGGGATGCTGTCGGTGAGCCGTCCGGCTTCTGAGGTCGAGGAGCGCATCGCCCGCTTTGGTGAGCGTGCGTCGCTGGCGGCGGTCAACGGGCCTTCGGCGACGGTGGTTTCGGGTGAGCCGAACGCGCTTGAGGAGTTGAAGGCGGAGTTCGAGGCGGAAGGTGCCAGGGCGCGGATGGTGGCGGTGGACTACGCCTCGCACTCCGCTCAGGTGGACCGGCTGGAGAAGGAGATCATCTCCGTTCTGGCCGAGGTGGCCCCGCGCCGGGGCAGGGTGCCGATGGTTTCCGCGATGACCGGCGAGACCCTGACCGGTGAGGAGCTGGACGCCGGATACTGGTTCCGGAGCCTCCGTGCCACGGTCCACTTCGACCGCGCGGTACGGACCCTGGCGGGCCGCGGACACCAGCTCTTCATCGAGGTCACCCCGCACTCCGTACTGATGGGCGCGATGAACGACACCCTGCAGGACCTCGCCCTGGAAACCGGACCGGGTGGGGAGCCGGCCGCCGTCTGCGGGACGCTCCGGCGCGACGAGGGCGGCACGCAACGGCTGGTGACCTCGCTGGCCGAGGCATATGTCAACGGCGCCCCGGTGGAGTGGAAGTCGGTCCTTCCCACGGGTGAGCAGATCGAGCTGCCGACCTACGCGTTCCGCCGCAGCCGGTTCTGGCCGGAAGGTCTCCTGACGCTGCCGGTGCCTGGCGCCGTCGCCGCCGGAGACGGGTCCGGCAGTGAGGTGGACGCCGCGTTCTGGGCCGCCGTCGAAGGCGGTGACCCGACGCGGCTCGCCGAGACCCTGTCCGTGGACGCGGGCCGTCCGTTCAGCGAGGTGCTTCCGGCGCTGGCCTCCTGGCGACGCCGGGAACAGGAGCGCTCCACCGCCGCCAACTGGCGCTACCGCATCAGTTGGTCGGCGATCACGGAGCCGGACTCCCGGCTGCTGTCCGGCACCTGGCTGGTGGTGGCCCCGGCGGGCGGGGACGGCGGTGCGGCCGAGCAGACCGCTGCCGCGCTCTCCAGCCGCGGCGCCCAGTCCGTGGTGGTCGAGGTTCCGGCCGGAACGGCGGACCGCTCAGTACTGGCCGCGCTGCTGACCGGAGCGGCGGACACCTCCGCCGTCTCGGGAGTGCTGTCTCTGCTGGCGCTGGACGAGACACCGCTGCCGGACCACCCGGTGGTGAACGCCGGACTGGCCGGCACCCTCGCCCTGGTCCAGGCGCTCGGGGACGCGGGTATCGAGGCACCGCTCTGGCTGGCCACCCGCGGTGCGGTCGCGGCCGGCCCGGGTGAGCTGCTGGCCCGCCCGGCGCAGGCACAGGTCTGGGGTCTGGGCCGGGTCATCGCACTGGAACAGCCCGAGCGCTGGGGCGGGCTGGTCGACCTGCCGGAGACACTGGACGACCGGGCGGGCGCCCGGCTTGTGGCGCTGCTGGCAGGCTGCGGGGAGAACGAGGCGGCCATCCGCTCCGCCGGGATCCTGGGCCGCCGGATGTCCCGGGTACCGCGGCGCGACCCCCGCACCCCCTGGACGCCGCGGGGGACCGTGCTGGTCACCGGCGGCACCGGAGCCATCGCCGGGCACATCTCGCAGTGGCTGATCAGCCGCGGCGCCGAACGGCTGGTGCTGACCGGCCGCTCCGGCGCGGCGGCGCCCGGTATCGCCGCGCGGGCCGCGGAGCTGGCCACCGCCGGCGCCCACGTGGACGTGGTCTCCTGCGACGTATCCCGGCGCGCACCCCTGACCGGGCTGCTGGACTGGATCGGCCGCACCGGACCTGCCCTGTCCTCGGTGCTGCACACCGCGGCCGTCCTTGACGACGGTGTGGTGGACCGCCTCACCACTGCCCGGATGGAGACCGTGCTGGGTGTGAAGGCACACGGCGCGTCGCTGCTGGACGAGCTGACGGCGGGTCTGGAGCTGGACGCGTTCGTACTGTTCTCCTCTGCGGCCTCCACCTTGGGCGGGCCCGGTCAGGGCAATTACGCGGCGGCCAACTCGTATCTGGACGCGTTGGCGGAGAACCGGCGGGCCCGTGGTCTTGCCGGTCTGGCAGTCGCCTGGGGCCTGTGGGGCGGCGGCGGTCTGGGCGAGTCCAACGAGGCCATCCGCTCCCGGATGCGCCGGATCCCGATGCCGCCGATGGACCCGCAGCTCGCAGTCCGGGCACTGGGCGAGTCGCTGGACGGACCGGAGCCGACTGTGACGGTGATGGACTTCGACTGGCAGCAGCTGGGCTCGGCACCTGGTTCGGCGGACGAACTGGACCTGCCGCTGGTCCGGGACATCCCGGAGATCCGCCGACTGGCAGCGGAGCGGGCCGCAGCGGGTGGAGTCTCGCGCAGCTCCAGCGACGGCGAACTCGCCACTCGGGTGGCCGGTCTCGGCCGCTCCGAGCAGATCCGGGTGCTGACCGACGCGGTCCGCGCCGAGGCCGCCGCGGTGCTCGGGCACACATCGGCGGACGCGGTGCAGGCCCGGCAGGCCTTCAAGGATCTGGGCTTCGACTCGCTCACCGCCGTCGAACTGCGCAACCGGCTCAGCGCCGTGACCGGGCTGCGGCTGCCGGCCACTCTCGTCTTCGACCACCCCACCCCGACCGCGCTCGCCGACCGGCTGCGCACCGAGATCGCCCCGGAAGAGGCGACGGCAGCACCGGTCCTGGGCGAACTCGACCGGCTGGAGGCCTCTATGCGCTCCGGACTCATGGACGAATCGGTACGCGAAATGGCCACCAGCCGGCTGCGGCGGCTGCTGGACACCATCGGGGAGCAGGCCGCCGACCGAAGCGAGAAGCGGCACACAGCCGATATCGACGACGCCACCGATGACGAGCTGTTCGCCTTCGTCGAGGAACTCGAGTGACACCTTTCAGGCCCTGACCGGCCACGGCCGACCGGTCCGTCCCCGCACCTGTGCGGGACGGGTCACCTCCGACTCTGCTCAAAATCATTGCAAGGAGCTCACCGTGTCCAACGAAGACAAGCTTCGTAGTTACCTCAAGCGGGCCATCGCGGACGCCCAGGACGCCCGCGGCCGGCTGCGTGAGGTGCAGGAGCAGGCGGCTGAGCCGGTCGCGATCGTGGGCATGGGGTGCCGCTTCCCGGGTGGGGTGGGCAGTCCGGAGGACTTCTGGGAGCTGTTGGCCTCCGGCAGCGACGCGGTGGGTGGCTTCCCGACCGACCGCGGTTGGGACTTGGAGGGCATCTACGACCCGGACGGTGAGCGCGAGGGCACCTCCTACGTGGCCCAGGGTGCGTTTTTGCAGGGAGTGGCCGATTTCGACCCGGGATTCTTCGGGATCAGCCCGCGTGAGGCCCTTGCGATGGACCCGCAGCAGCGGCTGATGCTGGAGACGGCCTGGGAGACCCTGGAGCGGGCAGGCATCGACCCGTCCTCCCTGAAGGAGAGTTCGACCGGTGTCTTCGCCGGCGGCTTCGCCTCCGGATACGGAATCGGCCTCTCCTGGGCGGCCGGCGAGGAGGGCTCCGGCGTCGAGGGCCATCTGATGACGGGCAACGCGACCAGTGTGCTCTCCGGCCGTGTTTCGTACGCGCTGGGTCTGGAGGGCCCGGCGGTCACGATCGACACCGCCTGCTCGTCCTCGCTGGTGGCGCTGCACCTTGCCGTCCAGGCACTGCGGATGGGTGAGTGCTCCCTGGCACTGGCGGGTGGCGTCACGGTGCTGGTGTCACCGGGCACGTTCGTGGAGTTCTCGCGTCAGCAGGGCCTCTCGGCGGACGGCCGCTGCCGCGCCTTCTCCGAGGACGCAGACGGTACGGGCTGGGCCGAGGGCGTCGGCATGCTCGCGGTGGAGCGCTTGTCGGACGCGCGGCGCAAGGGTCACCGGGTGCTGGCTGTGTTGCGTGGTTCGGCGGTGAATCAGGATGGTGCGTCGAATGGTCTGTCGGCGCCGAATGGTCCGTCGCAGCAGCGGGTGATTCGTGCGGCGTTGGCGAATGCGCGTCTGTCGGCTGCTGATGTGGATGTGGTGGAGGCGCACGGGACGGGGACCACTCTGGGTGACCCGATTGAGGCCCAGGCGTTGCTGGCTACGTACGGTCAGGAGCGTGCGGGGGGTGCTCCGTTGTGGCTGGGTGCGGTGAAGTCGAACATCGGGCACACCCAGGCCGCGGCCGGGGTTGCTGGTGTGATCAAGATGGTGTTGGCGTTGCAGCATGAGCGGTTGCCGCGGACGTTGCATGCGGGTGATCCGTCGTCGCATGTGGACTGGTCGGCGGGTGAGGTGCGGCTGCTGGATGAGTCGGTGGCGTGGCCGGTGGGGGAGCGTCCGCGTCGGGCTGGGGTGTCGGCGTTCGGGATCAGTGGGACGAATGCGCACGTCATCATCGAGGAAGCCCCCGCCGTAGAGGCGGGCGAGGCGGCGGAGCCGACAGTTCCGGTGGTGTCGGGTGCTGGTGCGTGGGTGGTTTCCGGTCGTACGGCTGAGGGCCTTGCGGCGCAGGCGGGTCGGTTGCGGGAGTGGGTGACGTCCCGTCCGGGGCTGGAACCGGCGGATGTGGCCTGGTCGTTGGCGACGACTCGGTCCGCGTTCGAGCACCGTGCGGTGGTACTGGGCACGGAGCGGGACGAGCTCATGTCCGCAGTATCCGATCTGGCGGCCGGGGTGTCCTCGGGTGCGGTGGTCTCGGGTGTGGCACCCGCGGATGCCCGGGTGGGTCTGATCTTCGCGGGTCAGGGTGCTCAGTGGGCCGGTATGGGCCGGGACCTGTATGCGGGCAGCCCGGTCTTTGCCGAGGTGTTCGACCGGGTGTGCGGTTTGTTGGAGCTGGAGTTGGGCTCTTCGGTTCGGGTCCGGGATGTGGTCCTGGATGCCGATGGTGTGGATGGCGGGCTTGCGGATCAGACGCTGTTCGCGCAGGCGGGGTTGTTTGCTTTCGAGGTTGCTCTGGCGGGTGTGCTGGAGGCGTCTGGTGTGAGGCCGGATGCGGTGGTGGGTCACTCGGTGGGTGAGGTGGCTGCCGCGTATGTGGCCGGGGTGGTTTCGCTTCCTGATGCGTGCAGGCTCGTGGCGACGCGTGCCCGTCTGATGCAGGAGCTGCCTTCGGGTGGTGCGATGGCTGCGGTGAATGCGTCGGAGGCGGAGGTGGTCGCCTCTCTCGTGGAGGTGTCCGGTGATGTCGCGGTGGCTGCGGTCAATGGTCCGGATTCGGTGGTGGTGTCGGGTGATGCCGGGGCCGTGGATGCGGTGGTGGAGTTGTGGCGGGAGCAGGGCCGTCGGGTGCGGCGGCTGCGGGTGTCGCACGCTTTCCATTCCCCGGCGATGGACCCGGTGCTGACGGAGTTGGCCTCGGTTGCGGAGGGGATCGAGTACTGCCGTCCGGAGATCATGTGGGCGGGTGCGCTGAGTGGTGAGTTGGTGTCGGAGCCGGATGCGGGGTACTGGCCTGCGCAGACGCGGCAGGCGGTGCGGTTCGCCGATGCGGTGGCGGCCCTTGCCCGTGAGGGTGTCTCGGTCTTCGTGGAGGTGGGTCCGGACGGTTCGCTGTCCTCCCTCGGTCCGGACGCGGTGGCCGGGGTGCAGAGCGTGGAGCCGGCCTTCGTCCCGCTGCAGCGCCGCACCGATGAGGGCGTCGCGAGCCTGCTGACCGGTCTGGCGCGGGCGTTCGTCAGCGGTGCCCCGGTGGACTGGGAGAGGGTGCTGCCGGTCGGTGAGCCGGTGGAGTTGCCGACGTACGCCTTCCGGCACCAGCGGTACTGGCCCGAGGGCATTCTCTCGCTCGCGCCGCCGCGGGCCGGTGGCGGCGTGGACAGGATCGTCGCGGGTACCGAGGCGGAAGCCGAGTTCTGGGCGGCTGTCGAGGGCGAGGACCTGACCCGGCTCGCCGAGACCCTTGAGGTGGACGGCGGCCTTTCGTTCAGGGACGTGCTGCCCGCGCTGGCGTCCTGGCGGCGCCGTGAACTGGACCGCTCACTGACCGCGAACTGGCGTTACCGCACCTCCTGGGCGGTGGTCACGGAGCCCGACTCTCCCGTTCTTCCGGGCACGTGGCTGCTGGTTCTTGCGGCCGGTGCCGGGGATGAGATGCGGCAGCGGTGCACGACTGCGCTTGAGGCGCGTGGTGCTGAGGTCGTGGTGGTCGAGGTGGGGTCCGGGACGGTGGACCGGGCGGATGTCGCCGCTCTGTTGCGCGAGTCGGTGGCGGACGCTTCCGGTGTGTCGGGTGTGCTGTCGCTGCTGGCGCTGGACGAGACGCCCTTGCCGGAGCACTCGGCGGTGGCCGGCGGCCTGGCCGCCACGCTGGCTCTGGTGCAGGGGCTCGGGGACGCCGGAATCGGGGCACCCTTGTGGGTGGCGACCTGCGGCGCGGTGGCGGCCGGACCGGGTGAGGCGCCGACGCGTCCCGTACAGGCACAGGTCTGGGGCCTTGGCCGGGTCGTGGCGCTGGAACACCCCGACCGCTGGGGCGGGTTGATCGACCTGCCGGAGTCGCTCGACGAGCGGGCCGCCTCGCGCCTGGCAGGCGCGCTCGCAGGCTGCGACGAGAACGAGATGGCCGTCCGGTCGACCGGGCTCCTCGGCCGGCGGCTGTCCCGTGTGTCACGGCGCGGTTCGGGGGAGAGCCGGCCGGAACGCGGAAGCATTCTGATAACCGGCGGCACCGGTGCGGTCGCCGGGCATGTGGCGCACTCGCTGGCGGGCCGTGGTGCCGAACGCCTGGTGCTCACGAGCCGTTCGGGCCCCTCGGCCGAGGGCTCGGCGGCGCTGGCCGCCGAGCTGGCACAGGCGGGAACAGCCGTCGAGATCGTCGCGTGCGACGTGACCGAGCGGGCCCAACTGGTCGGCCTGTTGCACCGGATCGACGCCGAGGGCCCGGCGCTGTCGTCCGTCCTGCACACCGCCGCGCAGCTGGACGACGGAATGGTGGACGGCCTCACCGCACCGCGCCTGGAGACGGTGCTGCGGGTGAAGGCCCGGGGCGCCGACCTGCTCGACGAGCTGACCGCGGACCGTGACCTGGACGCCTTCGTACTGTTCTCCGCCGCCGCTGCCACCCTCGGCGGCCCCGGACAGGGCAGCTATGCGGCGGCCAACGCCTACCTGGACGCGCTGGCCGAGAACCGCCGCAGCCGCGGTCTTGCCGGTCTGGCCGTGGCCTGGGGCCCGTGGAGCGGAGGCGGTCTGGCGGAGTCCAGTGAGGCGGCCCGCTCGCGGATGCGCCAGATGCCCCTGCCTCCTATGGACCCGCGGCTCGCGGCCCGTGCGCTGGGCGAGGCACTGGAGGGCCCGGACGCCCTGGTGACCGTCATGGACGTGGACTGGGAGCAGTTGGGATCCGACGCGGGCGCCGCGGATGTGCTGGGAAGGCCGCTGCTGCGGGACCTCCCCGAGGCCCGCCGACGGCTCGTGGCGGCCGGGAACACCCTCACCGTGGTCCACGCGGAAGGGGAACTCGCCCGTCAGCTCGCCGGGATGGGCCGCTCCGAACAGGAGCGGGTGCTGACCGACGTCGTACGGGGCGAGGCCGCCGTGGTGCTCGGCCACCCCTCGGCCGAAGCGGTCGAGGACCGGCGCGCCTTCAAGGACCTGGGCTTCGACTCACTGACCTCGGTCGAACTGCGCAACCGGCTCAACACCGCGACCGGTCTCCGGCTGCCCGCCACCCTGGTCTTCGACTACCCGACCCCACTGGCGCTGGCCGTGTTCCTGCGCGGAGAACTGACCGGACGGCAGGGCGACACGGCCGCCCCGGTGGTCGCCGTGGCCGCGGCCGCGGTGGACGAACCGCTGGCGATCGTCGGCATGGCCTGCCGCTTCCCCGGCGGCGCGGGAACCCCCGAGCAGTTCTGGAACTTCCTCACCGCCGGCGGCGACGCGGTGGGTGCCTTCCCCACCGACCGCGGCTGGGACCTGGACGGCGTCTTCGACCCGGACGGTGAGCGCGAGGGCACCTCGTACGTGGCCCAGGGCGCGTTCCTGGGCAGCGCGGCGGAGTTCGACGCCGACTTCTTCGGGATCAGTCCGCGTGAGGCGCTGGCCATGGACCCGCAGCAGCGGCTGATGCTGGAGACCTCCTGGGAGGCGCTGGAGCGGGCCGGGATCGACCCGTCATCGCTGCGCGAGAGCGCGACCGGTGTCTTCGCGGGCGGTTTCACCTCGGGCTACGGGTTCGGGCTTTCGCTGGCCAACCAGGGCGACTCCGGGACCGAGGGACACTCGCTGACCGGCAACGCCACCAGTGTGCTCTCCGGCCGCGTCTCCTACGTACTGGGCCTGGAAGGTCCGGCCATGACGGTGGACACCGCATGCTCCTCGTCGCTGGTGGCGCTCCATCTGGCGATTCAGGCGCTGCGTTCGGGTGAGTGCTCGCTGGCGCTCGCGGGTGGTGCGACGGTGATGGCCACCCCCGGCACCTTTATCGACTTCTCCCGCCAGCGGGGGCTTTCGGAGGATGGCCGGTGCCGGGCGTTCTCGGAGGACGCGGACGGTACCGGCTGGGCCGAGGGCGCGGGCATGCTCGTCGTCGAGCGGCTCTCGGACGCCCGCCGCAACGGCCACAAGGTGCTGGCCCTGGTACGGGGCAGCGCGGTCAACCAGGACGGTGCGTCCAACGGTCTGACCGCCCCCAACGGCCCGTCCCAGCAGCGTGTCATCCGCGCAGCGCTGGCCAGCGCCCAGCTGACCGCCGGTGACGTGGACGCCGTCGAGGCACACGGCACCGGCACCACCCTTGGCGACCCCATCGAGGCGCAGGCGCTGCTGGCCACCTACGGTCAGGAGCGGACGGCGGGCCGGCCGCTGTGGTTGGGCTCGGTGAAGTCCAACATCGGTCACACCCAGGCCGCAGCGGGTGTCGCCGGGATCATCAAGATGGTGCTGGCGCTTCAGCACGAGCAGTTGCCGCAGACCCTGCACGCCGAGGAACCGTCCTCGCACGTGGACTGGACCGCGGGCGAGGTCCGGCTGTTGAGCGAGGCGGTGCCGTGGCCTGCGGGGGAGCACCCCCGCAGGGCCGGTGTCTCCTCATTCGGGATGAGTGGCACCAACGCCCACGTCATCATCGAGGAGGCCCCGGCTGCGGAGCCCGATGAGACCGCCGATGAGCCGACCGGTGCACCGGGCGCGCTTCCGGTGGTGTCGGGCGCCGGTGCGTGGGTGGTCTCGGGCCGTTCGGCTACCGGTCTGGCGGCGCAGGCGGAGCGGCTCCAGGAGTGGCTGGCCGGACACTCTGACCTTGAACCGGCTGATGTGGCGTGGTCGTTGGCGACGACCCGGTCCGCGTTCGAGCACCGGGCCGTGATCCTGGGCGCTGACCGCACCGCGCTGGTGGCGGGGCTGGAGAGCCTGTCCGGTGGTGTCCCCTCCGCCGCCGTGGTGTCCGGTACGGCCCGTCTCGGAGCGCGCTCGGTCTTCGCGTTCGCGGGTCAGGGTTCGCAGTGGGTCGGTATGGGGCGCGGGCTGGCGGAGGTTTCGCCGGTGTTCGCGGCCCGGCTTGCTGAGTGTGCTGCCGCCCTGTCTCCGTACGTGGACTGGTCGCTGGCCGATGTCCTTGCCGGTGCGGAGGGTGCGCCTGCCTTGGAGGCGGCTGATGTGGTTCAGCCCGCTCTGTGGGCGGTGATGGTTTCCCTCGCTGCGGTGTGGGAGGCGGCTGGTGTCGCTCCGAGTGCGGTGGTCGGGCACTCGCAGGGGGAGATCGCGGCGGCGACGGTGGCCGGGATGCTGTCCCTTGAGGACGGTGCCCGGGTGGTGGCGCTGCGTTCGAAGTCCCTGACGGTGCTGGCGGGCCGGGGCGGGATGCTGTCCGTCAGCCGTCCGGCCTCCGAGGTCGAGGAGCGCATCGCCCGCTTTGGCGATCGTGCGTCGCTGGCGGCGGTGAACGGGCCTTCGGCGACGGTGGTTTCGGGTGAGCCGGATGCTCTGGAGGAGTTGAAGGCGGAGTTCGAGGCCGAGGGTGTCCGTGCCCGGATGGTGGCGGTGGACTACGCCTCGCACTCGGTCCAGGTGGACCGCCTGGAGGAGGAGATCACCACAGCTCTCGCTGGGATATCCCCGCGCCGGGGCCGTGTCCCGATGGTTTCCGCGATGACCGGCGAGACCCTGACCGGTGAGGAGCTGGACGCCGGTTACTGGTTCCGGAGCCTGCGGGCGACGGTGCATTTCGAGCGTGCGGTACGGACCCTGGCGGGCCGTGGCCATCAGCTCTTCATCGAGGTGACCCCGCATCCGGTGCTGCTGGGCGCGATGAACGACACCCTGGAAGAGGCCGCGCAGGAGGCCGGCCCCGGCACCGTACCGGGCGTCGTCTGCGGGACGCTCCGGCGGGACGAGGACGGTGCGGCCCAGCTGGTCACCTCGTTCGCCGGGGCGTTCGTGGGCGGGGCGCCGGTCGACTGGCGCGCCGTACTGCCCGCCGCCGAGCGGGTCGAGCTGCCGACGTACGCCTTCCAGCACGAGCGCTACTGGCCGCAGGGCACGCTCTCCCTGGCGCTGCTCGGCGGCGGCAGGGACGCGGTGTCGCTGGGCCTGGGCGCGGTGGACCACCCGCTCCTCGGCGCGGCCGTCGAACTGGTCGGTGGGGCCGGTCTGGTGTGCACGGGACGTCTGTCGGTGCGTACGCAGCCGTGGCTGGCGGACCACGCCGTCGGCGGTACCGTGCTGCTGCCTGGCACCGGCTTCGTCGAGCTGGCCGTACGCGCCGGTGACCAGGTCGGCTGCGGGGCGCTGGAGGAACTGACGCTCCAGGCGCCGCTGGTACTGCCCGCCGACGGCGGTGGGGTGCAGGTCCAGGTCGTACTCGCCGAGGCCGACGCCGAAGGCCGCCGGACGGTCGAGGTCTTCTCCCGTCGCGACACGGCCGACGCGGCCGGCACAGCCGACGCACCCCAGACATGGGTGCAGCATGCGAGCGGTGCGCTCCTTCCCGCTGCCACGTCCCCGGCGGACCCGCGGACGCCGGTGGACGACTTCGCGGTATGGCCGCCGCAGGGCGCCACCGCACTCGACGTCGACGACGTCTACACCGGGCTGCTCGCCGACGTATACGGTCCGGCCTTCCACGGGCTGCGGGCCGCCTGGCGGCGCGGCGGCGACGTCTTCGCCGAGGTGGCACTGCCCGAGGAGGCGGCCCGGGAGGCAGCCGCGTTCGGTCTGCACCCGGCGCTGCTCGACGCGGCCCTGCACGCCGCACTCCTGGCGGGCTCGCCCCTGACCGATGCCGGTGGTGACGGCGACGCGGCCGGGGAACAGGGCCGGGTCCGGATGCCGTTCGCCTGGACCGGCGTCGAACTGCACGCGAGTGGTGCGTCGGTGCTGCGGGCCCGGCTGCGCCGGGACGCCAGGGGCGGCCTGGCGCTGACCGCATCGGATCCCGCCGGGGCTCCGGTGGTGACGGTGGAATCGCTCGTCAGCCGCCCGGTGTCGGCGGACCAGCTGGAGGGTGCGGGCAACACGCTGGGCGACACCCTCTTCACCGAGGAGTGGACCCCGCTGGCCGAGGCTCCCGTCCCGGACGGCGAGTGGGTGCTGCTCGGCGACGACCGCTTCGGTGTGGCCGACGGTCTGCGGGCCGCCGGTCGCCCGGTGCGGTCCTTCGCCGGTATCGCAGAGGCGGCCGCGGCGGCTGAGGCGGGCGAAGTCGCCCCGCATACAGCGCTGATCTGCGTCGACGGAACCCCGTACGGCGCCGAAACCGTCCCGGATACGACCCGGCGGCTGACCGGCGAGGTGCTGGAACTGGCCCAGCGGTGGCTGGCGGAACAGCACCTGGACTCCGCACAGCTTGCCGTCGTCACCCGCGGCGCCGTCGCGGCCGCGGACGGCGGACCCGTGGTGGACCTGCCGGCGGCCGCGGCGCGCGGCCTGCTCTCCTCCGCGCAGTCGGAGAACCCCGGCCGGCTGCTCCTCGTGGACCTTCCCGCCGACGAGGACACCACCGGCTGTGCCGAACGGCTCGCCGTACTGCCGAGGTTCCTCGCCACCGGCGAGCCGGAGCTGACGCTCCGCGGACAGGTCGCGTACGGGCGCCGGCTGAACCGTCCGTCCGGTGCCGGAACTGCGGTTGAACAGCCCGGGGACCGTTCCGAAGGCGGCCCGCGCACCCTGCTGGTGACGGGCGGAACGGGCACACTCGGCGGCCTGGTGGCCCGCCATCTGGTGGCCACCGGACGGGCCCAGACGGCCGTACTGACCAGCCGCTCCGGCCCGGCCGCCACGGGTGTCGCGGCGCTCGCCGCTGAACTGGCCGCGCTCGGCGCGCAGGTCCGGGTCGTCGCCTGCGACGTGGCGGACCGCGACGCGCTGGCCTCGCTGCTGGCGAGCATCCCGGCCGACTGCCCGCTGGGCTCCGTCTTCCACGCCGCCGGAGTCATCGACGACGGTGTGATCGGCACCCTCACCCCGGAGCGGCTGGCCACGGTCCTGCGGCCGAAGGCGGACGCCGCCTGGCACCTGCACGAACTCACCCGGGACAGCGACCTGGAGAACTTCGTCCTGTTCTCCTCGGCGGCCGCCACACTCGGCGCCCCGGGCCAGGGCAACTACGTCGCCGCCAACGCCTTCCTCGACGCCCTGGCACGGCAGCGCAGGGCCGCCGGGCTGCCCGGCCTCTCGCTTGCCTGGGGGCCGTGGGTGCACGAGGCCGGCATCGGCCGGGACCTGGGCGAGCAGCTGCTCTCCCGCATCACACGCTCCGGACTCGCCGCGCTCGGCGCCGACGAGGGCCTGGCCGTACTGGACACGGCGCTGGAGCGGACGCTGACCCGGGGCGAGGGCGCCCTGGTACCGGCCCGGCTGGACGTGGCCGACCTGCGCGCGCTGGCCGCGCGCAGCGGCGAGGTCCCGCCGCTGTGGAGGCGGCTGGCCGGCACCCCGGGACGGCGTACGGCCGCCGCCGGGTCGGCCGGCGGCGGGGATGCCGCGCAGGCGTTGCTCCGCCGGCTCGCCGGGCGATCCGGCCAGGAACGCGACCGGATGCTCCTGGAGCTGGTGCGGACGCTCGTGGCCGCAGTGCTCGGACACGCGTCGGCCGAGGCCGTCGAGCCCGCACGGGCCTTCACCGACCTCGGCTTCGACTCGCTCACCGGAGTCGAACTGCGCAACCGGCTGCGGACGGAGACCGGGCTGCGGCTGCCCGCCACGCTCGTCTTCGACTACCCGACCCCCGCCGCCCTGGCCACGATGCTCGGCGGCGAGCTGGCGGGCGAGGTGCCCGCAGCGGCCGACCCAGTACCCCCGTCCGCCACGGTGGTGGACGACCCGATCGCCATCGTCGGCATGGCCTGCCGCTTCCCGGGCGGCGCCGCCGGCCCTGATGAGCTGTGGGAGATGCTGGCCGCGGGCCGGGACGGGATCGGCCCGTTCCCGCAGGACCGCGGCTGGGACCTGGAGTCCATCTACGACCCGGACATGGGACACGCCGGCACCTCCTACACCCAGGAAGGCGGCTTCCTCCGGGACGCCGGCGGCTTCGACCCGGCGTTCTTCGGGATCAGCCCGCGTGAGGCGCTGGCGATGGACCCGCAGCAGCGGCTGCTCCTCGAAACCTCCTGGGAGGCGTTCGAGCGGTCGGGGATCGACCCGACCGCACTGCGCGGCAGCCAGACCGGCGCCTTCGTCGGCGGCTACGGCTCCGGCTACGCCGAGGCCAGCCTGGAGGGAGCCTCGGACTTCGAGGGCGTGGACGGTCACCTGGCGACCGGCAACGCGACCAGCGTGCTGTCCGGCCGGCTCTCCTACACCTTCGGTCTGGAGGGCCCCGCGGTGACGATGGACACCGCGTGCTCCTCGTCGCTGGTGGCGCTGCACCTGGCGGCGCAGGCGCTGCGCTCGGGTGAGTGCACACTGGCGCTGGCCGGCGGTGCCACGATCATGGCCACACCCGACGGCTTCGTGGGCTTCTCGCAGGCACGCGGGCTGGCGGTGGACGGGCGCTCCAAGGCGTTCGGCGCCACGGCCGACGGCATGGGCATGGCCGAGGGCGTCGGCATGCTGGTGGTCGAGCGTCTTTCGGACGCTCGCCGCAACGGGCACCCGGTCCTCGCGCTGGTGCGCGGCACCGCCGTCAACCAGGACGGTGCGTCCAACGGTCTGACGGCGCCGAATGGTCCGTCGCAGCAGCGGGTGATCCGGGCGGCGTTGGCGAATGCGCGTCTGTCGGCTGCTGATGTGGATGTGGTGGAGGCGCACGGGACGGGTACGACGCTGGGTGACCCGATCGAGGCGCAGGCGCTCCTCGCCACGTACGGGCAGGACCGCCCCGAGGGCCGTCCGGTCTGGCTGGGCTCGGTGAAGTCCAACATCGGCCACACCCAGGCCGCCGCGGGTGTCGCGGGCGTGATCAAGATGCTGCTGGCGCTCCAGCACGAGCAGCTGCCGCAGACCCTGTACGCAACGGAGCCGTCGCCGCACATCGACTGGTCGGCGGGACAGGTTCGGCTGCTCACCGAAGCGGTCCCCTGGCCCGCCGACGGCAGGCCGCGCCGCGCGGGCGTGTCCTCCTTCGGTATCAGCGGCACCAACGCGCACGTCATCCTGGAGCAGGCGCCCGCCTACGACGAGGCGTCAAGGCCCGCGCCGACGAAGACCGCGCCCCCGCTCGTCTCCAATGCCGGTGCGTGGGTGGTGTCGGGTCGGTCCGTGGAGGCGCTGGCGGCGCAGGCGGGCCGGTTGCGGGAGTGGCTGGCCGGGCGCCCGTCGTTGGAGCCGGCTGATGTGGCGTGGTCGTTGGCGGCGACGCGGTCGGCGTTCGAGCACCGGGCTGTGGTGGTGGGCGGTGACCGTACGGAGTTGGTGGCGGGGCTGGAGAGTCTGGCGGCTGGTGTGCCTTCGGGTTCGGTGGTCTCGGCGGCGGCCCGCTCCGGTGCCCGTCCGGTGTTTGTCTTCCCGGGTCAGGGTTCGCAGTGGGTGGGGATGGGGCGTGAGCTGGCGGGGGTTTCGCCGGTGTTCGCGGCCCGGCTTGCCGAGTGTGCCGTGGCGCTCTCGCCGTACGTGGACTGGTCGTTGGACGACGTACTGGCGGGGGCGGAGGGGGCTCCGGTCCTGGAGGCGGCTGATGTGGTTCAGCCTGCTCTGTGGGCGGTGATGGTGTCGTTGGCTGCGGTGTGGGAGGCGGCTGGTGTTGCCCCGGAGGCTGTGGTGGGGCATTCGCAGGGGGAGATTTCCGCGGCGACGGTTGCGGGGATGTTGTCCCTTGAGGACGGTGCGCGGGTGGTCGCGCTGCGCTCGAAGTCCCTGAAGGTGCTGGCGGGCCGGGGCGGGATGCTGTCCGTCAGCCGTCCGGCCTCCGAGGTCGAGGAGCGTCTCGTCCGTTTCGGTGAGCGTGCGTCGTTGGCGGCGGTGAACGGGCCGTCGGCGACGGTGGTTTCGGGTGAGCCGGATGCTCTGGAGGAGTTGAAGGCGGAGTTCGAGGCCGAGGGTGCCAGGGCGCGGATGGTGGCGGTGGACTACGCCTCGCACTCGGTCCAGGTGGACCGCCTGGAGGAGGAGATCACCACGGCCCTCGCCGGGATATCCCCGCGCCGGGGCCGTGTCCCGATGGTCTCCGCGATGACCGGCGAGACCCTGACGGGTGAGGAGCTGGACGCCGGTTACTGGTTCCGGAGCCTGCGGGCGACGGTGTACTTCGACCGTGCGGTGCGGGTTCTGGCGGGTGAGGGGCAGCGGATCTTCGTCGAGGTCTCTCCGCATCCGGTGCTGCTGAGTGCGATGACGGAGTCCCTGGAGGAAGTCGCGGAGCAGGCCGGTCCTGGTGCTGTGCCCGCTTCCCTGTGCGGGACGCTGCGCCGCGACGACGGTGGTGCGGCACGCCTGCTCACCTCGCTGGCCGAGGCCTTCGCCAACGGTGCCCCGGTGGACTGGAAGTCGGTCCTTCCTGCGGGTGAGCAAGTCGAGCTGCCGACGTATGCCTTCCGGCACCAGCGCTACTGGCCCGAAGGCGTGCAGTCGCTGCCCAAGTCAGTACTGACGGCGAGTGGAAGCGGTCCGAGCGCCACGGTGGAGGCCGCGTTCTGGGCGGCCGTCGAGGGCGGGGACCTGACCCGGCTCGGTGAGACGCTGGCCCTGGACGGCGGCCGTCCGATCAACGAGGTGCTGCCGGCGCTCGCGTCCTGGCGACGCGGCGAACTGGATCGCTCGCTGACCGCGAACTGGCGTTACCGCACCTCCTGGGCGTCCGTCACGGAGCCCGATTCCCGTGTGCTCTCGGGTACGTGGCTGGTGGTGGTTGCGGCTGGTGCTGGGGACGAGGTGCGGCAGTGGTGTGTGGCGGCGCTTGAGGCGCGTGGTGCTGAGGTCGTGGTGGTCGAGGTCGGGTCCGGGGCGGTGGACCGGGCGGATGTGGCCGCGCTGTTGCGCGAGGCGGTGGCGGATGTCTCTGGTGTGTCGGGTGTGCTGTCGTTGTTGGCGCTGGACGAGGTGCCGGTGTCGGAGTATCCGGCGGTGGCGGGTGGTCTGGCCGGGACGCTGGGTCTGGTGCAGGGGCTCGGGGATGCCGGGGTCGGGGCGCCGTTGTGGGTGGCGTCCTGTGGTGCGGTGAGTGCGGGTCCGGGTGAGGTGTTGGAGCGTCCGGTTCAGGCGCAGGTGTGGGGTCTGGGCCGGGTTGTTGGTATGGAGCATCCGGAGCGTTGGGGTGGGTTGGTGGACCTGCCCGGGGAGTTGTCGGAGCGGGCGGGTGCCCGGTTGGTCGCCGTACTGGCGGGGTGTGACGAGAACGAGGTGGCCATCCGCTCGGCCGGAATCCTCGGCCGACGGATGTCGCGCATCCCGCGGCGCGACTCCGGGGACACCTGGGCGCCCCGGGGAAGCGTACTGATCACCGGCGGCACCGGCGCCGTGGCCGGTCACGTGTCCGACTGGCTGGTCGAGCGGGGCGCCGCACGCCTGGTGCTGGCGGGCCGCTCCGGTCCCGCGGCTGCGGGGATCGCGGCACGGGCAGCGGACATGGCCGCCGCCGGTACGCGGGTGGACGTGGTCTCCTGCGACGTGAGCGACCGGCCGTCGCTCTCCGGGCTGCTGGAGTGGACCGGACGGAGCGGCCCCGCGCTGTCCTCCGTACTGCACACGGCGGCGGTCCTCGACGACGGAATGCTGGACCGGATGTCGGTGGAACGGCTACAGACCGCGCTGGAGGTGAAGGTCCGGGGCGCGGCGCTGCTGGACGAGCTGACCGCGGACATGGACCTGGACGCCTTCGTGCTGTTCTCCTCCGCCGCCTCCACCCTGGGCTCCGCGGGCCAGGGCAACTACGCAGCGGCCAACGCCTATCTGGACGCGCTGGCGGAGAACCGGCGGGCCCGCGGACTGACCGGACTCACCGTCGCCTGGGGTGCATGGGCCGGTGGCGGTCTGGCCGAGTCCAGCGAGGCGATCCGCTCCCGGATGCGGCGGATCCCGATGCCGCCGATGGACCCGCGGCTCGCCGTCCGTGCGCTGGGCGAGTCGCTGGAGGGCCCCGAGCCCGTCGTGACCGTCATGGACGTCGACTGGGAGCAACTGGCCTCCGGTCCGGGCGCCGCGGACCTGCCGCTGGTGCGGGACCTGCCGGAGATCCGCGAGCTGGCTGCCGCGGGAGCGGCTTCCGGCGGCGCCGCGCCACGCGGTGCCGAGGGAGAGCTCGCCGACCTGGTCCGCGGGATGTCGCGCGCGGAGCAGGAGCGCGTACTGACGGACGTGGTACGGGCCGAGGCCGCCGCCGTACTGGGGCACTCCGCCCCGGACGGGGTGCAGGCCCGGCAGGTCTTCCGGGATCTGGGCTTCGACTCGCTGACCGCGGTCGAGCTGCGCAATCGCCTCAACAGGGCGAGCGGGCTGCGGCTGCCGGCCACGCTGGTCTTCGACTACCCGACGCCGGTGGCGCTGGCCGCGTTCCTGCGCGGGGAGCTGACCGGGCAGCAGGCGGACGCTGACGCTCCCGTCGCCGCCATGGCAGCCCCCATCGCGGATGAGCCGTTGGCGATTGTGGGTATGGCGTGCCGGTTCCCTGGGGGAGTGAACTCGCCTGAGGAGTTCTGGGAGTTGTTGGCGTCCGGTGGTGATGCGGTGGGTGGTTTTCCGACGGATCGTGGTTGGGATCTGGAGGGTTTCTTCGATCCGGAGGGGGAGAGTGCGGGGACTTCGTATACGGAGTCGGGTGCGTTTTTGCGGGGTGCGGCGGAGTTTGATGCGGGGTTCTTCGGGATCAGTCCGCGTGAGGCCCTTGCCATGGATCCGCAGCAGCGGTTGATGCTGGAGACGTCGTGGGAGGCGTTGGAGCGGGCGGGGATCGATCCGTCCTCGCTGCGGGGCAGCGCGACCGGTGTCTTCGCCGGGGGCTTCAGCTCCAGCTACGGGCTCGGTGTCTCCGCGGCCGGGGGCGAGGAGGGCTCCGGTGTTGAGGGTCATCTGATGACGGGCAACGCGACCAGTGTGCTCTCCGGCCGTGTTTCGTACGCGTTGGGTCTTGAGGGTCCGGCGGTGACGGTGGATACGGCGTGTTCGTCGTCGTTGGTGGCGTTGAATCTGGCGGCGCAGGCGGTGCGTTCGGGTGAGTGCTCGATGGCGCTGGCTGGTGGCGTGACGGTGATGGCGACCCCGTTCTCGTTTGTGGAGTTCTCGCGTCAGCAGGGTCTTTCGGTGGACGGCCGTTGCCGTGCGTTCTCCGAGGACGCCAACGGTACGGGCTGGGCCGAGGGCGCCGGCATCGTGGTGGTGGAGCGTCTCTCCGAGGCGCAGCGCAACGGCCACCGGGTGTTGGCTGTGTTGCGTGGTTCGGCGGTGAATCAGGATGGTGCGTCGAATGGTTTGTCGGCGCCGAATGGTCCGTCGCAGCAGCGGGTGATTCGTGCGGCGTTGGCGAATGCGCGTTTGTCGGCTGCTGATGTGGATGTGGTGGAGGCGCACGGGACGGGTACGACGCTGGGTGATCCGATTGAGGCGCAGGCGCTGTTGGCTACGTACGGTCAGGAGCGTGCGGGGGGTGCTCCGTTGTGGCTGGGTGCGGTGAAGTCGAACATCGGTCATACGCAGGCCGCGGCCGGGGTTGCTGGTGTGATCAAGATGGTGTTGGCGTTGCAGCATGAGCGGTTGCCGCGGACGTTGCATGCCGAGGACCCGTCGTCGCATGTGGACTGGTCGGCGGGTGAGGTGCGGCTGCTGGATGAGTCGGTGGCGTGGCCGGTGGGGGAGCGTCCGCGTCGGGCTGGGGTGTCGGCGTTCGGGATCAGCGGCACCAACGCGCACGTCATCATCGAGGAAGCTCCGGCCGTAGAGGCGGGCGAGGCGGCGGAGCCGACAGTTCCGGTGGTGTCGGGTGCTGGTGCGTGGGTGGTCTCCGGTCGTACGGCTGAGGGTCTTGCGGCGCAGGCGGGTCGGTTGCGTGAGTGGGTGACGTCCCGCCCGGGGCTGGAGCCGGCTGATGTGGCGTGGTCGTTGGCGACGACGCGTACGGCCTTCGAGCACCGCGCGGTCGTGCTCGGTACCGACCGTGGGGAGCTGCTGTCCGCGGTAACCGATCTGGCAGCCGGGGTGTCCTCGGGTGCGGTGGTCTCGGGTGTGGCATCAGAGGACACCCGGGTGGGTCTGGTCTTCGCTGGTCAGGGTGCTCAGTGGGCTGGTATGGGCCGGGATCTGTACGAGGCGAGTCCGGTCTTTGCCGAGGTGTTCGACCGGGTCTGCGGTTTGTTGGAGCTGGAGTTGGGGGCCGCCTACCGGGTGCGGGATGTGGTCCTGGGCGCGGACGGCGCGGATGGTGTGGATCCGGTTCTTGCGGATCAGACCCTTTACGCGCAGGCGGGATTGTTCGCGTTTGAGGTTGCTCTGGCTGCGGTGCTGGAGGCGGCCGGTGTGAAGCCGGACGCTGTGGTGGGCCACTCCGTGGGTGAGGTGGCTGCCGCGTACGTAGCGGGTGTCCTCTCACTTCCGGACGCGTGCAAGCTCGTGGCGACGCGTGCACGGTTGATGCAGGAGTTGCCTGCCGGTGGTGCGATGGCTGCGGTGAACGCCCCGGAGGCGGAGGTCGTTGCTTCGCTGACCGAGGTGTCCGGGGACGTCGCGGTGGCTGCGGTCAATGGTCCGGATTCGGTGGTGGTGTCGGGTGATGCCGAGGCCGTGGACGCGGTGGTGGAGCTGTGGCGGGAGCGTGGTCACCGGGTGCGGCGGCTGCGGGTCTCGCACGCTTTCCACTCCCCGGCGATGGACCCGGTGCTCGACGAGCTCACGGCCGTTACGGGGCAGGTGGAGTACCGCCGTCCCGAGGTGATGTGGGCGGGCGCCCTCACAGGTGAGCTGGTGTCGGAGCCGGATGCGGGGTACTGGCCCGCGCAGACGCGGCAGGCGGTGCGGTTCGCGGATGCGGTGGCCGCGCTGGCCCGGGAAGGTGTGTCCGTCTTCGTGGAGGTGGGCCCGGACGGGTCGCTGTCCTCGCTCGGTCCGGACGCCGTTGCTGAGGTGCAGAGCGTGGAGCCGGCCTTCGTCCCGCTGCAGCGCCGCACCGATGAGGGCGTCGCGAGCCTGCTGACCGGTCTGGCGCGGGCGTTCGTCAACGGCGCTCCGGTGGACTGGGAGAGGGTGCTGCCCGCCGCGGATCAGGTGGCGCTGCCGACGTACGCCTTCCGCCACCAGCGGTACTGGCCCGAGGGCATTCTCCGGCTCGGGCCCCCGACGGCCGTGGGCGGGGACGGTGCGAGCACGGCGGCGGAGGTGCAGTTCTGGGCGGCCGTCGAGGATGGCGACCTGGCGCAGATCGCTGACACCCTGGCCATCGGAGACGAGGCCCAGCTCCGGGACGTGCTGCCGGCGCTGGCTTTCTGGCGGCGCCGTGAACTGGACCGCTCGCTGACCGCGAACTGGCGTTACCGCACCTCCTGGGCGGATGTTGCGGAGCCCGACTCGCCCGTCCTTTCGGGTGCGTGGCTGGTGGTGGTTGTGGCTGGTGCTGGGGACGAGGTGCGGCAGTGGTGTGTGGCGGCGCTTGAGGCGCGTGGTGCTGAGGTCGTGGTGGTCGAGGTCGGGTCCGGGGCGGTGGACCGGGCGGGTGTCGCTGCGCTGCTGGGCGAGGCGGTGGCGGATGTCTCTGGTGTGTCGGGTGTGCTGTCGTTGTTGGCGCTGGACGAGGTGCCGGTGTCGGGGTATCCGGCGGTGGCGGGTGGTCTGGCCGGGACGCTGGGTCTGGTGCAGGGGCTTGGGGATGCCGGGGTCGGGGCGCCGTTGTGGGTGGCGTCCTGTGGTGCGGTGAGTGCGGGTCCGGGTGAGGTGTTGGAGCGTCCGGTTCAGGCGCAGGTGTGGGGTCTGGGCCGGGTTGTTGGTATGGAGCATCCGGAGCGTTGGGGTGGGTTGGTTGATCTGCCCGGGGAGTTGTCGGAGCGGGCGGGTGCCCGGTTGGTCGCCGTACTGGCGGGGTGTGACGAGAACGAGGTGGCCATCCGCTCGGCCGGAGTGCTGGGTCGGCGCCTGGAGCGTGCCTCGCAGGTGCGTACCGACTCGGAGTGGGCGCCGCGCGGCAGCGCGCTGATCACCGGCGGTACGGGGGCGATCGCCGGTCATGTGGCGCGCTGGATGGCCGGCCGTGGTGCCGAACGCCTGGTGCTCACGAGCCGTTCGGGCCCCTCGGCCAAGGGGGCCACCGCGCTGGCCGCCGAGTTGGCGCAGGCGGGCTCCACGGTGGAGATCGTGTCCTGTGACGCCGGTCGGCGGGAGCCGCTGTCGACCCTGCTGGAATGGATCGACAGGACAGGCCCGGCGCTGTCCGCGGTACTCCACACGGCCGCGGTGCTGGACGACGGAGTGCTGGACCGCCTGGACGCCTCCCGCCTGGAGACGGTGCTGCGGGTGAAGGCCCGGGGCGCCGCACTGCTCGACGAGCTGACCGCGGATCGTGACCTGGACGCCTTCGTACTGTTCTCCTCGATCGCGTCCACACTGGGCGCCCCGGGACAGGGCAACTACGCGGCGGCCAACGCCTACTTGGACGCCCTGGCCGAGAACCGGCAGGCCCGCGGGCTGGCCGGGCTGACCGTGGCGTGGGGTGCGTGGGCCGGCGGCGGCATGATCGAGTCCAGCATCACGGTGGAGGCGCGGGTCAAGCGCGGCCCGATGCCGACGATGGACCCCCGGCTGGCCGCCCGTGCGCTGGGCGAGGCATTGCAGGGCCGGGACGCCGCGGTGACCGTGATGGACGTGGACTGGACGCAGCTGACGTCCGGTACGGCTGCTGCGGAAACACTGACGCGCCCGTTGATGCGGGACCTGCCCGAGGTGCGCCGGATGGCCGCCGGCGGTGAGCTCACGACCACCGTGGTACGTCCGGAGGGAGAGCTGACGCGGCGGCTGGCGGGACTGGGCCGACCGGAGCAGGAACGTCTGCTCACAGAGGTGGTGCGCACCGAGGTGGCGACCGTGCTCAGGTACGCCTCCGCGGCGGCGGTGGAGGACCGGCGTGCGTTCAAGGACCTGGGCTTCGACTCGCTGACCGCTGTCGAGCTGCGTAACCGGCTCAACACCGCGACCGGGCTGCGGTTGCCCAGCACCCTCGTCTTCGACTACCCGACGCCGCTGGCGCTGGCCGCCTTCCTGCGCGGCGAGCTGACCGGGCAGCAGGCGGACGTGGCCGCCCCGGCGGCCATCGCGACCGCCCCCGCTGCGGACGAACCGGTGGCGATCGTCGGTATGGCCTGCCGCTTCCCGGGCGGCGCGGGCAGCCCGGAGGAGTTCTGGCAGCTGTTGGGCTCCGGCGCCGATGCGGTGGGTGCCTTCCCCACCGACCGCGGCTGGGACCTGGAAAGCCTGTACGACCCGGACGGGGAGCGGGAGGGCACCTCGTACGTGGCGCAGGGCGCGTTCCTGCGGGACGCGGCCGGGTTCGATGCGGGGTTCTTCGGGATCAGCCCGCGTGAGGCGCTGGCGATGGACCCGCAGCAGCGGCTGCTCCTGGAGACCTCCTGGGAGGCACTGGAGCGTTCCGGCATCAACCCCATGACCCTGCGGGAGAGCGCCACCGGTGTCTTCACCGGCGGTTTCGCCTCGGGCTACGGGATCGGTGTGTCCATGGCGGGCCAGGGCGAATCCGGCTCCGAGGGACATGTACTGACCGGGAACGCGACCAGTGTGCTCTCCGGCCGTGTTTCGTACGCGCTGGGTCTTGAGGGCCCGGCGGTGACGGTGGACACGGCGTGCTCCTCGTCGCTGGTGGCGCTGCACATGGCGGCCCAGGCGCTGCGTTCGGGTGAGTGCTCGTTGGCACTGGCCGGTGGCGCGACGGTGATGACGCATCCGGGAACCTTCATCGACTTTTCGCGGCAGCAGGGGCTGTCCATGGACGGGCGGTGCCGGGCGTTCTCGGAGGACGCGGACGGTACCGGCTGGGCCGAGGGTGCGGGCATGCTCGTCGTCGAGCGTCTTTCGGACGCTCGCCGCAACGGCCACCAGGTCCTTGCCGTGATGCGTGGTTCGGCCGTCAACCAGGACGGTGCTTCGAACGGTCTGACGGCGCCGAACGGTCCGTCGCAGCAGCGGGTGATCAGGGCGGCGCTGGCGAATGCGCGTCTGTCGGCTGCTGATGTGGATGTGGTGGAGGCGCACGGGACGGGTACGACGCTGGGTGACCCGATCGAGGCGCAGGCGCTGCTCGCCACGTACGGGCAGGACCGCCCCGAGGGCCGTCCGGTCTGGCTGGGCTCGGTGAAGTCCCACATCGGTCACACGCAGGCGGCCGCAGGTGTCGCCGGGGTCATCAAGATGGTGCTGGCGCTCCAGCACGAGCAGCTGCCGCAGACCCTGCACGCCGAGGAACCGTCCTCGCACGTGGACTGGACGGCGGGCGAAGTACGGCTGCTGACCGAGGCGAGGCCCTGGCCGTCCGACGGCCGGGTACGCAGGGCAGGTGTCTCTGCCTTCGGTATGAGCGGCACCAACGCGCACGTCATCCTGGAGCAGGCGCCCGCCGAGAACCTCGTGGAGGAGCCCGCCGAAGCCGCGGCGGACCCAGCGGCACAGGCGGCAGCCGTGGTGTCCCGCGACGGCACCGGTGCGTGGCTGGTGTCGGGCCGGTCCGCGGAGGCGCTGGCGGCGCAGGCGGGTCGGTTGCGGGAGTGGGTGGCGCAGCGCCCGTCGTTGGAGCCGGCTGATGTGGCGTGGTCGTTGGCGGCGACGCGGTCGGCGTTCGAGCACCGGGCTGTGGTGGTGGGCGGTGACCGTACGGAGTTGGTGGCGGGGCTGGAGAGCCTGGCGGCTGGTGTGCCTTCGGGTTCGGTGGTCTCGGCGGCGGCCCGCTCCGGTGCCCGTCCGGTGTTTGTCTTCCCGGGTCAGGGTTCGCAGTGGGTGGGGATGGGGCGTGAGCTGGCGGGGGTTTCGCCGGTGTTCGCGGCCCGGCTTGCCGAGTGTGCGGCGGCGCTCTCGCCGTACGTGGACTGGTCGTTGGACGATGTACTGGCGGGGGCGGAGGGTGCTCCGGTCCTGGAGGCGGCTGATGTGGTTCAGCCTGCTCTGTGGGCGGTGATGGTTTCCCTCGCTGCGGTGTGGGAGGCGGCCGGTGTCGCCCCTCAGGCTGTGGTCGGGCATTCGCAGGGTGAGATCGCGGCGGCGACGGTTGCGGGGATGTTGTCCCTTGAGGACGGTGCGCGGGTGGTCGCCCTGCGTTCCCGGTCGCTGAAGGTGCTGGCGGGCCGGGGCGGGATGCTGTCGATCAGCCGTCCCGCTTCCGAGGTCGAGGAGCGTCTTACCCGTTTCGGTGAGCGTGCGTCGCTGGCGGCGGTGAACGGGCCTTCGGTGACGGTGGTTTCGGGTGAGCCGGACGCTCTGGAGGAGCTGAAGGCGGAGTTCGAGGCCGAGGGTGCCAGGGCGCGGATGGTGGCGGTGGACTATGCCTCGCATTCGGTGCAGGTGGACCGGCTGGAGGAGGAGATCACCACGGCTCTGGCCGAGGTGACTCCGCGTCGGGGTCGTGTCCCGATGGTCTCCGCGATGACCGGCGAGACCCTGACCGGTGAGGAGTTGGACGCCGGGTACTGGTTCCGGAGCCTGCGGGCGACGGTGCATTTCGACCGTGCGGTGCGGGTTCTGGCGGGTGAGGGGCAGCGGATCTTCGTCGAGGTCTCTCCGCATCCGGTGCTGCTGAGTGCGATGACGGAGTCCCTGGAGGAAGTCGCGGAGCAGGCCGGTCCTGGTGCTGTGCCCGCTTCCCTGTGCGGGACGCTGCGCCGCGACGACGGTGGTGCGGCACGCCTGCTCACCTCGCTGGCCGAAGCCTTCGCCAACGGTACGGAGATCGACTGGGAGTCGGTGCTCCCGGCCGGGCGACGTGTCGGCCTGCCCACGTACGCCTTCCAGCACGAGCGGTTCTGGCCGAAGGGCATGCTGGGCGAACTGGGGCCCCGGTCGGGCGGTGGTGACGCGCTGTCGCTGGGTCTGGGTGCCGTGGGCCACCCGCTGCTCGGAGCGGCCGTCGAACTCGCCGGTGGCACCGGGGTGGTGTGCATGGGCAGGCTGTCCCTGCACACCCACGCCTGGCTGGCGGACCACGCCGTCGGTGGTGTCGTACTGCTGCCGGGCACCGGCTTCGTCGAGCTGGCCGTACGCGCCGGCGACCAGGTCGGCTGCGGGTTCCTGGAGGAACTGACGCTGCACGCCCCGATGGTGCTGCCCGCCGACGGCGGCGGGATCCAGCTCCAGGTCGTGGTGGCCGCGCCGGAGAGTGCCGGGCACCACGGGGTGGAGGTGTTCTCCCGCCCGGAGGAGGCGGCTGCTCAGCAGGCGTGGACGCTGCACGCCAGCGGTGTGCTCGCCGCCGCCGCGGCAACCGGGACGGCCGACACGGACTTCGCCACGTGGCCGCCACAGGACGCGACGCCGGTGGACGTCACGGACGTCTACCCGGTGCGTTTGGCGGAGGTCTACGGTCCCGCCTTCCACGGGCTGCGGGCGGCCTGGCGGCGCGGCGCGGACGTGTTCGCCGAGGTGGCGCTGCCCGACGAGGCGGCGCAGGAAGCGGGTGCGTTCGGCCTGCACCCGGCGCTGCTGGACGCGGCGCTGCACGCCTCGGTCCTGGCGGACTCGTCCGCCGCGGACGAGTCCGGGCAGGTCACGATGCCGTTCGCGTGGACCGGCGTGGAGCTGCACGCCGCCGGCGCTTCGGCGCTGCGGGTACGGCTGCGGCAGGACGCGCAGGGCACGCTCTCGCTGGCGGCCGCCGACACCACCGGAGCCCCGGTGGTATCGGTCGAATCGCTCGTGCGACGTCCGGTACCCGTGGACCAGCTCCGCTCCGTACAGAACGAGCTGAGCGACTCGCTGTTCGTACCGCAGTGGACCGAGGTGCCCGGAGGCGACGTACCGTCCGGCGACTGGGTGCTGCTCGGGGCCGACGGTTACGGACTGGCCGAGGGCCTCGGCACCGCCGGTGTGCGGCTGCGTCCCTTCGCCGACCTCGGCGAGCTGGCCGCAGCCGTCGAGGCGGGCACGGCCGACCCGCGGACCGTTCTGGTCTGCGCCGACGCGCTGTCCGGTGCGGGAGCCGAGGACTCCGGCAACGAGGACGACATGTCCGGCGCCGGCCTTCCCGTGACCGTTCCCTCCGGGGAGGAGTTCCCCGGCGCGGTACGTCGGGCGGGCGGCGCGGCTCTCCGGTTCGTACAGAACTGGCTGGCCGAACCACGGCTGGAAGAGACCCAGTTGGTACTTGTCACGCGGGGCGCGGTGGACGTGGTCCCCGGCGAGCCGGTGACGGACCTGGCCGGAGCGGCCGTGCGCGGCCTGCTGCGCTCGGCGCAGGCGGAGAACCCGGGCCGGCTGCTGCTGGCCGACCTTCCCGCCACCGACGACACCTTCGCCCTTGACAATACGGAAGTGGCCCTGCTGCCTGCGGCGTTGGGCAACGGTGAGCCCGAGGTGGCGATCCGCGGACAGGCCCGCTACGGCAGGCGCCTGACCCGTCCCGCAGGTGAACTGAGGCCGGTCGAGTGGCCGTCGGGGCCGCAGGCCGATCCCGGCGCCCGCGCGCTCCTGGTGACCGGCGGCACCGGAACCCTGGGCGGGCTGGTGGCCCGGCACCTGGTGGCCACCGGAAGGGCCGGTGGCGTGGTGCTGACCAGCCGTTCCGGCCCGGCTGCCGCCGGGGCGGCCGCGCTGGCCGCCGAACTGGCGGAGCTGGGCGTGTGGGTCCGGGTGACCGCCTGCGACGCGGCCGAACGCGAGGCGCTGGCCACCGTGCTGGAGCGGATACCGGACGAGAACCCGCTGGGCTCCGTGGTGCACGCGGCAGGCGTCGTCGACGACGGCCTGGTCACCTCGCTGACGCCGGAACGGCTGTCCGCGGTGCTGCGGCCGAAGGTCGACGCGGCCTGGCACCTGCATGAGCTGACGGCACATCTGGACCTGGACCGGTTCGTGATGTTCTCGTCCGCGGCGGCCACGTTCGGCGCGCCCGGCCAGGGCAGTTACGTGGCAGCCAACTCCTTCCTCGACGCCGTGGCCGCACACCGCGCGGCTGCCGGCCTCGCGGGTACGTCACTGCAGCTGGGGCCGTGGGCGCACGAGGCCGGCATCGGCCGCAACCTGGACGCCACCTCGCTCTCCCGGATCGACCGGTCCTTCGTGCCGCTCTCGGCCGAAGAGGGACTTGTCGTCCTGGACGCCGCGCTGACCAGGGACGAAGCGGTGCTGACCCCCGCCAGGCTGGACGCGGCCGCGCTGCGCGCGCAGACCGTGTCCGGTGCGGAGGTACCGCCGCTGTGGCGGGCGCTGGCAGGTGTGTCCGTCCGCCGTACCGCCGCGTCGGCCACCGCCGCGGGCACCGGCGCCGAGGCGGGCGAGGCGCTGCGCCAGAAGCTGGCATCGGTCTCCGGCGCCGAGCGCGACCGGCTCGTGCTGGAACTGGTGCTCTCCCACTCCGCCGCCGTCCTGGGGCACGCGTCGGCTGCCGCCATCGACGCCGACCGGGCCTTCACCGACGTCGGCTTCGACTCGCTGATCGCGGTAGAACTGCGTAACCGGCTGAAGGCGGAGACCGGACTGCGGCTGCCGGCGACGCTGGTGTTCGACCATCCCACCCCGGCCGCGCTCGCCGCGATGCTGCGCGCGGAACTGGCCGGAGACCTGCCCGTCGTCGCGGCCCCCGCCGCGGCGACGACAACGGTGCCGGTGGCGGACGAGCCGATCGCCATCGTCGGTATGGCCTGCCGCTTCCCGGGCGGCGCCGCCGGCCCGGACGAGCTGTGGCAGCTGCTGGACTCGGGGGTGGACGCGATCGGCCCCTTCCCCCGGGACCGCGGCTGGGACCTGGAGATGCTCCAGGGCCCCGAGGCGGAGCGCACCGGGAAGACGTATGAGCAGGTCGGCGGGTTCGTGCAGGACGCGGCCTCCTTCGACGCCGGGTTCTTCGGGATCAGCCCGCGTGAGGCGCTGGCGATGGACCCGCAGCAGCGGCTGCTCCTCGAAACCTCCTGGGAGGCGTTCGAGCGGTCCGGGATCGACCCGGCCACGCTGCGCGGCAGCCAGACCGGCGCCTTCGTCGGCGGCTACGCATCGCGGTACGCGACCGACGTACCGCTGGAGGGCACCGGGGTCGCCGAGGGGCACCTGGCGACCGGCAACGCGACCAGCGTGCTGTCCGGCCGGCTCTCCTACACCTTCGGACTCGAAGGCCCCGCGGTGACGGTGGACACCGCGTGCTCCTCCTCCCTCGTCGCGCTGCACATGGCCTCCCAGGCGCTCCGCGCGGGGGAGTGCTCGCTCGCCCTCGCGGGCGGCGTGACGGTCAGCGCCACACCGGATGTGTTCGTCGCCTTCGCCACGGCGGGCGGAGTGTCGCTGGACGGCCGCTGCCGTTCCTTCGCCGCATCGGCCGACGGCTCCGGCTTCGCCGAGGGCGCGGGCATGCTGGTCGTGGAGCGGCTTTCCGACGCGCGGCGCAACGGGCACAAGGTCCTGGCCGTGGTGCGTGGTTCGGCGATCAACCAAGACGGTGCGTCCAACGGCCTGACCGCCCCCAACGGTCCATCCCAGCAGCGGGTGATCCGCGCGGCACTCGCCAACGCCGGTGTATCGGCGTCCGACGTGGACGTGGTGGAGGCACACGGATCGGCGACCAAACTGGGCGACCCGATCGAGGCGCAGGCGCTGCTGGCCACCTACGGCCAGGACCGTCCCGGTGACCGGCCGCTGTGGCTCGGCTCGGTGAAGTCCAACATCGGCCACGCCCAGGCCGCCGCGGGCGTCGCCGGCGTCATCAAGACGGTGCTCTCCCTCCAGCACGAGCGGATGCCGCGCACGCTGCACATCGACGAGCCGACCCCCCATGTCGACTGGTCCGACGGCGCGGTGGAGCTGGTGGCCGAGCCGGTGCCGTGGCCCAGCGGTGAGCGGGTCCGCCGCGCGGGCGTCTCCGCGTTCGGGATGAGCGGCACCAATGTGCACATCATCCTGGAGGAGGCCCCGGCCGCCGTCCCCGACGAGGCCGACGCTCCCGTCGCACCCGCACCGGTGGACGCCGGGCCCGCGCTCCTGGCCGACGGTGAGGCAAGTGCCTGGCTGGTGTCCGGCCGTTCGGCCGACGGGCTCGTCGCTCAGGCGGACCGGCTGCACGCATGGGCCGCCGCACGGCCGGAGGTGAAGCCCGCGGACGTGGCCTGGTCACTCGCCGCGACCCGCTCGGTCTTCGAGCACCGTGCCGTGGTGGTCGGCGGTGACCGGGAAGAGCTGGTCGACGGGGTGCGGTGCCTGGCCGCAGGCACGAGGTCGGCATCGGTGGTGACCGGCCTCGCCCGTCCGGCGGGCCGGACGGCGTTCGTCTTCGCGGGACAGGGCACCCAGTGGGTCGGCATGGGGCGGGAACTGCTGTACTCCTCGCCGCTGTTCGCCGCCCGTATCGCGGAGTGCGAGGCGGCACTCGCCCCGTACGTGGACTGGTCGCTGGGCGGTGTCCTGGCGGGTGCGGAGGATGCTCCCGAGCTGGAGGCGGCCGAAGTCGCCCAGCCCGCGCTGTGGGCCGTGATGGTCTCGCTGGCCGCGATCTGGGAGGCCGCGGGTATCACTCCCGATGCGGTGGTGGGTCACTCGCAGGGTGAGATCGCCGCGGCGACGGTGGCCGGGATGCTGTCGTTGGAGGATGCGGCCTGTGTGGTGGCGGTCCGGTCCCGGGCGCTGTCGGGGCTCTCGGTGGCCGGCTCGATGGTGTCGGTGGTGATGCCGGAGGGTCCGGTGCGGGAGCTGGTGGACGGCTGGGACGGCCGCCTCTCGGTGGCCGCGGTGAACGGCCCCGCCGCCGTCGTGGTCTCCGGTGAGCCGGAGGCACTGGCCGAGTTCGAACGGGAGCTGGCCGCCCGCAGGGTGATGCGCTGGCGCATCCCGGCGACCGACTTCGTGGCGCACTCCCCGGCGGTGGAACCGCTGGCCGGGCAGCTGGAGAGCGCGCTCTCCGGGATCGCCCCGCGCACCGGCCGGGTGCCGATGGTCTCCACGGTGACCGGAGCGTGGCTCACCGGCGAAGAGGTGGACGCGGCCTACTGGTTCGCCAACCTGCGCCGCACGGTGAGGTTCGAGGAGGCCGTACGGAGCCTGCTGGACGCCGGTTACGGGGCGTTCGTCGAGGTCTCGCCGCATCCGGTGCTGACCGCGGCGGTCACGGAGACCGCGGAGGACGCGGACATCGCGGACGTACTGACGGTGGGGACACTGGAGCGGGAGAACGCCGGAACGGCGCGGCTCCTCACGGCACTCGGGCACGCCCACACCGGCGGACTGCCGGTCGACTGGGGACGTGTCCTTCCGGCCGGTGCCTCCGTCGAGCTGCCCACCTACGCGTTCCAGCACCGCCGCTACTGGCTGGAGGCGGCGAACACCGGGGCCGTTCCGGCCGCAGGCGGCGACGGTGCGTCCTCGGAGTCCGAGGCCCTGTTCTGGGCGGCCGTCGAGGGCGGCGACCTGGCCGGGATCGCCCGGACGCTGTCCCTCACGGACGAGCGTCAGCTCAACGACGTACTGCCGGCCCTGACGTCCTGGCGGCTCCGGGAACGGGAGCGGTCGGAGACAGCGGCCTGGCGCTACCGGGTGACCTGGGCGCCGGTCACCGAGACCGCTCCGGCGCGCCTTTCCGGCCGGTGGCTGCTCGTCGTCCCCGCCGCCGCGGCCGACGACGAGCCGGTGGCGTGGTGCGCGGCGGCCCTGTCCGCCCGCGGCGCCGAGACCGTACTCGTCGAGGTCCCGGAGGGGGCCGTGCGGCGTGACGTGCTCGCCGAACTCGTCGGCCGGGCCGTGCGGGGCGCCGGGCCGGTGTCCGGAGTGCTGTCGCTGCTCGGCCTGGACGAGACGCCGCTGCCAGGACGTCCGGCGGTGACCGCCGGCCTGGCCGGCACGCTGGGCCTGGTGCAGGCGCTGGGTGACGCCGGGATCGAGGCACCCCTCTGGCCGGCCACCCGCGGCGCCGTCGCGACCGGCCCCGGCGAGGTGCTGACCGGCCCGCTGCAGGCACAGATCTGGGGCTTCGGCCGGATTGTCGCCCTGGAGCACCCGGACCGCTGGGGCGGACTGGTCGACCTGCCCACCACGCTGGACGAGCGCACCGGTGCGCAGCTGGCCGCCGTGCTGGCGGGCTCCGACGAGAACCAGGTGGCGATCCGGCAGGCCGGGACGGTGGGCCGCAGGCTGGCCCACGCCCCGCGGCCCCCGGCGGGCGGGACCTGGCAGCCGTCGAACGGAACCGCACTGGTCACCGGAGGCACCGGCGCACTCGGCGGCCACGTGGCACGCTGGCTGGCCGGACGCGGCGCGGGCCGCCTCGTGCTCACCAGCCGGTCAGGACCCGGCGCCGCGGGCATCGCGGCACAGGCAGCCGAACTGGCCGCCTTGGGCGTCCCCGTGGATGTCCTGGCCTGCGACGCGGCCGACCGTACCGAACTGGCCGGCCTGCTCGGCCGGATCGCGGCCGACGGCCCCGCACTCTCCACCGTGGTGCACACCGCCGCGGTACTGGACGACGGCGTGATCGACGCTCTCTCCCCCGACCGACTTGAGACGGCGCTCGCCGCCAAGGCCGCGGGCGCCGCCCACCTGGACGCGCTCACCGCCGATCTGGACCTGGACGCCTTCGTGCTGTTCTCCTCCGTGGTGGCCACCACGGGCGCCCCGGGCCAGGCCAACTACGGTGCGGCCAACGCCTATCTGGACGCCGTGGCCCAGAACCGGCGCAGTCGCGGCCTGCCCGCACTCGCCGTGGCCTGGGGTCCGTGGGCGGCCGGTGTGGCGCAGAGCTCCGATGCGGCGCGGCAGCGGCTGGCCCGCAACCAGTGGGAAGAGGTGATGGACCCGGACCTCGCGGTGCGGGCACTGGGCGAGGCGCTGGACGGCGGCGACACCGCACTGACGGTGATGAACATCGACTGGACGGCCATCCTCGCGGAGCCGCAGTCGTCGGCGGATCTGGTGCAGGCGGCCCTGATGCGCGACCTGCCGGAGGTACGCCGGCTCGCCGCGCTGCTGGCCGATGTCCCGGCGGCACCCGCCGAACGGGAGCTGGCGGACCGGCTGGCCGGCCTGACCCGGGCCGAGCAGCGACGGGCACTGACCGAGCTGGTGCAGGACAAGGCCGCCCGGGTGCTCGGCCACACCTCGCCCGATGAGGTCCAGGCAGGCAGCGCCTTCAGCGAACTCGGCTTCGACTCGCTGACCTCCGTGGAGCTGCGCAACGACCTCAGCGCCGCGACGCAGCTGCGGCTGCCCGCGACCCTGCTGTTCGACTACCCCACGCCGACGGCCCTGACCGGCTACCTGGTGGGAGAACTCCTGGGCACTGTGCCCGAGGACACCGGGGCGCCGGCCGCGGTACCCGCGACCATCGCGGCCGACGAGCCGATCGCGATCGTCGGCATGGCCTGCCACTACCCCGGCGGTGTGGCCGGCCCCGACGACCTGTGGAACCTGCTCTCCACGGGCGGCGACGCCATATCCGGCTTCCCGGACGACCGAGGCTGGGACCTGGTTGCGCCCGAGGGCTCCCCGGACGGCGCGGTCGGCGGTTTCGTCCAGGACGTCAGCGGCTTCGACGCCGGGTTCTTCGGGATCAGCCCGCGTGAGGCCCTTGCCATGGACCCGCAGCAGCGGCTGCTCCTGGAGACCTCCTGGGAGGCCCTGGAGCGGTCGGGCATCGACCCCGCGTCGCTCCGCGGTACCGCCACCGGCATGTTCGTCGGCGGCTACGCGTCCGGCTACGGCCGCGACGGTGACTTCGAGGGCGCGGCCCACCTCATCACCGGCAACGCGACCAGCGTGCTGTCCGGCCGCGTGTCGTACGCCTTCGGCCTCGAAGGTCCCGCCGTCACGGTCGATACGGCCTGCTCGTCCTCCTTGGTCGCACTGCACATGGCGGCGCAGGCGCTGCGCTCCGGAGAGTGCACGATGGCGCTCGCAGGCGGTATCACGATCATGGTGACCCCGGACGGCTTCATCGGCTTCAGCGAGCAGAGCGGCCTCGCGATGGACGGCCGCTGCAAGGCGTTCTCCGATGAGGCGGACGGCATGGGCTTCTCCGAGGGCGCCGGCATGCTCGTCGTCGAGCGGCTCTCGGACGCCCGGCGCAACGGGCACCAGGTCCTGGCACTGCTGCGCGGCAGCGCCACCAACCAGGACGGTGCGTCCAACGGTCTGACCGCGCCCAACGGCCCCTCGCAGCAGCGGGTGATCCGGGCCGCGCTGGCCAATGCCCGGCTGACGCCCGCCGATGTGGACGTGGTGGAGGCGCACGGCACCGGCACCAGGCTGGGTGACCCGATCGAGGCGCAGGCGCTGCTGGCCACCTACGGCCAGGACCGCCCCGACGACCGGCCGCTGTGGCTGGGCTCGGTGAAGTCCAACATCGGCCACACCCAGGCCGCAGCGGGTGTCGCGGGGATCATCAAGATGGTGCTGGCCCTGCAGCACGAGCAGCTGCCGCGCACCCTGCACGTGGACGAGCCGTCCAGCCACGTGGACTGGTCCACGGGCGCGGTGGAGCTGGTGGCCGAACCCGTGCCGTGGACCAGCGGAGCCAGGGTGCGCAGGGCCGGTGTTTCCTCGTTCGGTCTGAGCGGCACCAACGCGCACGTCATCCTGGAGGAGGCTCCGGCACTCACCGGTACCGCCGCCCCCGATGACGACGGGCAGACCGGCATCACCACCGAAGGCACGGTCGTCGTACCCGGCGCCGCCCACGTCTGGCCGGTATCGGGCCGGTCGGCCGCGGGCCTGGCGGCGCAGGCGGAGCGGCTCCAGGAATGGCTGGCCGCACGTCCGGAGCTGGAACCGGCGGATACAGCCTGGTCGTTGGCGACGGCCCGGTCCGCGTTCGAGCACCGCGCCGTGGTGGTGGGCGGTGACCGCACCGCGCTGGTGTCGGGCCTGCGGAGCCTGGCGGCCGGTGTACCGGACGGCGCGGTGCTCTCGGCAGTGGCCCGCCAGGACACCCGCCCGGTGTTCGCGTTCGCGGGTCAGGGTTCCCAGTGGGTCGGTATGGGACGTGAGCTGGCGGAGGTTTCGCCGGTGTTCGCGGCGCGGCTCGCCGAGTGTGCGGCGGCGCTGTCCTCGTACACGGACTGGTCGCTGGCCGATGTCCTTGCGGGTGCGGATGGTGCGCCTGCGTTGGAGGCTGCTGATGTGGTGCAGCCTGCGCTCTGGGCGGTGATGGTGTCGTTGGCTGCGGTGTGGGAGGCGGCCGGTGTCGCTCCCGAGGCTGTGGTGGGTCATTCGCAGGGGGAGATTGCTGCGGCGACGGTTGCGGGGATGTTGTCCCTTGAGGACGGTGCGCGGGTGGTGGCGCTGCGTTCGAAGTCGCTGAAGGTGCTTGCTGGTGCGGGCGGGATGCTCTCGGTCAGCCGTCCGGCTTCTGAGGTCGAGGAGCGTCTTACCCGTTTCGGTGAGCGTGCGTCGCTGGCGGCGGTCAACGGGCCTTCGGCGACGGTGGTTTCGGGTGAGCCGGACGCGCTTGAGGAGTTGAAGGCGGAGTTCGAGGCTGAGGGTGCCAGGGCGCGGATGGTGGCGGTGGACTACGCCTCGCACTCCGCTCAGGTGGACCGGCTGGAGAAGGAGATCATCTCCGTTCTGGCCGAGGTGGCTCCGCGCCGGGGCAGGGTGCCGATGGTCTCCGCGATGACCGGCGAGACCCTGACCGGTGAGGAACTGGACGCCGGATACTGGTTCCGCAGCCTCCGTGCCACGGTCCACTTCGACCGTGCGGTGCGGACCCTGGCGGGCCGTGGCCACCAGCTCTTCATCGAGGTCACCCCGCACCCGGTCCTGCTGGGCGCGATGAACGACACCCTTGAGGAAGCGGCGCAGGAGACCGGTGCGAGTGCCGTATCCGCCGCCGTCTGCGGGACGCTGCGGCGCGACGAGGACGGTGCAGGGCGGCTGCTGACCTCGCTGGCCGAGGCGTACGTCCATGGGGCGCCGGTCGACTGGCGCGCGGTACTGCCCGCTGGTGAGCGGGTCGAGTTGCCGACGTACGCCTTCCAGCACGAGCGCTACTGGCCGAAGCAGGCCGGTACCGCCTTCGGCGGAGACCCCGCTGCGCTGGGCCTGGGCGCCGTGGGCCATCCGCTGCTGGGTGCCGCGCTCGAACTGGCCGGTGGAGCAGGGCTGGTGTGCACCGGGCGCCTGTCGGTGCGGACACATCCCTGGCTGGCGGACCACGCCGTCGGCGGTGCGGTGCTGCTGCCGGGGACCGGCTTCGTGGAACTGGCCGTACGCGCCGGTGACCAGGCCGGCTGCGGACTGTTGGAAGAACTGACGCTCCAGGCACCGCTGGTGCTGCCCACCGACGGCGGGGTGCAGGTGCAGGTCGTCCTCGCCGAGGCGGACGCCGAAGGCCGCCGGACGGTCGATGTCTTCTCCCGCCCGGACTCGGCCGACGGGCCGCAGGTGTGGACGCAGCACGCCGGCGGTGTGCTCGCCCCTGCCGAGGGGGCCGCGGTGGCCGAGGCGGACTTCGCGGTGTGGCCGCCGAGGGACGCCACAGAGGTGGACGTCTCGGGCCTGTACGAGGCCGCGAGCGAAGGCTCGTACGGGTACGGCCCGGCCTTCCGTGGCCTGCGGGCGGCGTGGCGCCGTGGCGAGGATGTCTTCGCCGAGGTGGCCCTGCCCGATGAGGTGGCGGAGGACGCCGCGGCCTTCGGCCTGCACCCGGCCCTCCTGGACGGGGCGCTGCACGCCAGCGTCCTGGTGAGCGGCGGCGACCGGAACGAACCGGGCGAGGTGCGGCTTCCGTTCGCATGGACGGGGGTCGAGCTGCACGCGAGCGGTGCGTCGGTGCTCCGCGCCCGGCTGCGCCGCGACGCGCAGGGCGCGCTGGCCGTGACGGCCGCGGACGCGGCGGGGCAGCCGGTGCTCTCGGTGGCGTCGCTGATCACCCGCCCGGTGGCGACCGGCCAACTCCGCTCCGCAGACGCGGGAATGGCGGACTCGCTGTTCGGCGTCGAGTGGGCCCCCACCACCGGCGGGGAGGCCATCGCCGGGGAATGGGCGCTGGTCGGTACGGACCGCTTCGGCGTCGCCGAGCCCCTGGAAGGGGCCGGCACACTGGTTCGTTGCTTCCCGGGGCTGACGGAACTGGCCGCTGCCACGGAGATCGGCGAGATCGCCCCCGCCGTGGTCCTGGTCTGTGCCGGTGACGACGGCCGGGACGACGACCCGGCTCGGGCCGCTGCCCGGGCCACCGGGGAGACCCTCGGTCTGGTGCAGGAATGGCTGGCCGAACAGCGCCTCGACAAGGCCCGCCTGGTGGTGCTCACCCGTGGTGGTGTGGCGGTGTCGGCCGGTGAGGGGGTGGCCGATCTGCCGGCCGCCGCTCTCGCCGGGCTGGTGCGCTCGGCGCAGTCGGAGAACCCGGACCGGCTGGTCCTCGTCGACCTGCCGGTGCGCGAGGACGGTGAGTACGCCACGCTGCTGCCGGGTGCGCTGGGTGGCGACGAGAGCGAACTCGCTGTCCGGGGCGGTGTGTTGTACGGGCGGCGGTTGACGCGGTCTTCGGGTGCGTTGGTGGTTCCTGAGGGTGTGTGGCGGCTGGAGCCGGATGCGGGTGGTTCGCTGGAGGGGCTGGCGTTGGTGCCGGTTCCTGGGGTGGATGGCCCGTTGTCGGCGGGTCAGGTGCGGGTGGCGGTCGGTGCCGCGGGGCTGAACTTCCGTGATGTGCTGATCGCGCTGGGTATGTACCCCGGCGGCGGAGTGCTCGGCGGCGAGATCGCCGGGACGGTGCTCGAAGCCGGACCTGAGACGGGTCGACTGAAGCCGGGCGACCGGGTGATGGGCCTGGCCGAGGGCGGGTTCGGCCCGTCGGCGGTCACGGATGCCCGCCAGCTGGTACGGATCCCGGACGGCTGGTCGTTCGCGGAGGCCGCCTCCGTCCCCAGCGCCTTCATGACGGCCTGGTATGCGTTGGTGGAGTTGGCGGGTGCGAAGTCGGGTCAGCGGGTGTTGGTGCATGCCGGTGCTGGTGGTGTGGGTATGGCGGCGGTGCGGATTGCCCGGTATCTGGGGTTGGAGGTCTTTGCGACGGCGAGTCCGGGCAAGTGGTCGGTGCTGGCGGGGATGGGCCTGGATGAGGCGCATGTGTCGTCGTCGCGTGGGGTGGGTTTCGAGGCGGAGTTCCTGGCTGCCACGGGTGGTGCCGGTATGGACGTGGTGGTGAATTCGCTGGCGGGTGAGTTCACTGATGCGTCGTTGCGGTTGTTGCCGCGTGGTGGGGCGTTCGTGGAGATGGGCCGTACGGATGTCCGTGACGCGGAAGTCGTCGCGGGGCAACACCCGGGCGTCCACTACCGGCCGTTCGAACTCTCGGAGGCGGGTCCCGCAGCGCTGGGCACGATGCTCGGGAAGGTCGTGGAACTGCTCGCCGCCGGGGAGCTGGAGCGTCTTCCGCTGCGGGCCTGGGGCGTCCGGCAGGCGCGGGACGCGTTCCGCTTCATGCAGCACGCCCGGCACACCGGCAAGATCGTCCTGACCTTCCCCGCCCACCTCGCCGAGGCCCGTCCGGCCACCGCGCACAGCACCCGTACCGCCCTGATCACCGGTGGTACCGGAACCTTGGGTGGTCTGGTGGCGCGGCATCTGGCGGCGACGGGGCGGGCGGACGGGCTGGTTCTGACCAGTCGTTCGGGTCCTGGTGCGGTCGGGGCGGCGGCACTGGCCGCCGAGCTGGCGGAGTCGGGTGCGTCGGTGGATGTGGTGGCGTGTGATGCGGCGGAGCGTGAGGACCTGGCCGCTGTGGTGGCCGGGGTGCCCCAGGAGCGCCCGTTGCGGACCGTGGTGCACACGGCGGGTGTGCTGGACGACGGCACGGTGGCCTCGTTGACCCCTGAGCGGATCGCGGGGGTGCTGCGGCCGAAGGCGGACGGTGCCTGGAACCTGCATGAACTCACCCGTGGGCTGGACCTCGACCACTTCGTACTCTTCTCCTCCGCCGCGGCCACCTTCTCCAGCCCGGGCCAGGGCAACTACGTGGCGGCCAACGCCTTCCTGGACGCACTGGCCGCCGAACGCAGGGCGGCCGGGCTGCCCGGCACCTCGCTGGCCTGGGGCATGTGGGCCGAGGCCAGCGCCCTGACCGGAAGGCTCAGCGAGTCGGAGCGCGCCCGCATCAACCGCGGCGGCTTCGCGGCACTGAACGCGGACGAAGGACTCGCGCTGCTGGACCTGGCCCTGGCCAGGGACGAGGCGCTGCTGATGCCGGCCAAGCTCGACCTGGCCGGACTGCGGGCACAGAGCGCGGGCAGCGCGGAGGTTCCGCCGCTGTTCCGGGCACTGGTCTCGGCCGGGTCCGGGCGGCGCAGCGCCGCCGGGGCCGGCGGCGCGGGCGCCGACTCGCTGCACCAGCAGCTGGCCGGACTGCCGGAAGCGGAGCGGACACGGCTGCTGACCGACCTGGTCCGCACCCATGTGGCGGCCGTCCTGGGACACGGCTCCGGGGAGGCGATCGAGCCGGGCCGGGCCTTCACCGACATCGGCTTCGACTCGCTGACCGCCGTCGAACTGCGCAACCGGCTCAGCACGGCAACCGGGAAGCGGCTGCCGGCCACCCTGGTCTTCGACTACCCCAACACCCTGGAACTGGCTGCCTTCCTGCTCGACGAGCTGCTTCCCGGGCTTGTTGAACAGGGCGCGCAGGACCCTGCGGAGGAGAAACTGCGGGAGGCACTCGCGAGCGTTCCGCTCTCCAGGTTCCGTGAGGCCGGGCTGATGGATGCGCTGATGCGGCTCGCCGGTGTCCGCGACGACGCCCTGCTGAGTGGTGAGGAAGACCAGGGCGGAGACATCGACGCCCTGGACGCCGACAGCCTGATCCGCCTGGCCCTGGAGGGCGAGACGGAGTGACGGTGCGCACGACGCGGGGGAAGAGGTCGCGGACGGTGCCGCGAATGACATGTGAAGTGCTCGATGTGTGGAGGCAGCGATGACCGGACAGGCCGACAAGCTCCTGGAAGCGCTGCGTGCCTCGGTCAAGGAGACCGAGCGGCTGCGGCAGCAGAACCGCCGGCTCGTCGATGCGGCATCGGAACCGCTGGCGATCGTCGGCATGAGCTGCCGGTACCCGGGCGGTGTGACCACCCCTGAGCAGCTGTGGGAGCTGGTCGCGACAGGCGGGGACGCCATCTCCGGCTTCCCCGCCGACCGCGGCTGGGACACCGGGGGCGTCCAGGACCCCGACCCGGACCACCAGGGCACTTCCTCCGTGGCCAAGGGCGGCTTCCTCCAGGACGCGGCCGGCTTCGATGCGGGGTTCTTCGGGATCAGCCCGCGTGAGGCGCTGGCGATGGACCCGCAGCAGCGGCTGCTCCTGGAGACGTCGTGGGAGGCGCTGGAGCGGGCCGGTGTGGCACCCTCCTCGCTCCGCGGCACGCAGACGGGGGTGTTCGTCGGGGCCGCCACATCGGACTACCACGCCAACCCGGCCCTGCACACCGACGACCTCTACTGGCACCTGATGACCGGTGGCGCGGTCAGCGTGATGTCCGGGCGCATCTCCTATCTGCTCGGGCTGCAGGGCCCGGCGGTGTCGGTGGACACGGCCTGCTCGTCCTCACTGGTCGCGCTCCACCTGGCCTGCCAGGCGCTGCGCTCCGGGGAGTGCTCGATGGCGCTGGCCGGGGGCGCCACAGTGATGGCATCGACCGTCGGGCTCGTCGGGTTCTCCCGGCAGAGCGGCCTGGCCCAGGACGGCCGCTGCAAGGCGTTCTCCGCCGACGCGGACGGCATGGGCATGGGCGAGGGCGCCGGCATGGTCGTCGTCGAGCGCCTCTCGGACGCCCGCCGGAACGGCCACGAGGTGCTGGCGGTGGTGCGGGGCTCAGCCATCAACCAGGACGGTGCGTCCAACGGCCTGACCGCGCCCAACGGCCCGTCCCAGCAGCGGGTGATCCGTGCCGCACTGGCCGGCGCCCACCTGACGGCGGCCGATGTCGATGTGGTGGAGGCGCACGGCACCGGTACGACGCTGGGTGACCCGATCGAGGCGCAGGCGCTGCTGGCCACCTACGGCCAGGACCGTCCCGAAGGCCGTCCGGTGTGGCTGGGCTCGGTGAAGTCCAACATCGGCCACGCCCAGCAGGCGGCCGGTGTCGCGGGGGTCATCAAAATGGTGATGGCCCTGCGGCAGGGCGAGCTGCCCCGGACCCTGCACGCGGACGAGCCATCGCCGCACGTGGACTGGGCCGCGGGGGACGTCAGGCTGCTGACGGAGCAGATGCCCTGGCCCAGCGGGGAGCGGGTGCGGCGCGCCGGTGTCTCCTCGTTCGGCCTCAGCGGAACCAACGCGCACGTCCTCCTGGAGGAGGCACCTGAGGCCACCGCCGATGAGGCCCCGGCGGAGACCGGGGAAGAGGGCGCCGGGACCACGGCCCCCGCGCCGCTGGTGTCGGGTGCCGGTGCATGGGTCGTGTCCGGCCGTTCGGCTGCGGGCCTGGGCGCGCAGGCGGAACGGCTGCGGGAGTGGGTGGCTGCCCGTCCCGAGTTGGAGCCGGCCGATGTGGCCCGGTCGTTGGCGGTCACTCGCTCGGTGTTCGAGCACCGGGCGGTGGTGGTCGGTACGGACCGCGCCGAGCTGACCGGCGGCCTGGAGAGCCTGGCTACGGGCGTTCCGACCGGCGCTGTGGTGTCCGGGGTGGCCCGCTCCGGTGTCCGTCCGGTGTTCGCGTTCGCGGGTCAGGGTTCGCAGTGGGTGGGGATGGGGCGTGAGCTGGCGGGGGTTTCGCCGGTGTTCGCGGCGCGGCTGGGTGAGTGTGCCGAGGCGCTCTCGCCGTACGTGGACTGGTCGTTGGACGATGTACTGGCGGGGGCGGAGGGTGCGCCTGTCCTGGAGGCGGCTGATGTGGTTCAGCCTGCTCTGTGGGCGGTGATGGTGTCGTTGGCTGTGGTGTGGGAGGCGGCCGGTGTCGCCCCGGAGGCTGTGGTCGGGCATTCGCAGGGCGAGATCGCGGCGGCGACCGTTGCGGGGATGTTGTCCCTTGAGGATGGTGCCCGGGTGGTGGCGCTGCGCTCGAAGTCGCTGAAGGTGCTTGCTGGTGCGGGCGGGATGCTCTCGATCAGCCGCCCGGCCTCCGAGGTCGAGGAGCGTCTGGTCCGCTTCGGTGAGCGTGCGTCGCTGGCTGCGGTGAACGGGCCTTCGGTGACGGTGGTTTCGGGTGAGCCGGGCGCTCTGGAGGAGTTGAAGGCGGAGTTCGAGGCTGAGGGTGCCAGGGCGCGGATGGTGGCGGTGGACTACGCCTCGCACTCCGCTCAGGTGGACCGGCTTGAGGAGGAGATCACGGCCGCGCTGGCCGGGATATCCCCGCGTCGGGGTCGTGTCCCGATGGTCTCCGCGATGACCGGCGAAACCCTGAGCGGTGAGGAGCTGGACGCGGGCTACTGGTTCCGCAGCCTCCGTGCCACGGTCCACTTCGACCGCGCGGTACGGGCCCTGGCGGGCCGCGGACACCAGCTCTTCATCGAGGTCACCCCGCACCCGGTCCTGATGGGCGCGATGAACGACACCCTTCAGGACCTCGCCCAGGAGACCGGACCGGGTACGGAGCCGGCCGCCGTCTGCGGGACGCTGCGCAGGGACGAGGGCGGCACGCAACGGCTGGTGACCTCGCTGGCCGAGGCGTTCGTGGGTGGGGCGCCGGTCGACTGGGAAGCGGTGCTCCCCGGAGGGCGGCGGGTCGAGTTGCCGACGTACGCCTTCCAGCACGAGCGCTTCTGGCCGAAGGCCGCCGGCACCGTCACGGGCGGCGACCCGGCGGCGCTGGGCCTCAGTGCCATGGGTCATCCGCTGCTGGGAGCAGCAGTTGAACTCGCCGGTGGAGCAGGCACGTTGTGCACCGGTCGGCTGTCGGTGCGTACGCATCCGTGGCTGGCTGACCACGCGGTGGACGGTGTGGTGCTGCTGCCGGGGACCGGCTTCGTGGAACTGGTCGTACGCGCCGGTGACCAGGTCGGCTGCGGGCTCCTGGAGGAGCTGACGCTCCAGACGCCGCTCACCCTCCCCGACGACGGCGGAGCCGTGCAGATCCAGGTGGTGCTGGCCGAAACCGGAGCGGACGGCCGCCGCCCCGTCGATGTCTTCTCGCGCCCGGACGCGCCCGACCAGCCCCAGGTGTGGACCCGGCACGCGAGCGGACTGCTCGCCCCCACCGGCCCGGCCGCCGCCACCGACGACGACTTCGCGGTATGGCCGCCCCGCGGGGCCACGAAGGTGGACGTCTCGGGTCTGTACGAGGCCGCGAACGAGGGCCCGTACGGCTACGGCCCGGCGTTCCAGGGGCTCCAGGCGGTGTGGCGCCGTGGCGAGGAGGTCTTCGCCGAGGTCGCCCTCCCGGAGGGGGTGGCGCAGGACGCCCCCGCGTTCGGCCTGCACCCCGCCCTGCTCGACGCCGTACTGCACGCCTCCTTCCTGATGGGCGGAGCCGGAGAGGGTACGACCGGCGAGGTGCGGCTTCCGTTCGCATGGACGGGGGTCGAGCTGCATGCGAGTGGCGCCTCGGTGCTCCGCGCCCGGCTGCGCCGCGACGCGGCGGGCACCCTGGCGATGACGGCCGCCGACCCGGCAGGCCGGCCCGTGCTCTCGGTGGCCTCGCTGATCACCCGCCCGGTGGACACCGACCGCCTCCGCTCCGCCGATATGGCAGTCGCGGACGCACTGTTCACCGTCGCCTGGACACCGATCGCGGGGGGAGAACCCGTAGCCGGGGAGTGGGCGCTGCTCGGCACCGACCGCTTCGGTGTCGCCGAGACCCTGGAACAGTCCGGCACCCCGGTGCGGACCTTCTCCGGGCTGGCGGATGCCGCTGCCGCCGCGGAGGCTGCGGAGTACACGCCCGCCGTGGTCCTGGTCTGCGCCGGCGGCGCGGACGGCGCGGACGATCCGGCGTCGGCCGCGGCGCGGGCGACCGGTGAGACGCTGGGCCTGGTGCAGCAGTGGCTGGCCGAAGACCGGCTCGGCGACGCCAGGTTGGTGGTGCTCACCCGTGGTGGTGTGTCGGTCTCGGCCGGTGAGGGGGTGGCCGACCTGCCGGCCGCCGCTCTCGCCGGGCTGGTGCGCTCGACGCAGTCGGAGAACCCGGAGGACCGGCTGCTCCTGGTGGACCTCCCGGCCACCCGTACCGCCGGGCAGATCGCCGCTCTTCCGGCCGCCGTCGCCGCCGGAGAGCCTGAGGTCGCTGTCCGGGACGGTGTGTTGTACGGGCGGCGGTTGACGCGGTCTTCGGGTGCGTTGGTGGTTCCTGAGGGTGTGTGGCGGCTGGAGCCGGATGCGGGTGGTTCGCTGGAGGGGCTGGCGTTGGTGCCGGTTCCTGGGGTGGATGGCCCGTTGTCGGCGGGTCAGGTGCGGGTGGCGGTCGGTGCCGCGGGGCTGAACTTCCGTGATGTGCTGATCGCGCTGGGTATGTACCCCGGCGGCGGAGTACTCGGCAGTGAGATCGCCGGAACAGTGCTCGAAGCCGGACCTGGCGTCACCCAACTGGCCCCGGGTGAACGGGTGATGGGCGTGGCCCAGGGCGGCTTCGGCCCTGTACTGGTCACCGACGCCCGCCAGCTGGTCCGCGTACCGGACGCATGGACCTTCGCCGATGCGGCCTCGGTGCCGACGGCCTTCATGACGGCTTGGTATGCGTTGGTGGAGTTGGCGGGTGTGAAGTCGGGTCAGCGGGTGTTGGTGCATGCCGGTGCTGGTGGTGTGGGTATGGCGGCGGTGCGGATTGCCCGGTATCTGGGGTTGGAGGTCTTTGCGACGGCGAGTCCGGGCAAGTGGTCGGTGCTGGCGGGGATGGGCCTGGATGAGGCGCATGTGTCGTCGTCGCGTGGGGTGGGTTTCGAGGCGGAGTTCCTGGCTGCCACGGGTGGTGCCGGTATGGACGTGGTGGTGAATTCGCTGGCGGGCGAGTTCACTGACGCGTCGTTGCGGTTGCTGCCGCGTGGCGGGGCGTTCGTGGAGATGGGCCGTACGGATGTCCGTGACGCGGAAGTCGTCGCGGGGGAACACCCGGGCGTCCACTACCGGCCTTTCGACCTGGGTGAGGCGGGCCCCGAGAGGCTGGGCACCATGCTCGGCCGGATCGTGGAGCTGGTGGTCGCCGGGGAGCTGGAGCGTCTTCCGCTGCGGGCCTGGGACGTGCGCCGGGCACGGGACGCGTTCCGCTTCATGCAGCAGGCCCGGCACACCGGAAAGATCGTCCTGACCTTCCCCGCCCACCTCGCCGAGCCCCGTCCGGCCACCGCGCACAGCGCCCGTGCTGCCCTGATTACCGGTGGTACGGGCACGTTGGGTGGTCTGGTTGCGCGTCATCTGGCGGTGACGGGGCGGGCCGAGCGGTTGGTGTTGACGAGCCGTTCGGGTCCGGCTGCGGCTGATGTGGCCGCTTTGGCGGCGGGGTTGGCCGAGGCCGGTGCGTCGGTGGATGTGGTGGCGTGTGATGCGGCGGACCGTGGAGAGCTGGCCACCGTACTGGCCGGGGTGCCGGCGGAGGTTCCGCTGCGGACCGTGGTGCATACGGCGGGTGTGCTGGACGACGGCACGGTGGCCTCGTTGACCCCTGAGCGGATCGCGGGCGTGATGCGCCCGAAGGCGGACGGTGCCTGGAACCTGCATGAACTCACCCGTGGGCTGGACCTCGACCACTTCGTACTCTTCTCGTCCTCAGCGGCGGCGTTCGGGGTGCCCGGTCAGGGCAACTATGTGGCGGCCAACGCCTTCCTGGACGCACTGGCCGCCGAGCGCCGTGCCTCCGGGCTCCCGGGCCTTTCGCTGGGATGGGGCCTGTGGGCCGACGCCAGCGGCCTGACCGGGCAGTTGACGGAATCCGACCGGTCCCGGATATCCCGCAACGGCGCGGTCGCGCTGAGCGCCGATGAGGGGCTGGCGCTGCTGGACCTCTCTCTGGCGGGCGACGAGGCGGCGGTTGTTCCCTTCCGGCTGGACCCGGCGGCGCTGCGGGCCCAGGCGGCCCGCAGCACGGAGGTCCCGCCGCTGTGGCGGGCGCTGGTCACCGCCGGCATCGGGCGGCGAACCGCCGCCGGTGCGGACGGCGGTGGTGCCGACTCGCTGCCGCAGCAGCTGGCCGGACTGCCGGAACCGGAGCGGATGCGGCTGCTGACCGACCTGGTCCGCACCCACGTGGCGGCCGTCCTGGGGCACACGTCGGCGGAGGCGATCGAGCCGTGCCGGGCCTTCACCGACATCGGCTTCGACTCGCTGACCGCCGTCGAGCTCCGCAACCGGCTGAACGGTGCGACCGGGCTGCGGCTCCCGGCCACCCTGGTCTTCGACTACCCCAACCCGCTCGCGCTCGCCGGTCACCTGAGGTCCCGGCTCGTCGGCGACGGGGACGAGCACACCGTCGGCCTGCCGCCGGTCCGCACGGCCGACGCCGCCTCCGGCGAACCCCTCGCGATCGTCGGCCTGGCCTGCCGGTTCCCCGGCGACGTCAACGGCCCGGAGGAGTTCTGGCGCCTGCTCGCCGGGGGGACGGACGCCGTCTCACGCTTCCCGGACGACCGGGGCTGGGACGTGGAGGGCCTCTACGACCCGGACCCCGACAGCGTGGGCACCTCCTACGCGCGGGACGGCGGATTCGTCTCGGACGCCGGAGGCTTCGACGCCGATTTCTTCGGGATCAGCCCGCGTGAGGCCCTTGCCATGGACCCGCAGCAGCGGCAGATCCTGGAGACCTCCTGGGAGGCGCTGGAGCGGGCGGGCATCGACCCGGCCGCGCTGCGCGGCAGCCAGACCGGTGTCTTCGTCGGCGGCTTCGCCTCGGCCTACGGGATCGGTCTGGCCGCCGGGAGCGAGGGCGCGGAGGGGAGCGCCACCACCGGCTTCGCCACCAGTGTGCTGTCCGGCCGGATCTCGTACGCGCTCGGTCTCGAAGGCCCGGCGGTGACGGTGGACACGGCATGCTCCTCCTCCCTGGTCGCGCTGCACCTGGCCGCCCAGGCGATCCGCGCCGGCGAGTGCTCCCTGGCGCTCGCGGGCGGCACCACGATCATCTCCACCCCGGACGGGATCGTGGGCTTCAGTCAACAGCGCGGCCTGGCCGAGGACGGCCGCTGCAAGGCGTTCTCCGCCGACGCGGACGGCATGGGCTTCGCCGAGGGCACCGGTGTGCTGGTCGTGGAGCGGCTGGCGGACGCCCGCCGCAACGGGCACAAGGTGCTGGCCCTGGTACGGGGAGACGCCGTCAACCAGGACGGTGCGTCCAACGGTCTGACAGCGCCCAACGGCCCCTCGCAGCAGCGGGTGATCCGCGCGGCGCTGGCCAACGCCCGGCTGACGCCCGCCGATGTGGACGTGGTGGAGGCGCACGGTACGGGTACGAGGCTGGGTGATCCGATCGAGGCGCAGGCGCTGCTGGCCACGTACGGCCAGGACCGCGGCGAGCGCGGCTCGCTGTGGCTGGGCTCGGTGAAGTCCAACATCGGTCACACCCAGGCCGCAGCGGGTGTCGCGGGGATCATCAAGATGGTGCTGGCGCTTCAGCACGAGCAGCTGCCGCGCACCCTGCATGCCGACGCGCCGTCCCCGCATGTCGACTGGAGCGCCGGAGATGTGCGGCTGCTCACCGAAGCGGTGCCGTGGCGGCCCGACGGCCAGGTCCGCCGCGCCGGTGTCTCCTCCTTCGGTATCAGCGGTACCAACGTCCACGTGCTCCTGGAGGAGGCCCCCGCCGAGGAGACAGGAGAGGAGAACCCGGAGACGGACGACCACCTCACGGACGGCTGCCCCGCAGCTTCGGCACGGGTGCTCTCCGGCGCTGAGGCCGGTGCGGTGGTGCCGTGGGTGGTGTCGGGGCGTTCTGCTGCGGGGCTCGCGGGGCAGGGGGAGCGGCTGGGGGCGTGGGTGGCTGCCCGCCCGGAGCTGGAAACGGCTGATGTGGCGTGGTCGTTGGCGACGACCCGGTCCGCGTTCGAGCACCGGGCTGTGGTGGTGAGCGGTGACGGTACGGAGCTGGTGGCCGGGCTGGAGAGTCTGGCGGCCGGTGTGCCTTCGGGTTCGGTGGTGTCCGGGGTGGCCCGCTCGGGCTCCCGCCCGGTGTTCGCGTTCGCGGGTCAGGGTTCGCAGTGGGTGGGGATGGGGCGTGAGCTGGCGGAGGTGTCGCCGGTGTTCGCGGCGCGGCTGGGTGAGTGTGCGGCTGCGCTCTCGCCTTATGTGGACTGGTCGTTGGACGAGGTCCTTGCGGGTGCGGATGGTGCGCCTGCGTTGGAGGCGGCTGATGTGGTTCAGCCTGCTCTGTGGGCGGTGATGGTGTCGTTGGCTGCGGTGTGGGAGGCGGCGGGTGTTGCCCCGGAGGCTGTGGTGGGGCATTCGCAGGGTGAGATTGCTGCGGCGACGGTTGCGGGGATGTTGTCCCTTGAGGACGGTGCGCGGGTGGTCGCCCTGCGTTCCCGGTCGCTGAAGGTGCTGGCGGGCCGGGGCGGGATGCTGTCGATCAGCCGTCCCGCTTCCGAGGTCGAGGAGCGTCTTACCCGTTTCGGTGAGCGTGCGTCGCTGGCTGCGGTGAACGGGCCTTCGGTGACGGTGGTTTCGGGTGAGCCGGGCGCTCTGGAGGAGTTGAAGGCGGAGTTCGAGGCTGAGGGTGCCAGGGCGCGGATGGTGGCGGTGGACTACGCCTCGCACTCCGCTCAGGTGGACCGCCTGGAGGAGGAGATCACCACAGCCCTTGCCGCGATCACTCCGCGTTGGGGCCGTGTCCCGATGGTCTCCGCGATGACCGGCGAGACCCTGACCGGTGAGGAGTTGGACGCCGGGTACTGGTTCCGCAGCCTCCGTGCCACCGTGTACTTCGACCGTGCGGTGCGGGCCCTGGCGGGCCGTGGCCATCAGCTGTTCATCGAGGTGACCCCGCATCCGGTGCTGCTGGGCGCGATGAACGACACCTTGGAAGAGGTCGCGCAGGAGGCGGGCCCCGGTGTCGTATCGGCCGCCGTCTGCGGGACGCTGCGCCGCGACGAGGGCGGCGAGGCACGTCTGCTGACTTCGCTGGCCGAGGCGTTCGTGGGTGGGGCGCCGGTCGACTGGCGCGCGGTACTGCCCGTCGGTGAGCAGGTCGAGTTGCCGACGTACGCCTTCCAGCACGAGCGCTTCTGGCCGAAGGCGGCCGGGGCGGCGGCTGTGGGCGGGGACCCGGTGTCGCTGGGGCTGGGCGCGGTGGGTCATCCGCTGCTTGGTGCCGTGGTGGAACTGGCCGGAGGGGCCGGTCTGGTGTGCACGGGACGTCTGTCGGTGCGGACGCATCCATGGCTGGCGGACCACGCCATTCGTGGAGCCGTACTGCTGCCGGGTACGGGTTTCGTGGAGTTGGTGGTGTGTGCCGGCGACCAGGTGGGCTGCGGGGTGCTGGAGGAGCTGACGCTCCAGGCGCCCCTGGTGCTGCCCGCCGATGGCGGCGGGGTGCAGGTCCAGGTCGTACTCGCCGAAGCGGACGCCGAAGGCCGCCGGACGGTCGAGGTCTTCTCCCGCCCCGACTCGGCCGACGGCACAGACCCCGCGGAGGCATGGACGCAGCACGCCGGCGGTCTGCTCGCCCCCGCCGCGGGAGCTGCCGTCGCGGAAGAGGACTTCGCCGTGTGGCCGCCCCACGGGGCCACGAAGGTGGACGTCTCGGGTCTGTACGAGGCCGCGAACGAGGGCCCGTACGGCTATGGGCCGGCCTTCCAGGGGCTGCGGGCCGCGTGGCGTCGCGGTGCGGAGGTCTTCGCCGAGGTGGCGCTGCCCGATGAGGTGGCGCAGGACGCGGCTGCCTTCGGCCTCCATCCGGCGCTGCTGGACGCTGTGCTGCAGGCCGGCGTTCTGCTCGGTTCGGAGACCCAGGGCGAAGCGGACCAGGTGCGGTTGCCGTTCGCGTGGACGGGCGTCGAACTGCATGCGAGCGGCGCGTCGGTACTGCGCGCCCGGCTGCGCCGTGACGCGCGGGGCACGCTGGCCCTGACGGCCGCGGATGCGCTGGGCGCCCCGGTGGTCTCGGTGGCATCGCTCATGACGCGTCCGGTGGCGGGCGGTCAACTCCGCGCCTCTGGGGCCGGGTTGGCGGACGCCCTGTTCACCGTGGAGTGGACCCGGATTCCCGGGGGTGAGTCCCCGGCCGGGGAGTGGGCGCTGCTCGGTACCGATCGCTTCGGTGTGGCCGATGCCCTCAACCGCGCTGGAAAGCGGGTGCGTTGCTTCTCCGTACCGGATGAAGTTGCCGCTGCCGTGGAGACGGGGGAGTGCCGGCCCGCTGTGGTTCTGGCCTGCGCCGGGGGCGAGGATGACAGCGCCGACGCGGCGACGGCTGCGGCGCGGGCTACCGGAGAGACGCTCGGCCTGGTGCAGCAGTGGCTGTCCGAAGAGCGCCTGAACGAAGCCAGGTTGGTGGTGCTCACCCGGGGCGGCGGGGCTGTCTCGGCCGGTGAGGGGGTGGCCGATCTGCCGGCTGCCGCTCTCGCCGGGCTGGTGCGCTCGGCCCAGTCGGAGAACCCGGGCCGGCTGGTCCTCGTGGACCTGCCGCCGAACGCCACCGGGGAGCAGATTGCCTTGCTGCCCGACGCGCTGGGCACCGGAGAGCCGGAGGCTGCGATCCGCGACGGCGCCGTATACGGCCGCCGGCTGAGCCGTCCATCCCGCTCCACGAAGGCAGTTGAACGTCCTTCGAACCGTTCGGCCGCCGCGTACAGCGCCCGTACCGCCCTGATCACGGGTGGTACGGGCACGTTGGGTGGTCTGGTGGCGCGTCATCTGGCGGTGACGGGGCGGGCCGAGCGGTTGGTGTTGACGAGCCGTTCGGGTCCGGCTGCGGCTGATGTGGCCGCTTTGGCGGCGGGGTTGGCCGAGGCCGGTGCGTCGGTGGATGTGGTGGCGTGTGATGCGGCGGACCGTGGAGAGCTGGCCACCGTACTGGCCGGGGTGCCGGCGGAGGTTCCGCTGCGGACCGTGGTGCACACGGCGGGTGTGCTGGACGACGGCACGGTCGGGACACTGACCGCGGAACGGGTGGCGGGCGTGATGCGCCCGAAGGCGGACGGCGCATGGAATTTGCATGAGCTGACCCGGGAACTCGCCCCGGAACTGGAGCACTTCGTCCTGTTCTCGTCCTCAGCGGCGGCGTTCGGGGTGCCCGGTCAGGGCAACTATGTGGCGGCCAACGCCTTCCTGGACGCACTGGCCGCCGAGCGCCGTGCCTCCGGGCTCCCGGGCCTTTCGCTGGCCTGGGGGCTGTGGGCCGACGCCAGCGGACTGACCGGGCAGCTGTCGGATTCGGGCCGGGACCGGTTGACGCGCAGCGGCGCGGTCGCGCTGAGCGCCGATGAGGGACTGGCGCTGCTGGACCTCTCGCTGACCCGGGACGAGGCGCTCCTGGTGGCCTCCCGACTGGACCTGTCGGGGCTACGTGCCCAGGCGGCCCGCAGCGCGGAAGTCCCGCCGCTGTGGCGGACGTTGGTCACCGCCGGCACCGGACGCCGCAGCGCTGCCGGGGCGGACGGCGCGGGCGCGGACCCCCTACAGCAGCAGCTGGCAGCCCTGCCCGCCGCCGAGCGCGACGAACTGCTGCTGAACCTGGTACGTGCACACGTCGCCGCGGTCCTGGGACACGCATCGGGGGAGTCGATCGAGTCCGGCCGGCCCTTCACCGACCTCGGCTTCGACTCGCTCACCGCCGTCCAGCTGCGCAACCGGCTGAGCAGCGCCACCGGGCTGCGGCTGCCCGCCACGCTGGTCTTCGACTACCCGAACCCGGCTGCGCTCGCCGGGCACCTGCGTACACGGCTCGGCGAGGGTCCGGAGCCGGGCACCACGGCTGCGACCGGCACGGCAGCGGCCACGACCACGACCGGGGCGACGGACGATCCGATCGCCATCGTCGGGATGAGCTGCCGCTTCCCCGGGGGTATGGCAGGCCCCGAGGACCTGTGGCGGATGCTCTCCGACGGCGAGGACGCGATCTCGGAGTTCCCCACCGACCGCGGCTGGGACCTGGAGGGGCTGTACGACCCGGACGCCGCACAGAGCGGCACCTCGTACACCCGGGCGGGCGGGTTCGTACAGGACGCCAGCGCCTTCGACGCCGGCTTCTTCGAGATCAGCCCGCGTGAGGCCCTTGCCATGGACCCGCAGCAGCGGCTGCTGCTTGAGCTGGCCTGGGAGGCGTTCGAGCGGTCCGGGATCGACCCGGCCACCCTGCGGTCCACTCCGACCGGCACCTTCGTCGGGGGCTACGCGTCCGGCTACGAGATGAGCGTCCTGGCACAGGGCGGTTCCGAGTCCGAGGGCCATCTGATGACCGGGATCGCCACCAGCATCCTGTCGGGCCGGCTCGCCTACACCTTCGGCCTGGAGGGCCCGGCGGTGACGGTGGACACCGCCTGCTCGTCGGCGCTGGTGGCGCTGCACCTGGCGGCGCAGTCGCTGCGGTCCGGAGAGTGCTCGCTGGCGCTGGCCGGCGGTGTGACCGTCATGGCCACCCCGGGCACGTTCGTGGAGTTCTCCCGGCAGCGCGGGCTCGCCGCGGACGGCCGGTGCAAGGCGTTCGCCGCCACGGCCGACGGCACCGGCTTCTCCGAGGGTGCCGGCCTGCTCGTGATCGAGCGGCTCTCGGACGCCCGGCGCAACGGGCACCCGGTGCTGGCGGTACTGCGCGGCAGCGCCACCAACCAGGACGGTGCGTCCAACGGTCTGACCGCGCCCAACGGCCCCTCCCAGCAGCGGGTCATCCGCGCGGCGCTCGCCAACGCGGGCCTGACATCCGCCGATGTGGACGTGGTGGAGGCGCACGGCACCGGCACCAGGCTGGGCGACCCCATCGAGGCACAGGCGCTGCTGGCCACCTATGGCCAGGACCGCCCCGACGACCGGCCGCTGTGGCTGGGCTCGGTGAAGTCCAACATCGGCCACACCCAGGCCGCCGCCGGGGTGGCCGGAGTGATCAAGATGGTGCTGGCGCTGCAGCACGGCCAACTGCCCCGCACACTGCACGTGGACGAGCCCTCTCCCCATGTCGACTGGGCCTCCGGAGAGGTGCGGCTGCTCACCGAACCTGTGCCGTGGCGGGCGGACGGCCGGCTCCGCCGCGCCGGTGTCTCCTCCTTCGGGATCAGCGGCACCAACGCGCATGTCATCGTCGAGGAGGCGCCCGCGCCGCAGGCCGGGCCCCCGTCCGGAGCCGAACCGGCTCCGGCGGCCGCTCCGGCACCGCTGCCGGTGGTGCCCTGGCTGCTCTCCGCACGGACCCCGGAGGCGCTCCGGGCCCAGGCGGGGCGGCTGCGCCAGTTCCTGCTGGAGCGGCCCGGTACGGACCCGGTGGACATCGGTTTCTCGCTGGCCACCACGCGTACCTCCTTCGACCACCGCGCCGTGGTGCAGGGCGCGGACCGCGACGCGCTGCTCGCGGGCCTCGCGGTGGCCGCCGCGGGGGTGCAGACCAGGGACGTGGTGACCGGCACGGCCACGGCGGGCCGGAAGACGGTGTTCGTCTTCCCCGGCCCGGCCGCCTCGTACGGGAGCCGCGACGGAGACGTCGGGCTGGACGCGGCCGCCGCGCTGCTCGACGAGTCCCCGGTCTTCGCCGACCGGATCGCCGACTGCGAGCAGGCCCTCGCGCCCCATGTGGACTGGAAGCTGACCGAGGTGCTGCGGGCCGGCGAGGACAGCCCGGCGCTCGGCAGCCCCGAGGTCCGCCACCCGGTGCTGTGGGCGGTGCTGGTGTCGCTCGCGGCGCTGTGGCGCTCGGCCGGCGTGCACCCCGCCGCGGTGGCCGGGCAGGGGCTGGGCGAGATCGCCGCCGCCCAGGTGGCCGGCGTGCTGACGGCCGCCGAAGCGGCCGCGCTCGCCGTGCTCTCCGGCCGGCCGACGGCCGACCGCAGGCCGCTCGCGGTCCACCCGCGGCCGGGTTCCGTACCGCTCTTCTCCACCCGGTCCATGGCCTGGGTGGACGGGCCGGACCTGGACGCCGGGCACTGGCTGCCCGACGCTTCGCAGGAACCGGCCGTACCTGTAGGGGAGTTGGCCGAGGCCCTGGCCGGATCCGGGTTCGGTGCCTACGTCGAGGTCGGTCCGGGGCCGGTGCTGGCCACCGCCCTCGCGCAGGCCCTGGAGGCCGGGGAAAGCGGCGCGGGCCGCGACGGTGCGCCCGTCGTCACCGCGACCCTGCGCGAGCGGGAGACAGGCATCCGGGCGTTCACCTCCGCACTGGCGGCTCTGCACGTCCGGGGTGTGGCTGTGGACTGGGCCGCCGTCCTGGGCGCCGGACACCGGGTGGACCTGCCCACCTACGCCTTCCAGCGGCAGCGGTACTGGCCTCAGCCGTCGGCCCGCCAGGCCGCTCCCGAAGCGCGGGCGGCCGACCCGGGCTCCCCTGACGAGCAGCGATTCTGGTCCGCGCTGGCGGAACAGGACATGGCCGCACTGACCGAGGTGCTGGGCGCGGGCGAGCCCTTGCGGGAGGACATGCCGCTGAGCGCGGTGCTGGCGCGGTTCTCCGCCTGGCGCCGGGACAGCGTCGCACCGGACGGGGAGCCCCAGCCCGACGGCCCACCCGGCGCCGCGGGAGGGGACGAAGGCGCCGGGGCGGACAGCCCGGACGCCGCCACTGCGGACTGGCGGCAGCGGCTCGCCGAAGTCTCCCCGGCCGAGCAGCAGAAGCTGCTGAGCGGACTGGTACGGGAGGAGATCGCGGCGATGCTCGGATACGGGTCTTCCGACTCCGTCCCGCAGTACGGCGACGTCTTCGAACTCGGCATGACCTCGATGTCGGCCGTTCAACTGCGGGAAAGAATGAACGAGCTGACTGGTCTTACACTGCCGGAGGGCTTCGTCTATGACCTCTATATGCCGGAAGCCATCGCGGAGTTCCTGCTCGGCGAACTGACGGCGGCACTCCGGGAAGGCACTCCCGAAGACCGGTGAGAGGTTTCCTGAAATACGGGAAATGCCGGCGCCCGACCGGATTTCGTTACTCAGTTCCGCAGGCTGCAGTGCGGGGAAATCAGTCAGCCAACTCCGATGATGGGATGAGAAAGTGCCGAACGAGAACGCCTGGAGTGTCATAACCGAGCCCGTCTCGAATTCCCTGATACTCGGCGTCGACTTCCCCGCGGCCGGACGTCACGAGGCGGGCTTCGAGGACCTCGTGGAGGGGATGGGCTCCGCCTGGTCCGGCCACGGGTTCCTGCAGACCTCGCCGCCGCCGGTGCGGCTGTCCGACAGGCCGTCGGGCGACTTCTACACCGACCACTGGATGCGGTCGGGCGACTGGGAGAAGCACGAGGTCGTGGCGGTGCTCGGATACTGTGTCGGCGCCGTCTACGCGGGCCGGGTCGCCGAGCGGCTGGCCGAAGCGCAGGGCAGGATGCCCCAGGTGGTGCTGTTCGACGCTCAACTCGCCGATCTGCAGCTGCTGGAGTCCGAGATGCACAAGATGATCGGCCAGGCGGGCCCGGTGCTCAGCACGGAAGAGGCGGAGCAGGGACGGAAGCAGGCAGCCGAGATCGTCGCCGCCCCGTCGATCGGTATGGCGGATGCTGCCGGGCAGATGGTCGAGCTGTACCGGGGCATGGCCGGTTCGGCATTCCGGCGGATCGGACTCTCCGAATCCCGCTGCGAAGAGATGGTGCTGCTTTTCGAGTCGTACATGACCTGGCTCTCCGCCTCGTCCCAGGTCGACCCGGCACGGGCCTGGAACGGTGCGCTCGGCTTCACATCGGCCGACTACGCCGAATTGGAGAAGACCGGAGCCACCACCGTCGTGAACGCCGTCGAGACAATCGGCCGGCGCATACCCGTCGACATCGGCCACGCCGAACTTCTGCGGGACGAATCGACCGTGCGCGCCCTTCTCGCCAACGCTGAATTCTGACCGACATGAACTCTCTGCCGGACCCGTCACTACCCGTCCCGGAATACGCTCCGGAACCGGCGGGTGCACACACCAGGGCCGCCACGAACGCGGGCGCGCACACCAGGGCCACCACCAACAAGGAGAAGGCCCTCTGGCTGCTGGAGCAACTGGTCCCCGACACCGGGGTGAACAATCTGGGGCTGGCGCTCCTGGTGAGCGGCCGGCTCCGGCCGGACGTGCTGAGCGCGGCCCTGGCCGTGGTGGCCGGCCGGTTCGAGGTGCTGCGCACCGTGTTCCGGGCGAGCGGCGCCGATCTGGTCAGGGAGGTCGTACCGGCCGGGGAGTTCGCCGTCCCCATGGAGCCGCTGGAGCTGACCGGCGGGCCGCTGGCGGATGACCTGACCGCCTTCGTCGACCACCCCTTCCGGCTCGACGGCCGCCCCCTGATCCGGGTCGGCACCGCCACCGTCGCCGACGGCGATGTGCTCTGTGTGGCCGTGCACCACTTGGTGTTCGACATGGTCTCGGCCGGCGTCCTGCTGGAGGCGCTGCTCCCGGTCTACGAAGCCGTCGCGGCCGGCCGGCCGGTGCCGGATGAGGCCATGGCACCGATCCCGGCCCTGGCCGAGTCCGAGCCGCGCCCCGCCGACCTCGACCACTGGCGCCGCACCCTGGACGGCTTCGACCCCGCAAGCCTGGGCCTGTGGTGCGGCACTCCGCGCGGCCGGCAGCCGATGCTCACCGGGGAGAGCGTCACCCGGGCGCTCGGCACCGAAGCACAGCAGGCAGCGGTCCGGTTGCAGCGTGCCGTACGGGCGCCGGTGGGCGCCGTGATGCTCGCCGCCTACGCCGCCCTGCTCGCCTCCCACGGCGCAGGCCCCGACCTGGTCATCGGCTCCCCGGTGGACGTCCGCGGGGCGAGCACCGGCGCCATCGGATACCACGTCAACGTCGTCCCGATCCGGATCCGGGTGAACCTCGCCGCGAGCTTCCGGGACCTCGCCCGCCAGGCCAGGGACGCCTTCCTCGGCTCGATGGCCCACGCCCGCACCCCCGTGGACGAACTCGCCGGTGAACTGCCGGGGATCGGTACGTCCTGGGAGACCCAGCTCTTCCGGCACCTGTTCAACTTCCTCCCGGGCGCCCCGGTCGGCGAGCTGAGGGTGGACGGGATGCCGGCCCGGCTGCTGACGGTGGAGAACCCGCACAGCAAGTTCGACCTGGAACTCGTCGGCTCCCCGGCCGGCGCCGAGCTGATGCTGCGCTACTCCGAGACGCTGACCCGCGCCGACGCGGAGGCCCTGCTGGCCCGGTTCGAGGCGCTGCTCGTCACGGCCGCCGAGGACCCGGACCTGCCACTCGGCGGCAAGGCGGGCTGGAGCGAGGCCGACCGCGCCACGGTCGACCGGGCCAACGACACCGCGACTGTCGGCCAACACGCCACCGTGGACGGGGCTTTCCTCCACCACGCACGCAGCCGACCGGCGAGCCCGGCCGTACTCGACGGCGAACGCACGGTCACCTACGGCCAGTTGGACACCGCGGCCGACGCCGTACACCAGCTGCTGACGGACGCCGGGGTACAGGCCGCGGACGTGGTGGCGGTCGCGGGGCCGCCGGACGGGACGGCCGCCGCGCTCCTCGGCTGCTGGCGGGCCGGCGCGGTCTGCCTCCCGCTCCACCCCGGAGCAGAACCGGCCCTGCTGACGGAGCAGATGACACGGCCCGGGGTGAAAGCTGTACTGGCCGGGGCCGCGGTACAGCTGCCCGCAGAGGCCGAGCTGCCCCCGGTCCTGCCACTGCCCGCGTTCCCGGAGAGCGGCGCGGAGCCCGCCTTCCCGGAGAGCGGCCCGGAGCAGCCCGGAGCGACCGTCGCGCGGCACGGCGCCGGGGCCGAACCGGACGCACCCGCCTGCCGGCTGACCGCCCCGGCGGACGCGGGGCAACCGGCAGGAACCGTACTGAGCCACGCCGGAATCGCGGACACCGCAGGCCACTTCGCCCGGGAACTCGGCGTCGGGCCCGGCACCTGCGTGCTGAGCATCGCCCGGCCCGGCACCTTCGACGCGCTCTTCGACACCGCCCTGGCGCTGAGCGCCGGAGCCCGGCTCGTCATCGCACCCGATGAGGCCCGCACCGACGCCACCGCGCTGCACGTGGTCGCCGAGCGGCATGCGGTCGCCGAGCGGCACGGGGCGAGCGTCCTCGCGGTCCCGCCCGGTACCCCGCCCGGGCTGCTGGAGGAACTCGGTGGCCGGCTGTCCGGACTGACGGTCTTCGCCCCCGGCGACGAGCTGTCCGCGCGGGCCGCGAAGGAACTGCTCGCCGCCGACTGCCGGCTGTACTGCGGCTACGGCGCCCAGGAGACCACCGGCTGGGCCCTCTCGGGCCGGGTCACCACCCCCGAGGACACCCGCAGGGGCCGGCCGATCGGCAACACCCGGGCGTTCGTCGCCGCCCGCGACGGACGGGAGCTGCCCGTCGGCGTACGCGGCGAACTGTGCGTCGCCGGAACCGGCCTGGCCCTGGACGACGCCGGCGGCCTTGCCTTCCCGGACCACCCCGGGTACGGACGCCACCACCGCACCGGCCGGCTCGCCCAGTGGCACCCGGACGGCACCCTCAGCTGGCAGGCCCGCACGGAAGCCACCGCGGGCACCGCCGCCGATGACACCGCGGATGACACCGCCGCGGACGACCCGCTCGTCCGTGACCTCGTCGGGATCTGGCAGCAGCTCCTGGACACCGAGGCCACCGCGCAGACCAACTTCTTCGACTCGGGCGGCCACTCGCTGCTCGCCGCCGTGCTGACGCAGAAGGTCGAGGACCTCACCGGTACCGCCCTCCGGCTGCGCGACGTCTTCAAGCACCCGACCCCCGCTGCCCTCGCCGCGAGGGTGCGCGGGTGAACCGGAACAAGCAGGGCCCCGGCAGCACCGCCAGGAGAGAACCGGCCGCCCGTAACCGGGCCCACCGACGCGACCGGGCCCACCGAACCCAGGAAAGAGACCATGAGCACTGCTTTCGATGAGCACCGGCTCGCCGTCATCGGCGCCGGCGTGATGGGCACGAACATCTCGGCACTGGCACTCGGCCATGGCGTCGACGTCGTCCTGGTCGAGGTGGACGAGACCGCACTCGACCAGGCGCGCGGCACCGTGCGGCAGAAGCTGCGGCACGCCCAGCTGATGGGTGTGCTGCCGGAAGGCCGCCCGCAGGGCACGCTGACGCTCACCGCGTCGCTGGACGACATCGCGGACGCCGACACCGTCGTCGAAGCCGTCACCGAGGTCGCCGAGGTCAAGAAGGAGGTGCTCAGCGCGGCCTCCAAGCTCGTCACGCCCGGCACCACCCTGATCTCCAACACCTCCTGCATCCCGATCGACGAGATGGCCGCATGGACGGCACGCCCCGAGGACCTCCTGGGCGTGCACTTCATGAACCCCGCGTACATGATCAAGATGGTCGAGGTCATCCGCGGCCCGCGTACCTCCCCCGACGTCCTGGAACGCGCCACCGCGCTGCTCACCCTCCTCGGCCGGGAGTCCCTCGTCATCGAGGACTCCGCGGGATTCGTGATCAACCGGCTGCTGCACCCGCTGATCAACACCGCGGCCATGCTCGTCCAGGAGGGCGTGGCGTCCGTCGAGACGGTGGACAACCTGCTGCAGGGCTGTCTGGGCCACTCGACAGGACCCCTGCGCACCGGCGACCTCATCGGCCTGGAGAACCTGGTCGACTCCCTCAACGTGCTCTACGAGCGCCGTGGGGACGAGAGTTGCCGCCCCTGTGACCTGCTGCTCGCCAAAGTGCGGGACGGCGACCTCGGCCGGAAGACCGGCCGGGGCTTCTACGACTACGGAAAGGTCGCCTCATGACCGTCGAAGGCGAAACCAGCACGCTCACCGCGGAGACCCTGCACAAGGAGCTGCTCGGCTTCCTCTCCGAGCGGATCCAGACCACCGTCGAGCCGGATCAGGACCTGTTCTCCTCCGGCATGGTCTCCTCCATGTTCGCCATGCAGCTCGTCGTCCACCTTGAGGAGGCGTACGACATCGCCATCGTCGGCGGCGACCTCAAGCTGGACAACTTCCGCACCGTGCAGACCATGACCGACCTCGTGCTGCGCCTGCAGGGCACGGCGGAGGCGGACTGAGATGCCGGAACTCCTGTACGACGAGCGCGCGCTGGTCAGCGAGCTCGTCGGCGACCGGGCAGCCGGCTGGGACGTCGAGGGTGAGCTGCCCGTCGATGTACTGCGCACGCTGGGCGCCCGCGGCCTGCTCTGCGCGCAGGTCCCGGCGAGCTTCGGCGGCCTCGGCCTGAGCAGCTCCGCCAACGGGGAACTCACCGCCCACGTGGGCAGCCTGTGCAGTTCGCTGCGGTCGGTGATGACCTCGCAGGGCATCGTGGCCTGGACCGTCCAGCGTTTCGGCGACCGCTCCCAGCGACGTGCCCTGCTCGCCGAGCTGACCGGCGGGAAGCTCACCGCGGTCGGCTTCAGCGAGCCCGGCGCGGGCAGCGACCTGGCGGCCATGCGCACGAGGATCAAGGCAGAAGGCGACGGGTTCGTCGTGGACGGCGCGAAGAAGTGGGTCACCGGCACCCGGTACGCCGACTTCGTGCTGATCGTCGGCCGGTACGGGGACGGTGACGGCGCCGCCGCCGCGGTCGTCCCCGTCGACGCGCCCGGCGTGCACATCGAACCGGTGCCGCACCCCATGGGCTGCCGGGCCGCCGGGCACGCCGACATCCGCCTCGACAACGTCCGGCTGCCCGCCACGCACGTGCTCGGAGGCGGCGGACAGCCGCTGTCCATGCTGTTCACGACGGCGCTCTCCTACGGGCGGATGTCCATCGGCTGGGGCTGCGTCGGCATCCTGCGGGCCTGCCTGGAGGCCGCGGCCCGGCACGTGAGGCAACGGCACCAGGGAGATGTGGCGCTCGCCGAGCACCAGCTGGTACGCGGGCACCTCTCCGACCTGCTGGTCGCCGAACAGGTCGCGCTCCGCGCCTGCGAGCACGCCAGCCGGCAGTGGGACGCGGCGGCCCCGGACATGGGCGCCATGGCGGTCCTCGCCAAGCACGTCGGCGCCCAGCAGGCCGCCCGGAGCGCCGCAACCGCCGTCCAGCTGCTCGGCTCGACCGGCGCCGCTGACGGGCACGTGGTGGCCCGCGCTTTCCGGGACGCCAAGCTCATGGAGCTGATCGAGGGCAGCAACGAGATCTGCCGGCTGATCCTCGCCGACCACGTGCTGTCCGGCACCAAGGCCGGCTGACACCGCCGGGCCGCGCACACCGGTGCCGGCTCCGGCGCCCGTCCCACCGCCCCTGTCCGTCCCACCGTTCCCGCCCGTCCCACCATCCCCGTCCGTCCGATTCCACCCCTCGGCTCGCGTCCGCCGGCCCGCAAGACCCTGACGCGAGCGAAGCCCGTAGGAGACCCCGTGGCCGACAAGCCAACTCTCGTGAAGTGCCTGGTCTGGGACCTGGACAACACCGTCTGGGACGGCACCCTGCTGGAGGACCCGGAAGTCGAACCGTTCCCCGGGATCCTGGACACCCTGGTGGAGCTGGACTCCCGGGGCATCCTGCACTCGGTGTCCAGCAAGAACGACTACGACCTGGCCTGGAAGCGCCTGGAGGAGCTGGGCCTCGCCGAGTACTTCGTACAGCCCCGGATCGGCTGGGGCCGCAAGTCCGACGCGGTCCGGGAGATAGCCGAGCGGCTGAACTTCGCCGAGCGGACCATCGCGTTCATCGACGACCAGCCGACCGAGCGCGCCGAGGTCAACTACGGCGCCCCCGACGTCCGGTGCTATCCGGCCGAGCAGGCCACCGCACTCTCCGGGCTGCCCGAGTTCACCCCGGAGACCGTCACCGTCGACGCCCGCCGCCGCCGCGAGATGTACCAGGCGGGCGCCCGCCGGGAGGCCGAGAAGGAGACGTTCAACGGCCCCGACGAGGACTTCCTGCGCAGCCTCGACCTGGTCATGACGATCAAGCGGGCCGACGAGGAGGACCTCTCCCGGGTCGAGGAACTCACCCTGCGCACCAGCCAGATGAACGCGACCGGTGTGCACTACTCGGACGCCACGCTGCGGGCTCTGCTGTCCGACGCGGACCACGAGGTGCTGACCGTCACCCTGACCGACCGCTTCGGCCCGCACGGCGCGGTCGGCGTGCTCCTCCTGGACCGCCACCCGGAGCTGTGGCACCTCAAGCTGCTGGCCACATCCTGCAGGGTGGTCAGCTTCGGCGCAGGCTCGGTGCTGCTCAACTGGCTCATCGATCAGGCGGCACGGGCCGGTGCGCACCTCGCCGCCGACTTCCGGCGCACCGAACGCAACCGCATGATGGACATCGCCTACCGGTTCGCCGGCTTCGCCGACGACTCCTGTGCCTGCCTCGCCGTGCTCGGCGAGCCCGCCGGGGAGGGCGTCCAGCAGCTGCACCTGCACGCCGACCGCCGCGAGGCACCGTCCACGATGAAGCTGACCGCCCCGGACCTGACCGCCCCGGACCTGGCCGCACACACCGGCGCACACACCGGGGAGAAGGATCCCGTCGGCTGACGGTGCGAAGGTCGCGGCGGCCCGCGTACCAGGGCCGCTGACCGGGCCCACCGACCGGGGCCACCGGGCCCGCGCACGGGCCCACCGACCGGGGTCGCGGCCGATCCGACGGACCCTCCCGCTCCACTTTCTGCCCCTTCCGTCGAGCCTCTCCGCCGCAGCCATCCGGTCGTCCGGCCCCCTTTCCGGCCGGAGGACCGGCGGCGGGGTACCGCAGTCAACTTCCGGAATACCGAGGGACTTGTGAACGAGACCGATGGGCCGGCCCTGAGAGACACCGCCGCATCCGGCGCGGAGCCTTTGGCGATCGTCGGTATGAGCTGCCGCTACCCCGGCGGGGTCCGTTCGCCCGAGGACCTGTGGGGGCTGCTGGCCGAAGGCCGCAACGGGCTCTCCGGCTTCCCGGAGGACCGGGACTGGAACCTGGACTCCCTGTACGGCGAGGACCCGGACGGCGCCGGGACGACGTACCTCACTCGCGGCGGGTTCCTCGACGACGCCACCGGTTTCGACGCCGCGTTCTTCGGCATCCCGCCGCGCGAGGCGCTGTCCATGGACCCCCAGCAGCGGGTGCTCCTTGAGGCGTCCTGGGAGGCACTGGAGAGCGCCGCCATCGTCCCGTCGGACATCCGCGGCTCCCGCACCGGCGTGTTCGTCGGCGCCGAGCCTCGGGAGTACGGTCCCAGGCTGCAGAGCGCACCGGGGAGCGTCAAGGGCCATCTGTTCACCGGCACTTCACCCGGGGTGATGTCCGGCCGGCTCTCCTACCTGCTGGGGCTGCACGGCCCCTCGCTCACCGTGGACACCTCAGCCTCCAGCTCCCTGGTCGCCGTCCACCTCGCGGTGCAGGCGCTGCGGTCCGGCGACTGTTCGCTGGCCCTGGCCGGCGGGGTGTCCGTGATGGCCACTCCGAGGAACTTCGTCGCGTTCAGCGGGCTCCGGGCGCTGTCGGCGGACGGGGTGTGCCGGCCCTTCTCGGCCGCCGCCGATGGCACGGTGTGGTCGGAAGGTGTCGGCCTGCTCGTCCTGGAGCGGCTGTCCGACGCCGTACGCAACGGCCACTCCGTACTGGCCGTGCTGCGCGGTTCGGCCATCAACTCGGACGGCGCCGGCGAGGGGCTGACCGTACCGAACGGCACGGCCCAGGAGGCCGTCATCCGCCGCGCCCTGGCCGACGCAGGCCTCACGCCCGCCGATGTGGACGTGGTGGAGGCGCACGGGACCGGTACGAGGCTGGGTGATCCGATCGAGGCGCAGGCGCTGCTGGCCACCTACGGCCAGGAGCGCGGCGAGCGCGGCTCGCTGTGGCTGGGCTCGGTGAAGTCCAACATCGGCCACCCCCAGGCCGCCGCGGGCGTGGCAGGCGTGATCAAGATGGTGCTCGCCCTGCGGCACGGCGAACTCCCCGCGACACTGCATTCGGACGAGCCGACCCCCTGGGTGGACTGGGCATCCGGCGGGGTGCGGCTGCTGACCGCTCCGGCCCCGTGGCCGGCCGGTGCGCGCACCCGCCGAGCCGGCGTCTCCGGCTTCGGCCTCGGCGGCACCAACGTCCACCTGCTCCTGGAGGAGCCCCCGGCGGTCATGGCCCCGGTGGAGGACGGTGCCGGGCAGCCTCCGACGCCACTGGTATCGGGTGCCGGTGCGGTGGTGCCGTGGGTGGTGTCGGGGCGTTCTGCTGCGGGGCTCGCGGGGCAGGGGGAGCGGCTGGGGGCGTGGGTGGCTGCCCGCCCGGAGCTGGAATCGGCTGATGTGGCGTGGTCGTTGGCGACGACGCGCTCGGTGTTCGAGCACCGGGCTGTGGTGGTGGGCGGTGACGGTACGGAGCTGGTGGCCGGGCTGGAGAGTCTGGCGGCCGGTGTGCCTTCGGGTTCGGTGGTCTCCGGGGTGGCCCGCTCGGGCTCCCGCTCGGTGTTCGCGTTCGCGGGTCAGGGTTCGCAGTGGGTGGGGATGGGGTGTGAGCTGGCGGGGGTTTCGCCGGTGTTCGCGGCGCGGCTGGGTGAGTGTGCCGAGGCGCTCTCGCCGTACGTGGACTGGTCGTTGGACGACGTACTGGCGGGGGCGGAGGGTGCGCCCGCGTTGGAGGCGGCTGATGTGGTTCAGCCTGCTCTGTGGGCGGTGATGGTGTCGTTGGCTGCGGTGTGGGAGGCGGCCGGTGTCGCCCCGGAGGCTGTGGTCGGGCATTCGCAGGGGGAGATCGCGGCGGCGACGGTTGCGGGGATGTTGTCCCTTGAGGATGGCGCCCGGGTGGTGGCGCTGCGTTCGAAGTCCCTGAAGGTGCTTGCTGGTGCGGGCGGGATGCTCTCGATCAGCCGCCCGGCCTCCGAGGTCGAGGAGCGTCTTGTCCGCTTCGGTGAGCGTGCGTCGCTGGCGGCGGTCAACGGGCCTTCGGCGACGGTGGTTTCGGGTGAGCCGGACGCGCTTGAGGAGCTGAAGGCGGAGTTCGAGGCCGAGGGTGCCAGGGCGCGGATGGTGGCGGTGGACTACGCCTCGCACTCCGCTCAGGTGGACCGCCTGGAGAAGGAGATCACCACGGCCCTGGCCGCGATCACTCCGCGTCGGGGTCGTGTCCCGATGGTCTCCGCGATGACCGGCGAGACCCTGACCGGTGAGGAGCTGGACGCGGGCTACTGGTTCCGCAGCCTCCGTGCCACGGTCCACTTCGACCGCACGGTACGGGCCCTGGCGGGCCGCGGACACCAGCTCTTCATCGAGGTGACCCCGCACCCGGTGCTGCTGGGCGCGATGAACGACACCCTGGAAGAGGTCGCGCAGGAGGCCGGCCCCGGTGTCGTACCGGGCGTCGTCTGCGGGACGCTGCGCCGCGACGAGGGCGGCGAGGCACGTCTGCTGACCTCGCAGGCCGAGGCGTTCGTGGGTGGGGCGCCGGTCGACTGGCGCGCGGTACTGTCCGCCGGTGAGCGGGTCGAGTTGCCGACGTACGCCTTCCAGCACAAGCGCTACTGGCTCGACGCCGGATGGTCCTCGCAAGCGAGCAAGGTACCGGAGACCACAGACGACACGGCTGCGGCGACCGACTCCCGCCCCGCCGCCGCAGAACTTCTGGGGCAGCTCGCCGGGCAGCCGGAATCCGAGCGGGAGCAGCTGGTCCTGGACCTGATCAGGACGCACGCCGCAGCCGTACTCGGACACACATCGTCGCAGGCCCTCGACCCCGCGCGCACCTTCAAGGAGCTGGGCTTCGATTCCGTGACCGGTGTCGACCTGCGCAACCGGCTGGGCGCAGCGGTCTCCACGCGGCTGCCCACCACACTGATCTTCGATCACCCGACGCCGCTGCTGCTCTCCGCGTTCCTGCGCGGGGAAGCGCTGGGCCACGACCGTCCGGGCGAGACCGCCGTCCCTGTCCGGACGCCCGTGGACCCGGACGAGCCCATCGCGATCGTGGCGATGAGCTGCCGTCTCTCCGGCGGCGTCAGCAGCCCGGAGCAGCTGTGGGACCTGCTGGCCGACGGCGGTGACGCAGTCGGGGAACTTCCCGGCGACCGCGGCTGGGATCTCGCCCCGCTGCCTGATCCGGCCGGGGAGCTGCCCGGCACACTCACCACCCGCGCAGGCGGTTTCATCACCGGAGCAGGTGAGTTCGACGCCCAGTTCTTCGGGATCAGCCCGCGTGAGGCGCTGGCGATGGATCCGCAGCAACGCCTGTTGCTCGAACTTTCCTGGGAAGCCATCGAGCGGGCGGGCATCGACCCGGGGCGCCTGCGAGGCTCGGCGACCGGCGTATTCGCGGGCGCCTCCCCGTCCGGGTACGGAACCCACGCGCCCGCAGAACTCGAAGGCCATCTGCAGACGGGTATCACGCCCAGCGTGATCTCCGGCCGTATCGCCTACACGCTCGGACTAGAAGGTCCCGCGCTGACCGTGGACACGGCGTGCTCCTCCTCGCTTGTGGCGCTCCACCTGGCCGCCCGGTCGCTGCGTTCCGGCGAGTGCTCGCTGGCCCTCGCGGGCGGCATCACCGTGCACGCCACCATGTCGTGGCTGAACTGGTTCAGCCGCCAACAGGGGCTGTCCGCCGACGGGCGCTGCAAGGCGTACTCGGACCGGGCGGACGGCATGGGAATGGCGGAAGGCGCCGGTGTCCTGGTGCTGGAGCGGCTCTCGGATGCCCGGCGGAACGGTCACAAGGTGTTGGCGGTGGTGCGCGGCAGCGCCGTCAACCAGGACGGTGCGTCCAACGGCCTCACGGCCCCGAACGGTCCGTCGCAGCAGCGGGTGATCCGGGCGGCGTTGGCCGATGCGGGGCTTGCGTCCGCCGATGTGGACGTGGTCGAGGGGCACGGCACGGGAACCCCGCTGGGCGACCCGATCGAGGCGCAGGCCCTGCTGGCGACCTACGGCCAGGACCGTCCGGAAGACCGGCCGCTCTGGCTGGGGTCGGTGAAGTCCAACATCGGCCACGCCCAGTCGGCCGCAGGCGTGGCGGGCGTCATGAAGCTCGTACTGGCCCTGCAACACGGGGAGTTGCCGAAGACCCTGCACGCCGATGAGCCGTCCTCGCACGTGGACTGGGACGCGGGCGCGGTGCGCCTCGCGACCGAGTCGGTCCCGTGGCTGATGAGGGAGGACCGTGCGCGGCGTGCGGGCGTCTCCTCGTTCGGTATCAGCGGCACCAACGCGCACGTGATCATCGAAGAGGCTCCGGTTGACGAGCGGGCTTCTGCCCCGGGGGATGCCTCTGGTGTGGGTGGTGTGGTGTTGCCGGTGGTGCCGTGGGTGGTTTCGGGTCGTTCGGTGGCGGGTCTGGCGGGGCAGGCCGGCCGGCTCGCGGAGTTCGTGGAGCGGGATGCGGGTGTGCGGCCGGTGGATGTGGGCTGGTCGTTGGCGTCTTCGCGTGCGGTGCTGGAGCACCGGGCGGTGGTGTTGGGTGCGGACCGCGATGAACTGATGGCCGGGGTAAACGGGTTGGCGGAGGGCCGGGAACTTCCCGGCCTGGTGAGCGGGGTTGCGGGGGCTGCGGGCAGGCTCGGCTTTGTCTTTACCGGTCAGGGTGCTCAGCGTCTGGGTATGGGCGGCCAGTTGTATAAGGCGTTTCCGGTGTTCGCGTCGGCCTTCGATGAGGTGTGTGCGGGGCTGTCCGGGCATGTGGAGGGTTCCCTTGCCGCGGTGGTTCGGGGTGAGGGTGAGGTGTCCTGGCCTGGTGGCGGAAGTGTTGATGCGACGGTGTGGGCGCAGCCTGCGTTGTTTGCCGTAGAGGTGGCGTTGTTTCGGCTTCTGGAGTCGTGGGGTGTTGTTCCGCAGGTGGTGGCGGGGCATTCCATTGGTGAGCTGGCCGCTGCTCATGTGGCGGGTGTGTGGTCGTTGGGGGATGCCTGTGCGGTGGTGGCTGCTCGTGGTCGTTTGATGCAGGGCCTGCCTGTGGGTGGGGCGATGGTGGCGGTGGAGGCTTCCGAGGAGCGGGTGCGTGAGGTGATTGTGGCCTGTCCGGGTGTGGATGTGGCTGCGGTCAACGGTCCGCGTGCGGTGGTGCTGTCCGGTGTCGAGGGTGAGGTGTTGGCGGCTGCGGAGGTGTTGGCGCTGGCTGGTGCGCGGACGCGTCGTCTGCGGGTGTCGCATGCGTTCCATTCGCCGTTGATGGAGCCGATGCTGGAAGAGTTCGCCGAGGTGGTTGGTCAGGTCACCTTCCACCGGCCGAGGCTGGCGATGGTGTCGGCGTTGACCGGTCGCCCTGTCGCGGACGAGGTGGCCGATCCGTCGTATTGGGTGCGGCATGTGCGTGAGGCCGTCCGGTTCGCGGATGCTGTCGAGGCGATGCGCGAAACCGGGGTGGGCACCTTCCTGGAGCTTGGCCCGGACGGTGTGCTGTGTGGGATGGGGCCGCAAACGCGTGCCGAGGGTGACACATCCGATGAGGTGTGGTTGCCGGTGCTGCGCCGGGGCCGTGATGAGCCGAGGGCGCTGCTGACCGCCCTGGCGAAGGCGTTCGTACACGGAGTGCCGGTGGGCTGGCAGAACGTCTATGCCGGTACCGGTGCACGCCGTGTTGACCTGCCGACCTATGCCTTCCAGCGGCAGCGTTTCTGGTTGGACGCGGCCAGTGACAGTCGTGCTGAGGATCTTGGTCTGGCATCTCCGGGGCATCCGCTGTTGGGCGCTGTAGTAGTGCTGTCTGCGGGTGGTGGTGTGGTGTTGACGGGGCGGTTGTCCTTGTCCTCGCAGTCGTGGCTTGCGGATCATGTGGTGGCGGGTCGGGTGGTGGTGCCAGGTGCTGCGTTGGTGGAGTTGGCGGTGCGGGCCGGGGACGAGGTGGGTTGTTCGCGGGTCGATGAGCTGCTGAGTGAAGCGCCCCTCGTGCTGCCCTCGGTTGGTGGGGTGCGGGTGCAGGTGACGGTGGAGGTACCGGATGAGTCCGGTCACCGTGCGGTCAGCATTCATGCCCAGGACGAGGACGTTTCGCGGGTAGGGCAGTGGACGCGTCATGCGGCGGGTGTGCTTGCTCCGGCCGGGGTGGCTGCCGAAGTGCCAGACAGGTTGGCTCAGTGGCCTCCGGCTGATGCGGAGGCCCTCGATCTGGCTGGCTTCTACCCGGGTTTGGCGGAGCGTGGTCTTGGCTATGGCCCGGTGTTCCAGGGTGTGCGGGCGGCTTGGCGTCGTGGTGCGGAGCTGTTCGCTGAGGTTGCGCTGTCGGAGGATGTGGCGGTGGAGGGGTTCGGGTTGCATCCGGCCCTGTTGGATGCGGCGTTGCATGTGAGTGTGGGTGTTGGGGAGCGTGCGGGCGGGCTGGAGGTGCCGTTTGCGTGGCGGGATGTTGAGTTGTACGCGACCAATGCGCGGGTGGCCCGTGTCCGGGTCGACACGCAGGGCGAGGCTCTCTCCCTGACCCTCGCGGACACCGACGGCGCACCGATCGCCGCCGTCGGCGGCCTGACCCTGCGGTCGTTCACGGCTCCCACTGCCGAAGCAGATGATGGCCTGTACGGGATCCAGTGGGTTCCCGCCCCAGAGACCCAGCCCGCAGAGGAGAGGGAGTCGGAGCCGGCCGGCGACCGGTGGGTGGTGCTCGGCGGAACGGCCGGCGCCGGGTCCGGGATCCCGGGAGCGGTGGCGTACCAGGATGTGGCGGCACTGGTGAAGGCGGTCGAAGCGGGGGCAAAGGTCCCTCGGACCGTGGTGGCCCCGGCCCTGTCGGCAGCCGGCCCCGAGGGTGTTGTGGCTGCGGTGCATCGGACCGCAGCGGATGTACTGGAGCTGGTGCAGCAGTGGCTGGCGGCGGATGTGCTGTCCGGTGCGCGGCTGCTGGTGGTGACCGAGCGTGCGGTGGACGCCGGCCCCGAGGCACCGGTGGAGCTGGCTGCCGCCCCGGTCTGGGGCCTGATACGGGTGGCGCAGACGGAGAACCCCGGCCGGATCCTGCTGGCCGACGTGGACGAGGTCTCCACCGACGAGACAGCCGACCGGCTGCTGGCCGGAGTGGCCCTGGACGAGCCGCAGTTCGTGGTGCGGGGCGGCAGAATTCGAGTGCCACGGCTGGTACGTCTGCCGTCCTCGCCTCCGTCCCCGGAAGGGGAGCACCGGCCGGGCGCCGTGCTGGTGACCGGTGCCTCCGGGGTGCTGGGTGGTCTGGTGGCGCGGCATCTGGCGGAGAGTGGGCAGGCGGATCACCTGGTGCTGGTCTCCCGGCGTGGTGGGGAGGCCCCGGGGATGCCGGATCTTGTCGGTGATCTGGATGGGTTGGGTGTTCGGGTCACTGTCGCTGCTTGTGATGTGGGCGACCGGGAGCAGCTCGCGGAAGTGCTCAGGGATGTGCCGCTGACAGGCGTCGTACATGCGGCTGGGGTGCTGGATGACGGGATCGTCGGTTTGCTCTCCCTGGAGCGGTTGGGGGCGGTACTGAGGCCGAAGGTGGATGCGGCCTGGAATTTGCATGAGGTGACCCGGGATCTGGGCATGGCGCTGGACACCTTTGTGCTGTTCTCGTCCGTCGCGGGCGTGGTGGGTAACGCCGGGCAGGCCAATTACGCGGCGGGCAACACCTTCCTCGACGCCCTGGCCGCGTACCGCCATCAGCAGGGTCTGCCCGCTGTTTCGCTGGCCTGGGGACCCTGGGAGTCCGGCATGGTCCGCGCTCTGAACGATGTGGACCGGCACCGGATGTCCCGACAGGGGCTGCGGCCGCTGTCCGCACCGGCCGGGCTGGCCCTGCTGGACGCCGCCGTCCGTACCGACAGCGCCCTGCTGGTCACCGCTGGATTCGACCCGGCCGCGCTGCGCAGCGCCGGAGAGGTGCCCCCGTTGCTCTCCGGACTGCTGCCGGGAACGCGCAGCGGCCGACAGCCCGTCCGCCGCACGGCCGCCGAGCCGGCCGCCGATGGCCGGAACACGCTGGCTGGACGGCTCGCCGGGCTCGGCCCCGACGAGCGGTCCGAGACCGTCCTCCACCTGGTGGCGACGGAGGCCGCGCTGGTCCTGGGGATGGCAGGGCCGGAGTCCGTCGAGTCCGGACGCTCCTTCCGGGACACCGGCTTCGACTCGTTGACCTCGGTCGAGCTGCGCAACCGGCTGAACAGGACGACGGGTCTACGACTTCCGGCCACCGCCGTATTCGACCACCCCACCCCCGCCGCGCTGGCGGAATACGTACGAGCCGAACTGCTCGGCGAGGACGTCGGCGTACCGGCCCCCGGCACCGCCCCGGTGGCCGGCGGCGCACGTGTGGACGACGATCCGGTCGTCATCGTCGGCATGGGGTGCCGGTTCCCTGGTGGGGTGTCATCCCCCGAGGGGCTGTGGCAGCTGGTGGAGTCGCGCGGCGACGCGATCGGCCCCTTCCCGTCGGACCGTGGATGGGCCGAGGACTTGGTGGACCCGGACCCGGACGCCATGGGCAAAAGCGTCTCGGGGGAGGGCGGATTCCTCTACGACGCGGCTACGTTCGACGCGGAGTTCTTCGGGGTCAGCCCGCGTGAGGCTCTGGTGATGGACCCGCAGCAGCGGCTGCTGCTTGAGACCTCCTGGGAGGCGCTGGAGAACGCCGGCATCGACCCCACCGGGCTGCGGGGCAGCGGAACCGGCGTGTTCGCGGGGCTCTTTTACCACGACTACCTGCCCTGGCATGCCGTGCCGGAGGAGGCCGAGGGGTACCTCGGCACCGGCGGTATGGGTTCGGTGGCCTCCGGCCGGGTGGCCTATGCGCTGGGCCTTGAGGGCCCGGCGGTGACGGTGGACACGGCGTGTTCCTCCTCACTGGTGGCGCTCCATCTGGCTGCCCGGTCGCTGCGGTCGGGGGAGAGCACGCTGGCGCTGGCCGGCGGGGTGACGGTGATGTCCACCCCCGGCACGTTCATCGACTTCTCGCGCCAGCGTGGGCTCGCGTCGGACGGTCGCTGCAAGGCGTATGCAGAGGGCGCGGACGGTACCGGCTGGGGTGAGGGTGTCGGTGTCCTGGTGCTGGAGCGGCTCTCGGATGCCCGGCGGAACGGTCACAAGGTGCTTGCGGTGGTACGTGGGTCGGCCGTCAATCAGGACGGTGCGTCCAACGGCCTCACCGCACCCAACGGCCCCTCCCAACAGCGGGTGATCCGGGCGGCATTGGCCGATGCGGATCTGGCACCCGCCGATGTGGACGTGGTGGAGGGCCACGGCACGGGAACACGCCTGGGTGATCCGATCGAAACACAAGCACTGTTGGAGACCTACGGACGGGAGCGGCCCGATGGCCGGCCGCTGCTGCTGGGTTCGGTGAAGTCGAACATCGGTCACGCCCAGGCCGCTGCGGGTGTGGCGGGCATCGTGAAGATGGTGGCCGCGATGGAGCACGGCTTGGTTCCTGCCACGCTCCATGCGGAGAGCCCGTCCTCGCATGTGGACTGGGATGCGGGGGCGGTGCGGCTGGTTACTGAGCCGGTGCCGTGGCCTGAGACGGGTGGGCGTCCGCGTCGTGCCGGGGTGTCGTCCTTCGGGTTCTCCGGCACCAACGCGCACGTGATCATCGAAGAGGCTCCGGTTGACGAGCGGGCTTCTGCTTCCTGGGACGCTCCTCTGAGCGAGGCCGGTGGTGTGGTGTTGCCGGTGGTGCCGTGGGTGGTTTCGGGTCGTTCGGTGGCGGGTCTGGCGGGGCAGGCCGGCCGGTTGGCGGAGTTCGTGGGGCGGGATGCGGGTGTGCGGCCGGTGGATGTGGGCTGGTCGTTGGCTTCTTCGCGTGCGGTGTTGGAGCACCGGGCCGTGGTCCTTGGCTCGGATCGCGATGAACTGGCCGCCGGGTTGGGTGGGTTGGCGGATGGCCGTGAGCTGCCGGGCGTGGTGAGCGGTGCTGCGGACGGTAGTGCGGGCAAGCTCGGCTTTGTCTTTACCGGTCAGGGCGCTCAGCGTGTCGGTATGGGCCAGCAGTTGTATGAAGCCTTCCCGGTGTTTGCGGGGGCGTTTGATGAGGTGTGTGCGGGTCTGTCGGGGCATGTTGAGGGTTCGCTCGCTGCGGTGGTGCGCGGTGAGGGTGAGGTGTCCTGGCCGGGTGGCGGAAGTGTTGATGCGACGGTGTGGGCGCAGCCCGCGCTGTTCGCGATCGAGGTGGCACTTTTCCGGTTGCTGGAGTCGTGGGGTGTTGTTCCGCAGGTGGTGGCGGGGCATTCCATTGGTGAGCTGGCCGCTGCTCATGTGGCGGGTGTGTGGTCGTTGGGGGATGCCTGTGCGGTGGTGGCTGCTCGTGGTCGTTTGATGCAGGGCCTGCCTGTGGGTGGGGCGATGGTGGCGGTGGAGGCTTCCGAGGAGCGGGTGCGTGAGGTGATTGTGGCCTGTCCGGGTGTGGGTGTGGCTGCGGTCAACGGGCCGCGTGCGGTGGTGCTTTCCGGTGTCGAGGGTGAGGTGTTGGCGGCTGCGGAGGTGTTGGCAGAGGCTGGTGCGCGGACGCGTCGTCTGCGGGTGTCGCATGCGTTCCATTCGCCGTTGATGGAGCCGATGCTTGAGGAGTTCGCCGCGACGGTCGCTGAAGTCGCCTATCAGAAGCCGCGGTTGGCGATGGTGTCGGCGTTGACGGGTCGTCCCGTGGCGGATGAGGTGATGGATCCGTCGTACTGGGTGCGGCATGTGCGTGAAGCGGTCCGGTTCGCCGATGCCGTCGACGCGATGCGTGAGACCGGGGTGCGCACCTTCGTTGAAATCGGCCCGGATGGTGTCCTCTCCGGCATGGGACCGCAGACCCGCACCGAGGGCGAGGCTCCCGATGAGGTGTGGTTGCCGGTGTTGCGCCGGGGCCGTGATGAGGCGAGGGCGCTGCTGACCGCGCTGGCGAAGGCGTTCGTACGCGGAGTACCAGTGGACTGGGAGAAGCTCTATACGGGCACGGGTGCACACCGTATCGGCCTGCCCACCTACGCCTTCCAACGGCAGCGCTACTGGCTACCGACCCCCTCCGCCCGTTCGGACGCGGCGGAGTTGGGCCAATCGGCCGTTGGCCACCCACTGTTGGGTGCTGCGGTAGCGCTGTCTGCTGGTGGTGTGGTGTTGACGGGACGTCTGTCCTTGTCCTCGCAGTCGTGGCTTGCGGATCATGTGGTGGCGGGTCGGGTGGTGGTGCCGGGTGCTGCGTTGGTGGAGTTGGCGGTGCGGGCCGGGGACGAGGTGGGCTGCTCGCGCGTCGATGAGCTGCTGAGCGAGGTGCCGCTTGTGCTGCCCTCGGTTGGTGGGGTGCGGGTGCAGGTGACGGTGGAGGTACCGGATGAGTCCGGTCACCGTGCGGTCAGCATTCATGCCCAGGACGAGGATGTTTCGCCGGAGGGGGAGTGGACGCGTCATGCGGTAGGTGTGCTTGCTCCGGCCGGGGTGGCTGCCGAAGTGCCAGACGGGTTGGCTCAGTGGCCGCCGTCCGGTGCGGAGGTCGTTGATCTGGAGAGCTTCTACCCGGGTTTGGCGGAGCGTGGTCTTGGCTATGGCCCGGTGTTCCAGGGTGTGCGGGCGGCTTGGCGTCGTGGTGCGGAGCTGTTCGCTGAGGTTGCGCTGTCGGAGGATGTGGCGGTGGAGGGGTTCGGGTTGCATCCGGCCCTGTTGGATGCGGCGTTGCATGTGAGTGTGGGTGTTGGGGAGCGTGCGGGCGGGCTGGAGGTGCCGTTTGCGTGGCGGGATGTTGAGTTGTATGCGACCAATGCGCGGGTGGCCCGTGTCCGGGTCGACACACAGGGCGACGCTCTCTCCCTGACCCTCGCGGACACCGACGGCGCACCGATCGCCGCCGTCGGCGGCCTGACCCTGAAGCTGTTCGACCTTGCTGCCACTGCCGGTCCCTCTGATGGCCTGTTCACGGTGGAGTGGGTGCCCGCTGCGGTGGCGGCGAGTGGTTCCGGCGAGGCGGCGGTCCCGTGGGCCGTGCTCGGCGAGAACGTCCCGGGCGCCACGGCGTACCCGGACCTTCCGACGTTGGTTGAGGCGGTCGAGGCCGGTGCCGAGGTCCCCCGTACTGTCGTAGTACGGGCCGCAACTCCACCGGAGGTAAAGGGTGTTGTGGCTGCGGCGCATCGGACCGCAGCGGATGTACTGGAGCTGGTGCAGCAGTGGCTGGCGGCGGATGTGCTGTCCGGTGCGCGGCTGCTGGTGGTGACCGAGTGTGCGGTGGATGCTGGACCTGAGGCCGCGGTGGAGCTGACTGCTGCCCCGGTCTGGGGCCTGATACGGGTGGCGCAGACGGAGAACCCCGGCCGGATCCTGCTGGCCGACGTGGACGACACGTCCGTCCCCGATGCCGAGCTGGCCGGCTGGCTGAGCGCCGGCGTGGAGCTGGGCGAGCCGCAGTGGGTGCTCCGGGACGGACAGATCCGGGTGCCCAGACTGACCCGTACGGCATCGATCAGTACGACAACACCAGCGACAACACCAGCGACAACAACAGCCGTTCATAGAGACCTTGGGTCCGGTGCAACACCGTCCGACGAAGTCGCGACCCGTACGACCCGGCCGGGCACCGTGCTGGTGACCGGTGCCTCCGGGGTGCTGGGTGGTCTGGTGGCGCGGCATCTGGCGGAGAGTGGGCAGGCGGATCACCTGGTGCTGGTTTCCCGGCGTGGTGGGGAGGCCCCGGGGATGCCGGATCTTGTCGGTGATCTGGATGGGTTGGGTGTTCGGGTCACTGTCGCTGCTTGTGATGTGGGTGACCGGGAGCAGCTTGTGGATGTTCTCAAGGGTGTGTCGCTGACGGGTGTGGTGCATGCGGCTGGGGTGCTGGATGACGGGATCGTCGGTTTGCTCTCCCTGGAGCGGTTGGGGGCGGTGCTGAGGCCGAAGGTGGATGCTGCCTGGAATCTGCATGAGGTGACCCGGGATCTGGGCATGGAGCTGGACACCTTTGTGCTGTTCTCGTCCGTCGCTGGCGTGGTGGGTAACGCCGGGCAGGCCAATTACGCGGCGGGCAACACCTTCCTCGACGCCCTGGCCGCGCACCGCCACCAGCAGGGACTGCCCGCTGTTTCGCTGGCCTGGGGACCCTGGGAGTCCGGCATGGCCGGGCAGCTCACCGACGCCGAACGTCAGCGACTGGCCCGGCAGGGGCTGCTGCCACTCACCGACGCGCGCGGACTCGCCGTGCTGGACTCCGCAAGGGGCCGAGTGGAACCACTGCTGGTGGCCGCCGAGTTGGACCCGGCCGCGCTGCACCGTACCGGCGAAGTCCCGCCCCTGTTCTCCGGGCTGGTACGCGGTCCGCACGCAGGCGGGCCCGCCCGTCCGGCAGTCGACGGGCGGCGCAGCGTCCCGGGGCAGGCCGAAGCACAGCAGCGGCTCGCCGAGCAGCTGGGCCTGCTGGACCGGAGCGAGGCCCTTGAGACCCTGCGGGACCTGGTCCTGGCGCAGTCCGCCCAGGTGCTGGGCATGTCCGGGCCCGGCCGCCTGGACGCGGCCCGCTCCTTCCGCGACGTCGGCTTCGACTCGCTCACCGCCGTCGAACTGCGCAACCGTCTGAACAGCGCCACCGGGCTGCGGCTGCCGCCCACCGTGGTCTTCGACCACCCGAGCCCGGCTGCGCTGGGCGGCTACCTCGCCGAGGAGATGCTCGGCTCCGCGTCCGAGGAATCGGACGCGCTCGCGGCCCACTCCGGACTCGACCGGATCGAGGCTGCGATCGCCGGGCTGATGGCCGACGAGGCCGCGCGGCTACGGGTCACTGCCCGGCTCAAAGACATTCTGGGCACGCTGAACGGGACCGCCGGAACCGACGACGGTGACGACGACGGCACCTCGGTCGCCGACCGTATCCAGTCGGCCAGCGACGACGACATGTTCGACTTCATCGACAACCAGCTCGGGCTCTGAGTACGTCGCCGTACCACCGTGCGTAGTGAGGAAGGCGTCAATCGGATGGCGAACGAAGAGAAGCTTCGCGACTATCTCAAGCGGGTCACCACCGACCTCGCCCAGGCCCGGGAGCGCCTGCGGGAGATGGAGGAACACCGGCCGGAACCCGTGGCCATCGTCGGGATGGCCTGCCGGTTCCCGGGCGGGGTTTCCTCGCCGGACGAGCTGTGGCAGCTGGTGGAGTCGCGTGGCGACGGGATCGGCCCCTTCCCGGACAACCGCGGCTGGCCCCAGGACCTGGTGGACCCCGACCCGGATGCCGCAGGCAAAACCCTCTCCGGCGAGGGCGGATTCCTCTACGACGCGGCCGAGTTCGACGCCGGGTTCTTCGGGATCAGCCCGCGTGAGGCCCTTGCGATGGACCCGCAGCAGCGGCTGCTCCTGGAGACCTCCTGGGAGGCGCTGGAGAACGCCGCCATCGACCCGACCGATCTGCGGGGCAGTTCGACCGGCGTGTTCACCGGGCTCTTCTACCACGACTATCTGCCGTCGCACTCGATGCCGGAGGAGGTCGAGGGGTACGTCGGCGTCGGCGCCACGGCGTCGGTCGCCTCCGGGCGCGTGGCGTACGTACTGGGGCTTGAGGGCCCGGCGGTGACGATCGATACGGCGTGCTCGTCGTCGCTGGTGGCGCTCCATCTGGCTGCTCAGTCGCTGCGGTCGGGGGAGAGCACCCTGGCGCTGGCCGGCGGGGTGAAGGTGATGTCCACCCCCAACACGTTCATCGACTTCTCGCGGCAGCGAGCCGTGGCTCTGAACGGACGCTGCAAGTCCTACGCCGAGGGCGCGGACGGCACCGCGTGGGGTGAGGGGGTCGGCGTCCTGGTCGTGGAGCGGCTCTCGGATGCCCGGCGGAACGGTCACAAGGTGCTGGCGGTGGTGCGCGGCAGCGCCGTCAATCAGGATGGTGCGTCCAACGGTCTGACGGCCCCGAACGGTCCGTCGCAGCGACGGGTGATCCGGGCGGCGTTGGCCGACGCGGGACTTGCGTCGGCCGATGTGGACGTGGTCGAGGGGCACGGCACCGGGACGGCGCTGGGCGACCCGATCGAGGCGCAGGCGCTGTTGGCGACCTACGGGCAGGAGCGGCCCGATGGCCGTCCGCTGCTGCTGGGTTCGGTGAAGTCGAACATCGGCCATGCGCAGGCCGCCGCGGGTGTGGCAGGCATCATCAAGGTCGTCGCCGCGATGCAGCACGGTGTGGTGCCCGCGACGCTGCACGCCGAGAACCCGTCCTCACACGTGGACTGGGACGCGGGCGCGGTACAGCTGGTCACCGAGGCGATGCCGTGGCCGGAGACGGGCGAGCGTCCGCGTCGTGCCGGGGTGTCGTCCTTCGGGTTCTCCGGCACCAACGCCCACGTCATCATCGAACAGCCCCAGGAAGCGCCCCAGCTTGAGGACGAGTCCGCTGATGCGGCCGGTACCGCTGCTGGTGTGGGTGGTGTGGTGCTTCCGGTGGTGCCGTGGGTGGTGTCGGGTCGTTCGGTGGCGGGTCTGGCGGGGCAGGCCGGCCGGCTCGCGGAGTTTGTGGAGCGGGATGCGGGTGTGCGGCCGGTGGATGTGGGCTGGTCGTTGGCGTCTTCGCGTGCGGTGCTGGAGCACCGGGCGGTGGTCCTCGGCTCGGATCGCGATGAACTGGCTGCCGGGTTGGGTGGGTTGGCTGAGGGCCGTGAGGTGCCGGGCGTGGTGAGCGGTGCTGCGGACGGTAGCGCGGGCAAGCTCGGCTTTGTCTTTACGGGGCAGGGCGCTCAGCGTGTCGGTATGGGCCGGCAGCTGTATGAAGCCTTCCCGGTGTTTGCGGGGGCGTTTGATGAGGTGTGTGCGGGTCTGTCGGGGCATGTTGAGGGTTCGCTCGCTGCGGTGGTGCGCGGTGAGGGTGAGGTGTCCTGGCCTGGTGGGGGGAGTGTTGATGCGACGGTGTGGGCGCAGCCTGCTCTGTTCGCGATCGAGGTGGCGCTTTTCCGGTTGCTGGAGTCGTGGGGTATTGCCCCGCAGGTGGTGGCGGGGCATTCCATTGGTGAGCTGGCCGCTGCTCACGTAGCCGGGGTGTGGTCGTTGGGGGATGCCTGTGCGGTGGTGGCTGCTCGTGGTCGTTTGATGCAGGGCCTGCCCACTGGCGGGGCGATGGTGGCGGTGGAGGCTTCCGAGGAGCGGGTGCGTGAGGTGATTGTGGCCCGTCCGGGTGTGGATGTGGCTGCGGTCAACGGGCCGCGTGCGGTGGTGCTCTCCGGTGTCGAGGGTGAGGTGTTGGCGGCGGCGGAGGAGCTGGCACAGGCTGGTGCGCGGACGCGTCGTCTGCGGGTGTCGCATGCGTTCCATTCGCCGTTGATGGAGCCGATGCTTGAGGAGTTCGCCGCGACGGTCGCTGGAGTCCAGTGTCACCGGCCGCGGTTGGCGATGGTGTCGGCGCTGACGGGTCGTCCCGTGGCGGATGAGGTGATGGATCCGTCGTATTGGGTGCGGCATGTGCGTGAGGCCGTCCGGTTCGCCGATGCCGCGCAGAGTATGCGTGGGCTCGGGGTGGGCACCTTCCTGGAGCTTGGCCCGGACGGTGTGCTGTCCGGGATGGGGGCGCAGTCCCGTGCCGAGGGCGAGACCTCGGCCGAGGTGTGGTTGCCGGTGCTGCGCCGGGGCCGTGATGAGCCGAGGGCGCTGCTGACCGCGCTGGCGAAGGCGTTCGTACGCGGGGTGCCGGTGGGCTGGCAGAACGTCTATGCCGGTACCGGTGCGCGCCGCGTTGACCTGCCGACCTATGCCTTCCAGCGGCAGCGTTTCTGGTTGGAGGCGGCCAGTGACAGCCGTGCTGAGGATCTTGGTCTGGCATCTCCGGGGCATCCGCTGTTGGGCGCTGTAGTAGTGCTGTCTGCGGGTGGTGGTGTGGTGTTGACGGGGCGGTTGTCCTTGTCCTCGCAGTCGTGGCTTGCGGATCATGTGGTGGCGGGTCGGGTGGTGGTGCCGGGTGCTGCGTTGGTGGAGTTGGCGGTGCGGGCCGGGGACGAGGTGGGCTGCTCGCGCGTTGATGAGCTGCTGAGTGAAGCGCCCCTCGTACTGCCCTCGGTTGGTGGCGTGCGGGTGCAGGTGACGGTGGAGGTACCGGATGAGTCCGGTCACCGTGCGGTCAGCATTCATGCCCAGGACGAGGATGTTTCGCCGGAAGGGGAGTGGACCCGGCATGCGGCGGGTGTGCTCTCGGCGGCCGGGGCAGCGGCTGAAGGAAGTGGCGACGGCTTCAAGCAGTGGCCTCCGGCCGACGCGGAGGCCCTTGACCTGGAGAGCTTCTACCCGGGATTGGCGGAGCGTGGTCTTGGCTACGGCCCGGTGTTCCAGGGCGTACGGGCGGCCTGGCGACGCGGTACGGAACTCTTCGCCGAGGTCGCCCTGCCGGGAGACGTGAGTGTGGCCGGGTTCGGTCTGCACCCCGCGCTGCTCGATGCCGCCCTGCACGTGGCCGCCGCGCACACCGGGGATGACCGTCTGGCGTTGCCGTTCGCGTGGAGCGACGTGATGGTGCACGCCTCGGACGCGGCGGCGGCGCGGGTACGGGTGACGCCGGCCGCCTCGGGCGATGGGCTGACGGTGACGCTGGCCGACGCGACCTGCGAAATAGTCGCCTCGGTAGGCAGGCTGGCGCTGCGGACCGTGTCGGCTCAGGAACTCGGAGCTGGTGCGCATGCCGCCGAAGACGCCCTATTCCGGGTCGAGTGGGTGCCTGCCCCGGCCGCGAGTTCGGCGCCGGACGGGCAACGGGAGCCGTCCGGCCGGTGGGCCGTGCTCAGAGGAACGGCGGAAGGCGTCGGCGCGGAGCTGCCGGGTGCGGTCGCCTACCCGGATGTGGCCGGGCTGGCGGCGGCGGTCGGGGCCGGGGCTGAGGTCCCGGAAGCCGTCGTGGTGCGGGTCGTACCCGAGGTGAGCACCGGAGCCCTCGCGGCTGCGGCGCATCGGACCGCGGTGGATGTACTGGAGCTGGTGCAGCAGTGGCTGGCGGCGGATGTGCTGTCCGGTGCGCGGCTGCTGGTGGTGACCGAGCGTGCGGTGGACGCCGGACCCGAGACACCGATAGAGCTGGCTGCTGCCCCGGTCTGGGGCCTGATACGGGTGGCGCAGACGGAAAACCCCGGCCGGATCCTGCTCGTCGATGTGGACGACGCGTCCACGGCGGACGTTGCGGACCGGCTGCGAGCCGGACTGGGCCTGGGCGAGCCGCAGATCGCCTTCCGGGACGGACAGCTGCGCGTGCCGAGGCTGGCCCGGGTACGCTCCACGGCCCCCTCCACACCCCCGTCCACCGACCAGGAGCGTCATCCGCGTACGGTCCTGATCACCGGTGCCACCGGTGTGCTGGGCGGTCTGGTGGCCCGGCATCTGGCGCGGAGCGGACAGGCCGAGCGGCTACTGCTAGTCTCACGCCGCGGTGGCGAAGCCCCCGGAATGCAGACCCTCAGCGCCGGGATCGCGGAGCTGGGTGTTCAGGTCACCGCCGTGGCATGTGATGTGTCCGATCGGGCGCAGCTCGCGGACGTGCTCAGGGATGTGCCGCTGACAGGCGTCGTGCATGCGGCCGGGGTGCTGGACGACGGGCTGTTCGCATCGCTGACGCCGGAGCGGGTCGAGCGGGTCATGCGGCCCAAGGTGGACGCGGCCTGGAACCTGCACGAGCTGACCCGGGACCTGGGCCTGAGCCTGGACACCTTCGTACTGTTCTCGTCCATCGCGGGCGTGGTCGGTAACGCCGGACAGGCCAACTACGCGGCGGGCAACACCTTCCTCGACGCCCTGGCCGCGCACCGCCACCAGCAGGGTCTGCCCGCCGTTTCGCTGGCCTGGGGGCCCTGGGACCAGGGCATGGTCGGCGAACTGGCCGAGGCCGACCTGCAGCGGATGGCCCGCCAGGGACTCAGGCCGCTGTCCGACACGCGCGGGCTCGCGGTGCTGGACGCGGCCGTTGGCCGGTCCGAGTCGCTGCTGGTGGCTGCCGAGCTGGACCCGGCCGCGCTGCACCGTACCGGCGAAGTCCCGCCGCTGCTCTCCGGGCTCGTACGGGGGAGCCGCGCGGGTTCGCAGCCCGCCCGCCGTACGGCCGGACAGCCGGCCGCCGAGGACCGGAACGTCCTGGCCGCACGCCTGGCAGGCCTGGGCAGGGCCGAAGGGCAGGCGCTGCTCCAGGACCTCGTCATCACCCAGGCCGCCCTGGTGCTGGGCATGGCCGGGCCCGGCAGTCTCGACGCGGACCGTCCGTTCCGCGACATCGGCTTCGACTCCCTGACCGCCGTGGAGCTGCGCAACCGGCTCAGCAAGGCGACCGGGCTGCGGCTGCCGGCCACCGCGGTGTTCGACTACCCGACCCCCGCCGCGCTGGCGGGATTCGCCCTGACCGAACTGGTCGGTGAGGGGAACGCGCTGTCCGCGGACGCCACGCGCCCGGGAGCGGCCGGTGTGGCTGCGGAAGGCCGTCCGGGGGACGACGACCCGGTGGCGATCGTCGGGATGGCGTGCCGCTTTCCGGGCGGCGCCTCGTCCCCCGCCGAGTTCTGGAGGATGCTGGCCGCCGGAGAGGACGGCGTGGGCCCCTTCCCCCTGGACCGCGGCTGGCCGGCCGACGTGGTCGACCCCGACCCGGACGCGGCGGGCAAGAGCCTGGTGGGGGAGGGCGGATTCCTCTACGACGCGGCTACGTTCGACGCGGAGTTCTTCGGGGTCAGCCCGCGTGAGGCTCTGGTGATGGACCCGCAGCAGCGGCTGCTGCTTGAGACCTCCTGGGAGGCGCTGGAGGACGCCGGGATCGCCCCGACCGACCTGCACGCCACCGCGACGGGTGTGTTCACGGGCATGTTCCACCATGACTACCTCTCGGCCACCGGACTGCCGGAGGAGGCCGAGGGGTACGTCGGCCTCGGCGCCACCGGGTCGGTCGCATCGGGCCGGGTGGCCTATGCGCTGGGTCTTGAGGGCCCGGCGGTGACGGTGGACACGGCGTGCTCCTCCTCGCTGGTGGCACTCCACCTGGCAAGCCAGTCGCTGCGTTCAGGTGAGAGCACGCTGGCACTGGTCAGCGGCGTCAACGTGATGTCCACCCCGGTCACGTTCATCGACTTCTCGCGGCAGCGTGGGCTCGCGTCGGACGGTCGCTGCAAGGCGTATGCGGAGGGCGCGGACGGTACCGGCTGGGGTGAGGGTGTCGGTGTCCTGGTCGTGGAGCGGCTCTCGGATGCCCGGCGGAACGGTCACAAGGTGCTCGCGGTGGTGCGTGGTTCGGCCGTCAATCAGGACGGTGCGTCCAACGGCCTCACCGCACCCAACGGCCCCTCTCAGCAGCGCGTCATCCGGGCGGCACTGGCCAGTGCAGGTGTCAGCACGGACGGTGTGGACGTGGTGGAGGGCCACGGCACGGGAACACGGCTGGGCGACCCGATCGAGGCGCAGGCCCTGCTGGCGACCTACGGACGGGGCCGTCCGGAGGACCGGCCGCTCTGGCTGGGTTCGGTGAAGTCGAACATCGGCCACGCGCAGGCCGCTGCGGGCGTGGCCGGAATGATCAAGATGGTGCTGGCCCTCCAGCACGGGCAGGTACCGAAGACCCTGCACGCCGATGAGCCGTCCTCGCATGTGGACTGGGATGCGGGGGCGGTGCGGCTGGTTACTGAGCCGGTGCCGTGGCCCGAGACGGGTGGGCGTCCGCGTCGTGCCGGGGTGTCGTCCTTCGGGTTCTCCGGCACCAACGCGCACGTGATCATCGAAGAGGCTCCGGCCGTTGAGCAGTCTGCTGCTTCCTGGGACGCTCCTCTGAGCGAGGCCGGTGGTGTGGTGTTGCCGGTGGTGCCGTGGGTGGTTTCGGGTCGTTCGGTGGCGGGTCTGGCGGGGCAGGCCGGCCGGCTCGCGGAGTTTGTGGAGCGGGATGCGGGTGTGCGGCCGGTGGATGTGGGCTGGTCGTTGGCGTCTTCGCGTGCGGTGCTGGAGCACCGGGCGGTGGTCCTCGGCTCGGATCGGGATGAACTGATGGCCGGGCTGAATGGGTTGGCGGAGGGCCGGGAACTTCCCGGCCTGGTGAGCGGAGTCGCGGGGGCTGCGGGCAAGCTCGGCTTTGTCTTTACGGGGCAGGGCGCTCAGCGTGTCGGTATGGGCCGGCAGCTGTATGAAGCCTTCCCGGTGTTTGCGGCGGCGTTTGATGAGGTGTGTGCGGGTCTGTCGGGGCATGTTGAGGGTTCGCTCGCTGCGGTGGTGCGCGGTGAGGGTGAGGTGTCCTGGCCTGGTGGGGGGAGTGTTGATGCGACGGTGTGGGCGCAGCCTGCTCTGTTCGCGATCGAGGTGGCGCTTTTCCGGTTGCTGGAGTCGTGGGGTATTGCCCCGCAGGTGGTGGCGGGGCATTCCATTGGTGAGCTGGCCGCTGCTCACGTAGCCGGGGTGTGGTCGTTGGAGGATGCCTGCGCAGTAGTCGCTGCTCGTGGTCGTTTGATGCAGGGCCTGCCCACTGGCGGGGCGATGGTGGCGGTGGAGGCTTCCGAGGAGCGGGTCCGTGAGGTGATTGTGGCCCGTCCGGGTGTGGATGTGGCTGCGGTCAACGGGCCGCGTGCGGTGGTGCTTTCCGGTGTCGAGGGTGAGGTGTTGGCGGCTGCGGAGGTGTTGGCGCTGGCTGGTGCGCGGACGCGTCGTCTGCGGGTGTCGCATGCGTTCCATTCGCCGTTGATGGAGCCGATGCTGGAGGAGTTCGCCGAGACGGTCGCTGAAGTCGCCTATCAGAAGCCGCGGTTGGCGATGGTGTCGGCGTTGACGGGTCGTTCTGTGTCGGACGAGGTCACTGACCCCTCCTACTGGGTACGGCATGTGCGTGAAGCGGTCCGGTTCGCCGACGCCGTCGACGCGATGCGTGAGACCGGGGTGCGCACCTTCGTTGAAATCGGGCCGGATGGTGTCCTCTCCGGCATGGGACCGCAGACCCGCACCGAGGGCGAGACCTCGGCCGAGGTGTGGTTGCCGGTGTTGCGCCGGGGCCGTGATGAGCCCAGGGCGCTGCTGACCGCGCTGGCGAAGGCGTTCGTACGCGGAGTACCAGTGGACTGGGAGAAGCTCTATACGGGCACGGGTGCACACCGTATCGGCCTACCCACCTACGCCTTCCAACGGCAGCGCTACTGGCTGAACATGACGTCCGCGAGCCGTGCTGAGGACCTTGGCCTTGAGCCCCCCGGGCATACGCTGCTGGGCGCGACCGTCGAGCTGCCGGCATCCGGCGAGGTGGTGCTGACCGGGCAGCTGTCCCTGTCCGCGCAGCCCTGGCTGGGCCAGTCGCTGGTGGCCGAGCGGGCAGTGGTTCCCGCCTCGGCGCTGGTCGACATGGCCGTACGGGCGGCCGACGAGGTCGGCTGCGAACGCGTCGAAGAACTGCTCGTCGATTCACCGCTGGTGCTCCCCGGGCGCGGCGCCGTACGGGTACAGGTGACCGTCGGCAGGGCCGATGCCGCCGGGCACCGGGAGATCGCGGTGTTCGCACGGCTGCCGGAAGGGGAGTGGGTGCGGCACGCCTCGGGCACCGTGGCCCCGGCCGGCACCGACGACGCCGCTGCGGACACAGCGGCCTGGAGTACGCACTGGCCACCGGCGGGCGCCGTCCCGGTCGATGTGGACGGACTGTACGAGGAGTTGGCGGCTGCCGGACTCACGTACGGGCCCGTGTTCCAGAGCGTGCGCGCTGCCTGGCGGCGCGGTGACGAGGTGTTTGCGGAGGCCGCGCTGGCCGAGGACACCGAGGTGTCCGGATTCGGTGTGCATCCCGCACTGCTGGACGCCGCGCTCCACCTGGCCGGACTGGACCAGGCCGGGCAGCAGCGACGGACGGACGCCGAGGGACCGTGGTTGCCCTGTGCCTGGAGCCGTGTGCGGCTGTACGCGTCCGGCGCGACGGTGGCGCGGGTGCGAGTGGCGCCGTCGGCATCCGGCGAGGGCACGTCGGTGGAGCTGGCCGACCCTGCGGGCCTGCCGATCGCCTCCGCCAGTTCGGTGGTTCTCGCACCGCTCGCTCCCGGGGCCCTGGAACAGGCCACCGGAGCGGGCCGGGACGGGCTCTTCCGGGTCGAGTGGGGCACGGGGCACGCGATGGCCGCCTCAGGAGAGCCGGACCGCCGCTGGGCGGTGCTCGGTGACGACGGCGGGCTTGACGTGCCCGGTGCACAGGCATACGTGGATGTCGCGGAGATGAGCGGCGCGGTGCGGGCGGGCGCACCGGTGCCCGGCGCGGTGGTGCTCTGCTGCGTCCCCGGCACCGGTCCGGCCGCGGATTCCGCAGCCGGTTCCGTTCCCGAGGCGGCACGCGAGGCCGCGGTGCGGGTACTGGAGGCCGTCCACGAGTGGCTGTCCGTGGATGAGCTGGACGGTGCGCAGCTGGTGGTGGTGACGGAGCGCAGCGTGGACGTCGGCTCCGGCGCGGATGTACGGATGGAGTACGCGGGCGTCACCGGTCTGGTGCGTACGGCGGCTGCCGAGCACCCGGAACGGATCGTACTGGCGGACGTGGAGCACCTCGCGGGCTCCGGGCCCCTGGTGGTGGCCGGAACGGCGCTGGGCGAGCCGCAGTTCGCGGTGCGGGACGGCGAGGTGCGGGTGCCGAGGCTGGCACGGGCAGCCGGGGATACGAAGGCGGCGCAGGACGGCCAGGACGGGCGACCGGCGGTCGCCGAACCGGGCGCCCCCGACACCCCGGTACGGGAAAAGTCGGCGCACGGGCGGGCCGGAACGGCCGGGCGGGCCGTGTCCACGCCGCTGTCCGCCGCCCGCCCGCCCGCCGCCCACGGCACCAGCACGGTGCTGGTGACAGGTGCCTCGGGTGCGCTCGGCGGCCTGGTCGCACGGCACCTGGCGCGGACCGGCCGGGCCGGGCGGCTGCTGCTCGCCTCGCGGCGGGGCCCGGACGCCCCGGGGATGCCCCGACTCGCCGCCGAACTGGCCGGGTCGGGAAGCTCCGTCCAGGTGCTGGCGTGCGACGCCGCCGACCGGAAGCAGCTGGCCGCAGTGATTGCCGGGGTGCCGGTGGCGTCGCCGCTGACCGGGGTGGTGCACACCGCGGGAGTGCTGGACGACGGCGTGCTCGGTTCGCTCACCCCGGAGCGCGTCGAGCAGGTCATGCGGCCGAAGGCGGACGCCGCCTGGCATCTGCACGAGCTGACCCGCCACCTCGACCTGGACACCTTCGTCCTCTTCTCCTCGGTCGCCGGTGTTCTGGGCACACCGGGGCAGGCCAACTACGCGGCGGGCAACACCTTCCTGGACGCGCTGGCCGCCCACCGGCACCACCGCGGTCTGCCCGCCGTGTCGCTGGCATGGGGGCCCTGGGAGTCCGGCATGGCCGGCCAGCTCACCGCAGCGGACCGGCAGCGGATGACGCGCCAGGGACTGCGTCCGCTGTCCGATGCCGACGGGCTCGCACTGCTCGACATCGCCCTCGGCAGGACGGAGCCGCTGCTGGTCACCACCCGCCTCGACCTGCCCGCGCTGCGCAGCGCAGGCAGTGCCGTACCGGCCCTGGTGGCCGGCCTGGTCCGTCCCGGCCGGCGCACCGCCGGCGGGCCCGGCCCGGGCGCCGGCCGGAACCTGCTGAACCAGCTGGCGGCGCTCCCGCCCGAGCAGCTCCGGGGCGCGGTGCTGAATCTGGTCCTGACGCAGGCTGCCCTCGTACTCGGACGGCCGGGCCCGGAATCCATCGAGTCCGCCCGCTACTTCCGCCAGCTCGGCTTCGACTCACTGACCGCGGTGGAGTTCCGCAACCGGATGAGCGGCGCGCTCGGGCTGCGGCTGCCCGCAGCGGTGGTGTTCGACTACCCCACCCCGGCGGAGCTGGCCGGCTACCTCCTGGTGCGGATCGCCGAGCAGGAGATCGACTACGCGCCGGTGCTCGGCGAGCTCGACCGCCTCAAGTCGCTGCTCTCCGGGATCGCACGGCGGGGCGGCAGGAAGGCGGAGATCATGAGCCGCTTCGAGAACATCATGGAGGAGTTCCGCGGAGCGGAGGCGGACAGCGCGTCCTCCGACGAGGACATCATCGAGGCCACGGATGACGAGATGTTCGACCTCATCGACAAGGAGCTGGGGATCCAGCCGGGCACCGGAGGAGGAGCGGCGTGAGGAACTCCGCGGAAGAGCACATACCTGCGGAGGGGGCCGGCCGGACCGGAGCCGCCGGCGACCGGACCTCCCGGGGAGAGGCGGCCGTCTCCCCCGGGGAAGAGGCGCTGTGGCTGCTGGAGTCGATGGTGCCGGACACCCCGGTGAACAACCTGTCCGCGGCGTTCGCCGTCGACGGCCGGGTGGACGCGACGCGGCTCCGCGCGGCGCTGGCCGTGCTGGTGCGGCGGCACGAGGCGCTGCGCACCGTCTACCGCAGCGAGGGCGCCCGGCTGGTCAAGTGGGTGGCCGACGCCGGTGATCTCACGATCCCGGTGAGGGAGGCGCAACTGTCCGGCGAGCCGTCCCAGGCGGACCTCGCACCGGTCGCCGCCGCCCCGTTCGCCCTGGACGGCGGCCCGATGGTGCGGGTGGGCCTGTTCCGCTCCCCGGGTACGGAATGCGCCTCGGGTACGGAGGGATCATCGGGCGAAGCCTCGGGTACGCACGGGTCGTCCGGTGCTGCCTCTGATACGCACGGATCGTCAGTCGGCGCGTCGGGTACGGACCGGTCGTCCGGCGGCGCGTCGACTACGGACCGGTCATCCGGCGGTTCCGCGGGCAGTGACCTGGTCTGCGTGACAGCGCATCACCTCGTACTCGACGAGGTCTCGGGGCCGCTGCTCCTGGCCGAACTGGCCCTCGCGTACGAGCAGGAGGGCCGGGACGAGGGAGAGCGGGCGACGGCTGCGGCACCGGGTGCGGACCGCGAACCGGTGCCCGGCCGGAGCGGACCGGTGGCGAGCGCCGGGAGCCTCGCGTTCTGGCGCGCGGAACTGGCGGGCGTGAGCACCGGTGACCTGGAGCTGTCCTGCACCGCGCCCGAGCCCGACCGGCCGACCCTGGCCGCCGACCGGCTCGACCGCACCCTTCCGCCGCGCACCACGGAGGCACTCCAACGGTGCGCGCGGGACATGGGCGTACCGGAGTCCGCGGTCCTGCTGGCCGCCTACTACGTGCTGCTGGAGACCCACGGCGCCGGTCCCGACCTGCTGGTCGGCTTCCCTGTCGATCGCCGGCCGCAGTACGCCGCCGGGGCGATCGGCCGGCACACCAGCCATGTGCCGCTGCGGCTGCGGACGGACCGTAAGGAGAGCATTCGCGATCTGGTGCTGCGCAGCGCCGAGCGGCTCACCGCGGGTACGGCGCACGCCGATGTGGCCGTGGACGCGCACCCCGCACTGATGCCCGCAGGGGGCTCCGCGCGTCGCTCGCTGCCCTTCCGGCACGCCTTCGAGTACCGCACACCCGGCGGCCCGCCGACCTTCTCCCTCGGCGGCCTCGACGCCACGCCCTTCGACACGACGAGCGGCGCCGCACGGTTCGATCTCCAACTGACGGCCATTCAGGGCCGGGGTACGGACGGCGCCGTCGCGCTGCGCCTGTGCTACCGCACCGAACTCTTCGACGCGGCCCAGGCCGAACTGCTGCTGGCCCGCTACGAAGCGGTGCTGGCCTCGTTCCTGGCAGACCCGGACCGGGCAGTCGGGGACGTGCGCTGGTGGAGCGGGCGGGACCACGAGATCATCGGCGCGGCCAACGACACGGCCGGCCCCGTCGACCCCGCCACGGTCCTGGCGGCCGTCGAGCAGCAGGTGCGGCGGACACCCGCGGCGGTCGCCGTCGTGGACGGGGAACACGCCGTCAGCTACCGGCAGTTGTGGAACGCCGCACACGCCATGGGCGCTTGCGTCCGGGAGGCGGGCCTGGGGCCCGGGGACGTCGTGGCGATCGCCCTGCCGCGCGGGGCCGAACTGGTGGCTGCGGTGCTGGGGACCTGGCTGGGGGGCGCGGCGTACATGCCGCTGGACGCCGCCCACCCCGAGGACCGGCTCCGCTATCAGCTCTCCGACTCGGGCGCGAAGGTGCTGGTGGCGAATGAGGAGACGGCCGCCATCGGCGGCCAGGACGGCCCCGCCGTACTGCTCGCGCCACCGGTCTGCGAGGCCCCGCCGCAACCGGCCGCCGACGCCCCCGCCGCACCGGTCGACCCGGCCGCCTGCGCCTACCTGATGTACACCTCGGGATCGACCGGGCGCCCGAAGGGAACCCTGGTCGGCCACGCGGCCCTGGTCAATCTGGCCGTGCACTTCGTCGCGCAGCTGGCCGCGTCACCCGGCGACACCATGCTGTGGACGACGACGTTCGCCTTCGACATCTCCGGGCTTGAGCTGTTCGTGCCGCTGATCTCCGGCGGCCGGGTGGTGGCCGCCCCGGACCCGGCCAGGAGCGACGGCCGGGTGCTGCGCGCGCTGCTGGACCGGTACGACGCGCGGTTCGTCCAGGCGACGCCGACGACCTGGCGGCTGGTCATCGACCGGGCGGCGGAGTGTCTGCGCGGCCGCAGCGTCCTGGTCGGGGGTGAGCCGGTGCCGCTGGCGCTGGCCCGGCAGCTGCTGGCGGCCGGCTGCGAGCTGCACCACGTCTACGGCCCCACCGAGACGACCATCTGGTCCACCTCCCGCGTGATCGCGGAGGACCCGGGCGCCCGGCTCGACGTGGGGCGGCCGATCCTCAACACCCGTACCCACGTGGTCGATTCGTACGGCCGTGACCTGCCGGTGGGTGTCCGCGGGGAGCTGTGCATCTCCGGTACGGGTGTCGCGCTGGGCTACCACGGCCGGCCGGAGCTGGACGCGGAGCGCTTCGGCATCCACCCCGAGCACGGCCGCTTCTACCGCACGGGCGATGTCGCCTGCTGGCGTACGGACGGTCTGATCGACCTCTTCGGCCGGAGCGACCGGCAGGTCAAACTCCGCGGCAACCGAATCGAGTTGGGCGAGATCGAGGCGACCCTCCTCACGCACCCCCAGGTCGGCGCCGCCGCGGTGATCCTGGTCGGCGACCCGAGCGGCGACGGTGTGCTCATCGGCTGTCTGGCGCCGGCCGACGGTACGGTCGACACCGCGAGCGTCCGCGAGTACGCACGCGCGCGGCTGTCCCGGTCGATGCTCCCCGGTGACCTCGTCACGGTCGATTCCCTGCCGGTCAACGGCAGCGGCAAGGTGGACCACCGGGAGCTGGAGCGGATCGTCACCGCCCGCCGCACGAGCCGCGCGGCCGAGGACCCGTCAGGTCCCGGCGGCCGGAACGCACCAGGCCTGCCGGGAGACGGGCCACCGGACACGCTGACCGCCCAGCTGGTGACGGTGTGGCGGAACATCCTGCGGCGCGAGGACGCCGACGCCGACACCGACTTCTTCGCCGGCGGCGGGAACTCCATGCTGGCCGCCGTGGCACTTCAGGAGTTCCAGAACATCAGTGGCCACTCGCTCAGCCTCTCCGAGGTCTTCGAGCGGCCCACCCCCCGGGAGCTGTCCGCCCGGGTCAGGGAAGCAGAACAGGAAGCCGAAGCGGGAACAGCTGCGGGCTGAGGTCCCGCGCTCTGTGCGAACGGCCGGGTCACCGGCCGTTCACCCACACCTCCGCCCGGCGGGCGACGGCACCGCCGGGGTCACCGCTCGCTGCGGTTCTCGGCGTCGAGGTAGGCGAGGACGGCACGAACCCTGCGGTTGGTGTCGTCGTCGGTGCTGAGACCGAGCTTGGCGAATATCGTGGTCGTGTACTTGCTGATGGCGCCCTCGCTGAGGAACAGCCGCCCCGCGATGGCCGCGTTGGACAGCCCCTCGGCCATCAGCGCCAGCGCCGAGCGCTCCCGCTCGGTGAGCGTCGCAAGCGGATCGGCCCGGGTCGGCCGGGCCAGCAGCTTGGAGACGACCGTGGGGTCCAGGGCGGTGCCGCCGCTCGCCACCCGGCTGAGCGCGTCCAGGAACTGGTCGGCGTCCAGCACCCGGTCCTTGAGCTGGTAGCCGATACCGCCGTGCCCGTCGGCCAGCAGCTCCCGTGCGTACAACTGCTCGACGTGCTGCGAGAGGATCAGCACCGGCAGTCCTGGCACGGCCCGGCGCGCGGCGAGCGCCGCCTGCAGCCCCTCGTCGGAGAAGGTGGGCGGCAGCCGGACGTCCACGATCGCCACATCCGGCCGGTGTTCGAGCAGCGCCTCCAGCGTGGCGGGCCCGGAGTCGACGGCGGCGACCACGGTGTGCCCGTACGCCTCGACGAGATGCACCATCCCGTTCCGGAGCAGGAAGAGGTCTTCGGCTACGACAATTCGCACGGCACCGCCACAGTGATACGAGTAGGGCCTCCGGCCGGGCTGTCGATCTCCAGACGCCCGCCGAACGAGTTCATGCGGCGCTGGATGCCGCTGAGTCCGGAGCCGCACGAGGCATCGGCCCCGCCGACCCCGTCGTCCTTCACGGTCGCGGTGAGCGTCCGTGTGGCATAGCTGAGTTCCACCGTCACACGCTCCGCCCCTGCGTGCTTGGCCACGTTCGCCAGCAGCTCGGCGACGGCGAAGTAGACGGCCGACTCCAGGGGCCGCTCCGGCCGGCAGGGCACCTGGGCGCGCACGTCGACGGCCACCGACGAGTCGAGTGCGAGGGCCTGGACGGCGTCGACCAGTCCGCGTTCGGCGAGCACCGGGGGGTTGATCCCCCGTACCAGGGTGCGCAGTTCGTCGAGTGCGGTGGCGGAGGTCGCGCGGGCCTCGGCGAGGATCGCCTTCGCGGTCTCGGGCTTGGTGTCGACGAGCTGCTCGGCGGCGCCCATCGACATGCCCATCGCGACCAGCCGCGCCTGCGCCCCGTCGTGCAGACCGCGCTCGATACGTTCCAGCTCCGCGGCCTGAGTCTGTGTCAGGTCTGCGCGGATGGCCTCCAGCTCCTCCACACGGCGGCCCTGACGGGTACTGGGAACCGGGCCGAGGAACCGGGCCCCGACCGGGCGGAGGATCCGCCATGCGAAGGGAGCGCCGATCAGACTCGCCGCGATCACGGCGATGCCGTACCCGACGAGGGCCGGGGTCAGCACCATGGAGATGCCGAAGGCGAGGGCGACCAGTGGCAGCGCCGAGACAGGCAGCACGGTGACCGACGCGACCACCGCCCACAGGCCGTCCCAGTGCAGCTGAGGGTCGTGGAACCGGGCGTGCACCTTGGCACGGCGGCGGGCCTCCCGCTCGGTCTTGTGGTACTCGTGGCCGTCCCACCAGAACCCGGTGGCCATGCGCGTCACCGGCGGCACGGTGCGGTAGGTCACCTCGGGGCGCAGCTCCAGCCAGTCCGCCGCGCACCGGCGCGCGGCCCTGGCGAGCACCCGGCTGGTCAGCGGGTGCACGATCCACAGTGCGACGACAACCCAGAGGATCACCACCAGGGTCTCCCCGAACGTCGCCAGCACGCTGACGGCCAGGGGTTTCTCCAGCCCGGCGGTCCAGGAGTAGGCCAGCTCGGAGCCGCCGAGCCCGACGGGCACGGCGATCACCGGCATCACACAGGTGAGTACCACCAGCACCGCGGACCGGTACAGCCCGAGCCCGGACTCGGCGCACCAGCGCAGCGGACCGCCTCCCGGAGGTATCCTCATCCGCTCGTTCCTTTCCCCACGGCGATCATTGTGTCAGCCGGGAGCCAGCTCCTGACCGATACCGCCGAAGGTACAGAGACCGGACCGCGCCCGGTATCCTGCTACGCCCCCGTCGCCCGTGGGCCTAACCCCACTCCGGGCGCGCCGCCGCAAGGCACCGGCCCGGGTACGGGGACCGGGCGCGCGGACGACCGGGCGCGCGGGAATCAGGGATGCGGGACCGTCACCGCGGTGGCGACCAGGCCCTGGCCCACGAGCCACCGTCCCTCGAAGTGCTGCGGCCGCCCGCTGCCCACCAGCGGCCCCTGAACGAGCAGATCGGCGCGGAAACGGCCCTGCGTCGCTCCGCCCGTGGCGTCCCACACGTGGATGTCCGCCTCCTCGAAGCCCAGCCACTTGCCGGTCAGCGGGAACCACGCCTTGTAGACCGACTCCTTCGCGCTGAACAGCAGCCGGTCCCAGTGGACGCCGGGGCGCCGGGCCGCCAGCCCGGCCAGTCGCTCCCGCTCGGCGGGCAGGGAGACGGTGTCCAGCACTCCGTGGGGGAGCGGGGCGTGCGGTTCCGCGTCGATCCCCAGGGAGGCCAGGTCGGCGGAGCGGACCAGGGCGGCGGCCCGGTAGCCGTCGCAGTGCGTCATGCTGCCCCGCAGGCCCTCCGGCCAGCGCGGGGCACCCCGCTCGCCGGTCAGCACCGGCTGCGGTGGCACGCCCAGCTTCTCCATGGCGCGTCGGGCGCAGGTGCGTACGGTGGTGAACTCGTGGCGGCGCTTGTCCACCGCCTTCGCGACGAGCGCCGCTTCCTCCGGGTAGAGCGGGAACTGGCCGGCCTCGTCGTCGCTGAGGGCTTCCACGACCACCACCGAATCGGGGAGCACCTCCTCAAGCACCGGAACCCTCCTCCACCGGCAGGATGCGGTGCGGTCCCCGGGGGCCGCCGGAACGCTTGCGCCATTCGCGGGGGTAGCCCACCGAGACCTCCTCGAAGCGGACGCCCTCGTGGTGGGTGGTCCGCGGGATGTGCAGGTGTCCGTAGACCATGGCGGCCACCCGGAACCGGCGGTGCCAGTCGGCGGTCAGCCCGGTCCCGCACCACATGGCCAGCTCCGGATACCACAGCACGTTCATCGGGTGCCGGTCGAGCGGGTAGTGGTTGAGAAGGACGGTGGGCAGATCGTCGGGTATCTCCGTGGCGAGCCGGCGCTCGGTCTCGGCGACCCTGGCCCGGCACCACGCCTCACGGCTCGGATAGGGGTCGGGGTGCAGCAGGTACTCGTCCGTGCACACCACGCCGGTGCTGTGCGCGTAGGCCAGCCCCTGCTCCTTGGTGGTGTGGCCCGGCGGCAGGAAGCTGTAGTCGTAGAGCAGGAACAGCGGAGCCACCGCCACCGGACCGCCCGGGCCCTCCCAGACGGGGTAGGGGTCCTCGGGGGTGACCACGCCCAACTCCCGGCACATCTCGACCAGATGCGCGTAGCGCGCGGTGCCGCGCAGGTCGAGGGTGTCCTGTGGATGGGTCCACAGCTCGTGGTTGCCCGGCGCCCAGACGACCTTGCGGAACCGGCTCGCGAGCGTCTTGAGGGCCCAGCGGATGTCGTCCACGAGCTCGGCCACGTCCCCGGCGACCAGCAGCCAGTCGTTCTCGGATCCGGGCTGCATACTCTCCAGGAGAGCGCGGTTCTCCTGGTAGCCGATGTGAAGGTCGCTGATGGCCAGCAGTTGTCCGCCACCGCCGGTCGCCGATGTCACGTCTCGCCACTCCTCGTCCGGTAGAGGACAACCAGAGCACATGCGGGCGCACGCGGACAAGGGCAGTTGAACAACTCGGACGGTCGCCTGGCACCGGCCCGGGCGTGGGTCTGGCCCCACCCACACGTATGTCCAGACCCATACCGCTCCCGTCGTCCGCTCCGTAACGTCGGTGCCACGCTCAGACGGAGGAGAAGACATGGCGGACATCAGCGGTACCACGGCAGCCCCGGCGAACGTCGAAGACCCCCGGGTCCAGGAAGCCTTCAACAACGCGAAGAAGTACATCGCCCTCTACGGCGTGATCAGCCTCGTCTGCCTGGGGACGGTCGCCGGGCTGGCGATCACCGGCCACGACACCAGCTCGTTCATGTGGGTCCGGGCCGCCATCCTGCTTATCGTCGCCCCGCTGCTCTACCGGCTGGCCACCCGCTCCGCTCAGGGAGACGCGCGGAACTACGACCGCCTGGCCACGGTGACCGTGATCCTGCCGATCGCGATCGTCGTCGTCGACCTGATCCCCGGCCTCTGCCCGGTCTGGTACGCCGTGATCCAGGGCCTGTCGGCCCTGGCGCTGGTCGGGGCGGCGGTCATCATCCGCGCGTCCACGGTGAGCGTCCTCTTCCCGAAGCCCGCCAAGAAGAAGAAGCAGCAGAAGACCGCCTGACGGGCCGTCCGCCGAGGATCCGGCGGTGGTACTGCCGGGGCGGCCGGCCGAGGACAGGCCGAGGCCCGAACGGGCACGCGGACGGCAGTACGTCCGCACCCAGACCAAGGCCGGGTGCATCCCCCGTAGCACCCGGCCTTGCCCGTAGTCGCGGCGACGGACCGCGCACCACGAAGGCCCCTCGACAACCCGCTGAGCGACGGTTGTTGAGGGGCCTTCGGTGCGGCGGAGTGCGTCACCGGGCGGCCGGCGCCGCGCTGCGGGTAGCCGGTCAGCCGGCGCTGCGTATGCCTTCCTGCCGGAAGTGGTCCTCGATGACCCGCATGACCTCTGCACTGCGGTCGCTGATGAAGAAGTGCCCGCCGGTGAACACCCGCAGATCGCAGCCGCCCCCGGTGTGCCGGTCCCAGGCCTTCGCCTCGTCCAGCGTGGTCTTGGGGTCGCTGTCCCCGGTCAGCACGGTGATCGGCGTGTCCACGGCGACGTCGGGCCCGCACCGGTACGCCTCGATCGCCCGGTAGTCGGCGCGGAGCGCGGGCAGCGCGGCCCGCATCATCTCCTCGTCGTCCAGCAGGGAGGCAGCGGTGCCGCTCAGCTTGCGGACCTCCGCCATGATCGCTTCATCGCTGTCGAAGGTGGTCTCCTCCCGGTGCGTGCCGGGCGCGCGCCTGCCGGAGGCCAGCAGCCGCACCGGACGCTGTCCGTCGGCCTCGAAGCGGCGGGCGAGTTCGAAGCCGATGACGGCGCCCATGCTGTGGCCGAAGAGAGTCAGCGGGAGTTCGGGCTGGCGTCGCAGCACCTCGTAGATGCGGTCGACGAGCACCGGCAGGTCGTCGATGGGCGCCTCCGCCCGGCGGTCCTGCCGACCGGGGTACTGGATCGCGACGACATCGACGTCCGGACTCAGCGCTGCCGCCACCGGCAGAAAGAAAGGCGCCGACCCACCCGCGTGCGGAAGGCACACCAGCCGGGCGGCCGGCTTCTGGGCAGGGTGAAAACGCCTGCACCACAGTTCGTCTCCGGGCGAAGGGTGGGACATGCCGCTCCTGAAGGTAGTCACACTGAATCGTCAAGCAGGAGCAGAACGTATCCAGTTGCCGGAAACCCTGCAAGGTATCCGCTCACGTTCATGCATCCGTCGCCGAAGTTACCCGAACAAGAGGCGGGCCGCATGGTTGAACGGTGAGGTCGAACGTTCCCTGATGGTATTTGTATAAAGGAGGGAACGTGGCCGTCCGTTGTGTCGTCCCGATGACCCCGGTTACCGTTCCGAATTACGTGGCTTCATTGAAAGGTTATCCATATGGGGCACAAATTCTCCCTGGTCCTGAGTCGTGAGATCACGGACGAGGAGGGGGTATTCCTGAAGGAGTCGGGTTTCTCCGGCGCGACTTTCGCGACCGACGCGCTTCCTACTGACGCCGATGTCGCCGTGACAAAGGTGGACTTCGACGACACGGTTTCGCCCTCGCTGACCGAGGCGATCGAATCCGCCCTGGAGACGGTGAAAAAGGTCCCGGACCTCACCGTGCCCGGACTCACCGTGCCGGCCGTTCCGCAGACCCCCACCGGCGACGGCGGGGACGTGGTGGTCGGCGAGGTGGTCAAGGAGGCTGTCGGCAAGTAACGGAATCGCAAAAGCCGCGGACTCAAGAGGCGGCTGTGGGCATCGAGTTGCCGTCCAGGCCGTGGGGCGCAGACCAGCCACTGAAGCAACAGCCCCGAATGCAGCGAAGCTCTGGTTTTCAGGTCGAAGTTCCTAAATCGGCCCGATCCGGGCTTCGCTGCGTTTTTGTGTCCCGGAGATCGTCGGCCCCGGCCGTGTGCTTCCGCTTCGGCGCCCCGGCCGTCTGTTCAGCTGATGCGCGACGCGCGGTTGAGCGCACTTGCGCGGAGCCCGGGCGGGTAAGGGCCCGGTTGAACACCGGAATCAGTTGAACGATTGGATCCAGTCATACGCAAACGCCCCAGCGCCCACGGCCCGGCGTCGGTCGCCGGCGGGGTTTGCGCATGTCGGGGCGGTGGTGGGTGCGCGAGGGATTCCCGTTACGCAGAGGGAGCCGGGCGGACGGCCGATGACGCGTGCCGGGGTGAGGCGGATGGAGGATGCTCCGAATCGCTTCGGGTTCTGCCGGTGCTTGTTCAAGGTCTGCACTACGCGGGTTGAACGGGATAGAGTCGCGGCGTCCGGTTGGGCGTGCAGACGTTATTGCCGCACCGCGGCGAAAACCGTCATGCGGTGTTCATCGTAGTGTCACGACCTTTTCTGGCGGCGTCATCCGCGCCTACCGAGCGTTTGACGCCGAGCACCTGATTGCAAATGTCGAAGAGTTTGTCGAGTTGACGGTTCTGCATCCTCATTGGCGTCCGGGGTACGCATCCCCGTGCCAGATGTACCTGGCGAACGCGGCGTGAGTGACCGTGGAATCGGGGGAGGGCTGGGATGACGTTTCAGACATACCGCTGACCTTGGTGTGTCTCAGGAGTCGTGCACCGGCGTCTGTTGGCTTGTGCTGGCATATGCCGAGCTGGAGTTGTCAGGGGAGCAGTGGTGAGTCTCGCAGTGACAGACGGAACAGCGGCCAGAGTTGCCGACCGGGGAGATGGCGAGCCGGAAGTCGTTTCGGTTCCGATCATGCAGATCCTGCTCGGTGACTCGCCACGCTTACAGGGCGAGGACAAGGGGCATGTTCTCCAACTGGCCTCGATAGACGGCCCGTTGCCTCCCATACTGCTCGACCGAAGGACCATGTGCGTCATCGACGGCATCCACCGTCTGATGGCCGCCTCCCTCAAGGGCCAGAAAGACATCGATGTCAGGTTCTTCGACGGGAGCCCGGAAGAGGCTTTCCTCAAAGGGGTCGAGGCAAACGTCGAACATGGTCTTCCCCTGTCGCAGGCCGACCGCATGGCAGCGGCGCTGCGCATCCTCAAGTCGCATCCCAACATGGCCGATCGGGCCATCGCCAAGTCGACCGGGCTGGGTGCCAGGACAGTTGCGGAGCTGCGGCGTTCATCCGACTCCGTGCCGCAGTCGGACTTCCGCATCGGACGGGACGGCAAGGTCAGGCCGCTGGACGGGGCACAGGGCCGGCTGCGGGTGGCGGAGCTGATCAAGGACAACCCCGACGCCTCGCTGCGCCAGGTGGCCCGTTCGGCAGGGGTGTCGCCGGCCACGGCCCTGGACGTGCGCAGACGCCTGGAGCGCGGTGACCAGCCCGTCCCCAGCCAGCGGAGCCGGGGCAGAGCCGAGCCGGGAACCGTCAAGGCCGTGCTGGCGGAACCGGATCCGGTGACAGCTGGTCCGCCGACCGCGGCCACACTCGAAAAACTCATGCGGGACCCGTCGTTGCGCCAGAGTGAGCTGGGCCGACGGCTGCTGCGGATGTTCCGGGAGAACGTACTGGGAGCCAACGAGATGAACGACATCTGCGCCTCGGTGCCTTCGCACTGCATCGAGCTGATCATAGAGCTGTCCCGGCGCAACTCGCAGATCTGGGCCGGATTCGCCCAGGAGCTGAACAGACGTGCCAGAACCGGGAGTTCGGACTGAAGTCGCCTAACCAGGCTGATATCGCTGTGGTTTGACCGTCATCAGCACGCGGACGAAGACGAAAGGGCGGGACCGGCCGCGCCGTCACGGCTCGGGCGGCCCCGTCCCTCCGCGTTCCGCACGGGCGCGGTGCCTGTCGCACTGACGTCGGCGACACAGACGCCACACTCGGACGCCCGCCTCCCCGGGGAGCACCCCGCCACCGGCACGGAGCACCCCGCCCTTCGCGGGGAGCACTCCGACGCTACGGGCTGACCGGCCGCCCGTTGTCCGGCGCGGCGAACGCGTCCTCCAGCGTGGCCTGTGTCACCCGCAGCTGCTCGGCCACGATCCCCTCGTCCGCCAGCAGCGAGACGATCCGGCCGAGCGCCTCGCTGGTGCCGGTGACCACGATCTCCTCACCCCTCCGCACCACCCCGCTGACCTCGGCGAGGTACCCGAGCCGGGTCTCGTCGAACGGAGCCGACGGGCGGAACCGGATGCGCTGCTCGGCCCTCATGCGCTCGGCAAGCCCCGCCGGAGTGCCGTCCACCTTGATGCGGCCCCGTTCTATCAGCGCGATCCGGTCGCACAGCCGCACGGCCTCCTCGGGGAACCGGGTGACCAGGAGGATGGTGAGCCCGGTGGCCCGGACGCTCTCGATCAGCTCCCAGGTGTCCTGCCGGGACTGCGGGTCCAGCTCGGTGGTCAGCTCGTCGAAGATGGCCACCTGCGGATTGCCGATCGCGGACAGCGCGGCGGAGAGCTCCATCTCCCCGCCGGACGCGTCGTTCGGCTCGGCATCGGGGGCCAGGCCCAGCGAGGCCATGAGACGCCGCCAGTCCGCCGGGTCACGGTAGAAGGAGCTGTAAAGGGACAGCGCCTCGGCGAGGTGCATCCTCTCGGGCGCGCACCCCGCCCTCAGCTGGGCATCCAGCTCCTGGGTCACCCCGGCCCGGTCCCGGCGGGGGTCGAGTCCGAGTACGTTGATCTCGCCGCCGTCCCGGTTCCGCAGCCCCTTGATGCATTCCACGATCGTGCTCTTCCCCGAGCCGCTCGGGCCGAGAATCCCGAAGACCTCGCCTTCCTCGACGGTGAAGGACACGTCATCGACTGCTACGAGGTCGCCGTAGGACTTGCGTAGATGCTGCACCTCAATCACTGCGGACATGAAGTTTCCCCTTCGCGGCCCTCATTGAATGCCGCATCGGCGGCGCTCGTGCGGCTCGTCCATATCGTCGGCCTGAGGTAGGGCAGCGTCGGCCGACACGGGAAACCTACGGTCTGTCCGCTCGCGTCTGCCATCCCGCTACGCCCCGTATGCAGTGGGTCCAGCCACACTCAATTGCTGGTCCTGGGCGTTCAGATATTCGATCAGCGAAAGGATATCGCCGAAGGTTCGAAATATTAAGCGAGTTGACGGACCGGCGCCGTCCCGGCTCCGGGCGGGAAGACGTCCGGAATACGACGCCCGAGGCGAATGAGGATTCCCGTGACAGGTGCGCACCGCGACCGCGCGCCGGTGGCCTGCCCCCTCGGTCTGTGCGGCACTCCCCGGCGCCGGTGGGGACGCAGGCACGAAGGCGGCGGTGGGGTATGAGAGCGTGAGACGGTGAGTGAGACGACGCCGAAGACCCTCCAGTACCGCTTTGACGGCCCCCAGGACGCCCCTGTGCTGATCCTGGGCCCCTCACTGGGGACGACGTGGCACATGTGGGACCGGCAGACGCCGGACCTGGCCAGGACCTGGCGCGTCCTCCGCTTCGACCTGCCCGGACACGGTGGCGCGCCCGCCCACCCCGTGCCCTCGGTCGCCGGGATCGCCGAGCGGCTGCTCGCGACGCTCGACGAACTCGGTGTGCAGCGGTTCGGGTACGCGGGGTGCTCCATCGGCGGCGCGATCGGTATGGAGCTGGCGCTGCGCCACCCGGAGCGGGTCGCCTCGCTCGCGCTGGTCGCGGCATCGCCCCGGTTCGGCACGGCCGACGAGTTCCGTCAGCGGGGAGTGATCGTCCGTACCAACGGGCTGGACCCGATGGCGCGCAGCGCGCCCGAGCGCTGGTTCACGCACGGCTTCGCCACCGCGCAGCCGGCCATCGTGGAGTGGGCCGTCCAGATGGTCCGCACCACGGACCCGGGCTGCTACATCGCGGCCTGCGAGGCCCTCGCCGCCTTCGACATCCGCGCCGAACTCGGCCGGATCGGTGTGCCCACGCTGGTCGTCGTCGGCGCCGAGGACCGGGTGACCGGACCCGCGGACGCCCGCACCCTGGTGGCGGGGATACCGGACGCCCGGCTCGCGATGGTCCCGGCCGCCTCCCATCTGGCACCGGTCGAGCAGCCGGCGGCCGTCACCGACCTGCTGGTACGGCACTTCTCCACCGCGTGGCAGGAGAACGCCACCTCGACCACGTCGACCACCTCGACGTCGATCCCGGTGCCGCCGCACACGGCGGGCCTGTCCGTCCCGGTGGCCCCGATCGCCGAGATCGCCCCCGCGGCGTTGCAGCCGGACGCCGTGCCCGCCGGGCGCCCCGATCCGTACGACGCGGGCATGAAGGTACGCCGTGAGGTGCTGGGCGACGCCCATGTGGACCGGGTGGAGGCCGCGGCCGACGCGTTCACCGGGGACTTCCAGGAGCTGATCACCCGCTACGCCTGGGGCGAGGTCTGGACCCGGGACGGGCTCGACCGCCGCACCCGCAGTGTGGTGACCCTGACGGCGCTGGTCGCGGGCGGGCATCCGCAGGAGCTCGCCTCGCATGTCCGCGCGGCCCTGCGCAACGGGCTCACCCCGGCGGAGATCAAGGAAGTACTGCTCCAGACCGCCGTCTACTGCGGTGTTCCCGCCGCGAACTCGGCCTTCGAAGTGGCCCGCACCGTCATTCAGCAGGAGACCACTCCCGAGGCGTAGCAGGATGGTGGGTATGACGATCAAACTGACGAAGAAGACCCACGCCTGCATCCGGCTGGAGAAGGACGGACAGACGCTCGTCATCGACCCGGGAGGGTTCAGCGAGGAGGACGCGGCGCTCGGCGCCGACGCCATTCTCGTGACGCACGAGCACCCGGACCACTTCGACGAGAACCGGCTGCGTGCCGGGATGGAGGCGAATCCGACCGCCCAGATCTGGACCCTGCGCAGCGTCGCCGAGCAGCTCTCCGCCGGATTCCCCGGCCGGGTGCACACCGTCGGCCACGGGGACACCTTCGAGGCCGCGGGCTTCGGCGTCCAGGTGCACGGCGAGCTGCACGCGGTGATCCACCCGGATCTGCCCCGGATCACCAACATCGGCTTCCTGGTCGACGGTTCGGTCTTCCACCCGGGCGACGCCTTCACCGTGCCCGACCAGCCGGTCGAGACCCTGATGCTTCCGGTGCACGCGCCGTGGAACAAGATCTCCGAGGTGATCGACTACGTCCGCGAGGTGCGGCCCCGGCAGGCCATCGACGTCCACGACGCGCTGCTCAAGGATCTGGCGCGCGGTGTGTACGACACACATGTCGGCAACCTCGGGGGCGCCGAGCACACCCGGCTGATGCCGGGCGACGCCACGGAGCTCTGACTGTCGGTGCCACCGGTTAGGTTGGGTCCCATGCGCATCGCCACCTGGAACGTCAATTCGATCACCGCCCGTCTTCCGAGGGTGCTGGACTGGCTGGAGAGCAGCGGCACGGATGTGCTGTGCGTCCAGGAGACCAAGTGCACCGCCGAGCAGTTCCCCACGGACGAGCTGCGTGAGCTGGGGTACGAGTCGGCGGTCCACGCCACCGGCCGGTGGAACGGCGTGGCGCTGATCTCCCGGCTGGGCCTGGAGGACGTGGTCATGGGCCTGCCCGGCGGCCCGGAGTACGAGGGCACGCAGGAGCCGAGAGCCATCTCCGCGACCTGCGGCCCGGCCCGCGTCTGGTCGGTGTACGTGCCGAACGGCCGCGAGGTCGACCACGCGCACTACGGCTACAAGCTCCAGTGGCTGGCCGCGCTGAAGGCGGCGGTCGCCACGGACGCAGCGGGCGCGCGGCCCTTCGCCGTCCTGGGGGACTTCAATGTCGCCCCGGTGGACGAGGACGTCTGGGACCCGTCGCTGTTCGAGGGGGCCACCCATGTCACCCCGGCCGAGCGCGCCGCGCTCGCCGCGCTCCGCGAGGAGGGGCTGAGCGATGTGGTGCCCCGCCCGCTCAAGTATGACCGTGCGTACACTTTCTGGGACTACCGCCAGCTCGCGTTCCCGAAGAACAGGGGCATGCGCATCGACCTGGTGTACGGCAACGAACCCTTCGCCGCCGCCGTCAAGGACAGTTATGTGGACCGTGAGGCGCGTAAGGGGAAGGGCGCGTCGGACCACGCCCCGGTCGTCGTCGATCTCGACGTCTGAGGGCCCCGGGGGTCCGCGCGCCTGTTGGTACGACTGTCCGGCGGAATGCGAGGCTGAGCGGCGTGAATATCCCTTTCCTTGACAACTGGCGCAGGCGGCACGGCACGGAGTACGCGGAGACACTCGCGACGGCGGTGCGCAACGACCCGCAGGGGGTGGGCGAGCTGCTCTCCGAGTGTGAGCTGCTGCGCGCCAGAGCCGGCCAGGAGGGGTTGCAACTCGATGACTCACCGGCTTCGTTGGCCGCGCTCGACCAGCTTCCGCCGAACTGGCGCGACGATCCCGAAGAGCTGCCCTGGCTGGGCAACGACGCGGGTCTCTACCTCGGGACCCTCATCGTCAGGACCGTCGAGGGCGCGGTCTGGGACGTCCTGCCGGGCGGCACACCGGTGGTCCGGCTCGCATCGGGGCGCGAGGTCAATGTGGTCGAGGCCGGACTCGACTGGGCGGTCGCGGGCGCACCTGAACTCTCGCAGGTCTACTCGGAAGCCGCAGAGGCCTGAGTGCCCGAATTGCAGCGCTTTAGTGCACTTCACCGCTTTTCAATACAAATACGGTTTATGGCTACTTAGCGCGTGTCGGGTGTGAAGTCCCTTGGCGGGGTGGATAGTTTGCGTAATCGACCGTCCGCAGACGGCCGGGTCCGGCCGAACCAGGAACGCTGCTGCCGGGAGCGCAGTAGCACGTAGGGCACCAAGCCCGCCCGGCAGCAGCCGGTGATCACTTCTCGCGCAGCGGGGCCGACAGATACGACGGTCGGACCCGCGTGAGGAGAAGGTCAGCTGTGCGCCGGTCGGGTTGTGCCCGACGTTCAGGCGGTCGACGGTGTCGGTCGCCAGGGCCGGACAACGGCCCGTCGGCACGTCGTACGCCGTGCGGCATGGATCCCGGCGGGAACCGCCCTGCCGGGTGGCTCCCGTGGAAAGGTGTAGGGCGCGTCTCCGACCAGCTTGCCGAGGCCGGGCGGCCCCTTGTCGCAGAGGTATGCGACGAGGGGCCGCCCGGCCTCGTACTGCCGGTGGCGAGGGCGGCCATGCCCCCGCGAGGCCCTGCTGCCGTGCCGCCACCGGAGAGTAGTTGACCGGAATTCAGCGAAACCCTGGCGCGAACGCGTCCGACGTTTCAAGCTCACGGTGTGACGAATGCGGAGAACGGCGCGGACCAGGGACGAGCGGACACGACCTTGCGGCTCAGGGGGAAGCTGCAGTGGGTCCCGGTGGCGGCGGTGGTGGTGCTCGTCGCCTGGGTGGTGGCCATCCCGCCGGTCGTCTCCGGGGAGTACGGGGCGGTCGGCGGCACCCTGATGGTCATCGCCGGACTGCTCCTCGCCTTCTTCACCGTCACCTTCGTCGGATATCTGGTGCGACCGCTGCGGCTGGCCCCGGGCGACGGCGGGCTGACCGTGCGCCTGCCCCTCTGGCCCGCCCGCACCGTGCCATGGCCCGCCGTATCGGGTGTCGCGGTCACCGAGGCGGCCGAGGGCGGCAGGACCGGTACCCATGTCGTCGTGGACTTCGCGCCGGGGACCGAGGCGCTGCCCCGGTTCTGCCGGCCGCGGTCGATGTACCGCAGGCTCGCCCCGGCGCTCGGCCGCGGTGAACGGGCGCAGGGGCTCTGCATCGAGGCGCAGGTCTTCGATGTGGACCCGGCCGGGCTGGTGGCGCTGATCGGCGAGTACGCGCCGGGCCGCCGCCCCGGGGGCGATGCGCCCGGTACGGGGTACGGAAGGACCGGGCCGGGGGCCGTTCCGCCCAGGTGACATCCGCGCGGCCCACGGCGGCCGGGTGCCGTGGGCCGCACGGTCGGTCCCGTTGCCGGGGGCCGGTCAGCCCAGTTGCCAGAGGTGGTCGGCGGTGCCGTTGTCGTCGTACTGGACGACGGGTGCGCTGTTGGCGGTGGACATCTGGTCGACGCCGAGGACTTTGCCGGAGTTCTTGTTGCGGATGCGGTACCAGCCGTCGCCGTTGTCGGTCAGTTGCCAGAGGTGGTCGGCGGTGCCGTTGTCGTCGTACTGGACGACCGGTGCGCTGTTGGCCGTGGACATCAGATCGACGCCGAGGACCTTGCCCGAGTTCTTGTTGCGGACCTTCAGGAAGTCGCCGGCCGGCGTCCAGGGGTGACCGTCGGGCGCGGCCGTGGGGAAGGCGGAGATACGCAGCCGGGCGGCGCCCATCGGGATCAGCGTGACGGTCTCGACGGCGGCGGTGCTGCGGGCCGGGCTGGTCTGCAGCACGTTGACGACCTGCTGCCCGTCGGTTTTCCACTCGGCGATCCGGCGGGCGGGCGCGGTGATGCGCAGTGGGGCGCCGTCATGGGTGAAGGGGTTGGCGGCCAGTGAGCCGCCGGCCCTGCTGAGGGACGGGGACCCGGAGTCCAGCGCGAGCCCGTAGTTCCAGGGTGTGGTGGCGTGCACCTCGTACTCGGGGAATTCGGTGCTGCCGCCGTACTGGACGTAGTCCTCGCCGATGTCCAGCGCGTAGGTGAGCGGGCCGTGGTCGACGGAGACGGCGCCGTGGCTGTCGGGCCAGGTGCGTACGGTGGTCGACTGGGGGAGCTGGAGGGTGACGGTGTCACCGCTCTTCCAGGTACGGCTGATCCTGGTGAAGGCGGGGCCCGCGGGGGCGCTGACCGGCCGGCCGTTGACGCTGATCCGCGGGGCCGCGCACCAGCCGGGGACGCGCAGATAGAGCGGGAAGGCCAGCGCGCGCGGGGCGGTGATCCTGAGGGTGACCGTGTCCGCGAAGGGATAGTCGGTGGTCTCGGTGACCGTGACCGCGGTGCCGTCGGCGACCTTGGCGGTGACGCTGCTGGGCGCGTACATGGCGGCGGCCAGTCCGTTGTCCGGGGTGGCGAGCCACAGCTCCTCGGTGAAGTACGGCCAGCCCATGCCGTAGTTGTGCGGGCAGCAACGGTACTGGTCGACGCCCGGCTGGTAGGACTGCATGGCGAAGCCGTTCTGGAACTGGCCCTGGGTCTTGGGGGTGTTGTCCAGGTCGACGGAGTTGGCACTGGTGATGTAATGCACGCCCTTGCCCGCCGGGTCCAGTGCGGCGGGCAGCGAGTTGAAGGCCAGTTCCTCACAGCGGTCGGCCCACACCGGGTCGCCGGTGATCCGGGCCAGCAGCTGGTGGCTGGCCATGAACTCGACGATGCCGCAGGTCTCGAAGCCCTGCCTGGGGTCGCCGAAGCCTGGCCTGGCGTTCTCGTCGCCCGCGAAGCCGCCGCCGGGGAACTGGCCGTAGGCGGACATCACGGAGGTGTAGTTCTGGTAGGCGGCCCGGGTGAGCGCGGTGGAGGGCGAGCGCAGCGCGTACTGTGCCGGTTCTCTGAAGCCCTGGGCGATGTTGACGTTGTGCAGCGTCGGGAGGTTGTCGACCCAGTCGGCGCCGTTCGTGTGGATCTTGTCGGCGAGGTCGAGCAGAAAGCTCTCGCCGGTGCGGTTGTAGAGCCAGAAGACGCTGTCCAGGCCGTCACCCCAGCGCACCGACACCCAGCTCTGGTTGAAGGCGCCCGGACCCTGGGCGTTCATGTAACGGAAGAAGGCGGACAGCAGCGGGATGATCCGGGTGTCGCCGCTGTACTCCTGCCAGTTGCGCAGGGCCCAGGTCAGCGGCAGGAACGGCCAGAAGTCGGGGCCGCCGCCGAGCGAGGTGCGCAGAGCCGCCGGGCCGAAGAAGCCGTCGGGCTGCCGGGTGGCGACGATGGCGTCGATCCAGCGGCGTACGGCGGCGAGCGCGGTGGCGTCCTGGGTCAGTACGGCGAGGTCGACATAGCCGCGCAGCCAGTAGGGCACCTCCTCCCAGCCGACCCGGTCGGGGTGCACCCAGCCGGTGTTGTCCATGTCCAGGAAGTGCGAGATGTCGGCATACCGGCCGCACAGACCCGCGAGCTGCAGCCGGAGCTGGCCGTCGAGCCAGCCGTGCGCGGTGACGGCGCCGGGCGGCAGCCGCAGAAAGGCGGTCGGTGCCAGGGGTGCGGCGCTGGGCGCGTAGTGACCGCCACGGGCGGGGGCGACACGGGCGGCGGCCGGTGTGGGGGCGGCCTGGGCGCCCCCGGCCAGACGCAGTTGGAGACCCATGGTGCCCGCGGCGAGGGCGGAGAGCGCGAATTGACGACGGTTCAGGGGCATGGGGGCGGCTCCTGGTGACTGAGGGCGCGGCGCGGCGCGGCGGCAGAGTGTCGCCGACAGCCTCGGCCCTGACTGGCCCTGACAGGGAAAATCCTTTCCAACGTTGGAAATTACCCACGCCGGAAGGGGCGGTGCCATCCGGAATGACAGCACGCGGAAATGGTCATGTCCAGGCCAACGGCAGAAGTTCGTGTCCATGACGCATGCGCGGCGGGCGGGCTACGCTGCGCCGTACGTCTCTCCGCTGGAGGTCATGGATGCGCCGTGTCACCGTACGGAAGCTGTCGTATCTGGCTGTCGCCGCCGCCCTGCTGTCGGTGGGGGCGACCGCGCCGCCCTCCGCCGCCGGAGCGGCGCAGGGGCAGCAGCGGGGGAGCGCGGTGGCGAAGACCCCGGTCGCGGTCGGTTACGGCGGCGCGGTGTCGAGCGTCGACCAGGACGCGTCGGCCGCGGGCATTGAGGTGCTCCGCGAGGGCGGCAATGCGGTGGACGCCGCGGTGGCGACGGCCGCCGCACTCGGGGTGACCGAGCCGTACTCGGCCGGTATCGGCGGGGGCGGCTACTTCGTCTACTACGACGCGAAGACCCACCGGGTGCGGACCATCGACGGCCGTGAGACCGCCCCGCGCTCCGCCGACTCCTCGCTCTTCCTCGAGAACGGCAAACCGCTGCCCTTCGCGGACGCGGTGACCAGCGGTCTGAGCGTGGGCACCCCGGGCACCGCCGCCACCTGGGACTCCGCGCTCACCTCCTGGGGCCGCAAGTCGCTGGGCACGGTACTGAAACCGGCCGAGCGGATCGCCAGGGACGGGTTCACCGTCGACCCGACTTTCCACAGCCAGACGCAGGACAACCAGGCACGCTTCGCGGACTTCCCCGCGACGGCGAAGCTCTTCCTGCCCGGCGGCCGGCCGCCCGCCGTGGGCTCCACGCTGAAGAACCCCGATCTGGCCCGCACCTACGAGGAGTTGGGCCGCAAGGGCGTCGGCGAGCTCTACCGCGGCAGCCTCGGCCGGGACATCGTACGGACGGTCCGCAAGCCGGACCTGGCCCCCGGCTCGACCCGTAACGCCCGCCCCGGGGACCTGACGGCGCGGGACCTGCGGGCGTACGCACCTCTGCACCGCGCCCCCACCGAGACCTCGTACCGCGGACTCGACGTGTACGGCATGGCGCCGTCCTCGTCCGGTGGTACGACGGTCGGCGAGGCGCTCAACATCCTGGAGCGCACCGACCTCTCGAAGGCGTCCCAGGTGCAGTATCTGCACCACTACATCGAGGCGAGCCGGATCGCCTTCGCCGACCGGGGCCGCTGGGTCGGCGACCCGGCCTTCGAGTCCGTACCCACCAAGGACCTGCTCTCCCAGCGCTTCGCGGACTCCCGCGCCTGCCTCATCAAGGACGACGCGGTCCTGACCAGCCCGCTGGCCCCGGGCGACCCGCGCCACCCGCGGCGGTGCGGGAACAGCGGCGGCGCGGCCCCCACCACCTACGAGGGTGAGAACACCACCCATCTGACGGTGGCCGACAAGTGGGGCAACGTGGTGGCGTACACGCTGACCATCGAGCAGACCGGCGGCAGCGCCATGGCCGTGCCCGGCCGCGGATTCCTGCTCAACAACGAGCTGACGGACTTCTCCTTCGCCCCTGCCGACCCGGCCGTCCACGATCCCAACCTGCCGGGGCCCGGGAAGCGGCCGCGTTCCTCGATCTCGCCGACGATCGTCCTGCGGGGCGGGAAGCCGGTGCTGGCCGTCGGGTCGCCGGGCGGCGCGACCATCATCACCACCGTGCTCCAGACGCTCATCGGCCATCTCGACCGCGGTCTGCCCCTGGTGGACGCCATCGCCGCGCCCAGGGCCAGCCAGCGCAACGCCGCCACGACGGAGCTCGAACCGGCGCTCTACAACAGTCCACTGCGCGGCCAACTGGAGGCGCTCGGGCACAAGTTCACCCTCAACCCGGAGATCGGTGCGGCGACCGGGGTGCAGCGGCTGCCGGACGGCCGCTGGCTGGCGGCGGCGGAACCGGTCCGCAGGGGCGGCGGTTCCGCGATGGTGGTCCGCCCGGACGGCCGGCCCTGAGGGAGCGGGGCGGGCCGACGTTCGGGCACATTACTATACCGGTCATAGTGGTATTACAATGACGGCATGGTCCGTACCCCTCTCACCCCCGAAGAGCGCGCACGCGGCGAACGGTTCGGCCGTCTGCTCCGCGAGGCGCGCGGCGCGCGCACCATGAACGAGATCGCCGCCGCCGCGGGCATCTCGGCCGAGACGCTCCGGAAGATCGAGACCGGCCGGGCCCCGACCCCCGCCTTCTTCACGGTCGCGGCGCTCGCGGCGGTGCTCGGGCTCTCCATGGACGAGGTCGCGGCGCGCTGCTCACCGGTGGCCGTATGAACCGGGGGCCCGCGGCCCTACGCTCCGGGTATGACACCCGACGCCACGACCTCCGACGCACTCGCCCGCAGCAAGTACGTCAGTCTGACCACCTTCCGCAGGGACGGCACGCCCGTCGCCACGCCCGTCTGGGCCGCGATGGACAGCGGCGAGCTCTTCGTCTGGACCCGTACCGACTCCTGGAAGGTCAAGCGGCTGCGCCGGGACAGCCGGGTGCGGGTGGCCGTCTGTGATGTACGGGGCAGGGTCGCGGAGGGCGCGCCGTCCGCCGAGGGGGTGGCGCGGCTGCTCGGAGAAGCGGATACCCGGCGGGTGCGGCGGCTGCTGAGGGCCAAGTACACCTGGCAGTTCGTGCTCGTCGATGTGCCGGGCGCCATCGTCCGGCTCGGCAAGCGGCCGCACACCGGGATCGCCGTGACGTTCGGCTGAAGCGGCCCAGGGGGGACGGGCGTACCGGTGCGGGGCGACCGTCCGGTGCGGGGCGCGCCGGAGGCGCCGGGCGCGCAATCTGATCGCGGCCGGAGGGTGAACTGATCATGCGGAGACGAAACATGATCGACTCTGCCGGTTGACGGCGATGGTCTTGCCCCAGTCTGGGACGGGGCTTACGTTCTCCTCCTACGCAACCTGTCTACGTGCGTAGAGCTTCGTGGCGCCCTGTTGAAGGAGCTGCTCATGTCCCACGTCGTACGCGCCGCACTGGTCCAGGCCACCTGGACCGGCGACACCGAGTCCATGATCGCCAAGCATGAGGAGCATGCCCGCGAGGCCGCCCGTCAGGGCGCGCGGATCATCGGATTCCAGGAAGTCTTCAACGCCCCGTACTTCTGCCAGGTGCAGGAGGCCGAGCACTACCGCTGGGCGGAGCCCGTGCCCGACGGGCCGACCGTCACGCGGATGCGGGAACTCGCCCGCGAGACCGGCATGGTGATCGTGGTCCCGGTCTTCGAGGAGGAGCAGTCCGGCTTCTACTTCAACACGGCCGCCGTCATCGACGCCGACGGCAGCTACCTCGGCAAGTACCGCAAACACCACATCCCGCAGGTCAAGGGCTTCTGGGAGAAGTACTACTTCAAACCGGGGAACGCGGGCTGGCCGGTCTTCGACACCGCGGTCGGCAAGGTCGGCGTGTACATCTGCTACGACCGCCACTTCCCCGAGGGGTGGCGCCAACTCGGCCTGAACGGGGCGCAGATCGTCTACAACCCCTCCGCCACCTCGCGGGGACTCTCCGCCTACCTCTGGCAGCTGGAGCAGCCCGCGGCGGCTGTCGCCAACGAGTACTTCATCGCCGCCATCAACCGGGTCGGCCAGGAGGAGTACGGCGACAACGACTTCTACGGCACCAGCTACTTCGTCGACCCGCGCGGCCAGTTCGTCGGCGAGGTCGCGGACGACAAGAGCGAGGAACTCCTCGTCCGCGACCTCGACCTGGACCTCATCGACGAGGTGCGCCAGCAGTGGGCGTTCTACCGGGACCGCAGGCCCGACGCGTACGAGGGGCTGGTGCAGCCGTGAGCGACCTGTACCAGCGGCATCAGGCCGTACTCCCCGACTGGCTCGCCACCTACTACCGGCAGCCTATCGAGATCACCCACGGCGAGGGCCGGCACGTCTGGGACGCGGACGGCAACCGCTATCTCGACTTCTTCGGCGGCATCCTCACCACCATGACCGCCCACGCGCTGCCCGAGGTGACCAAGGCGATCAGCGAGCAGGCCGGCCGGATCGTGCACTCGTCGACGCTCTACCTCAACCGGCCGATGGTGGAGCTGGCCGAGCGGATCGCGACACTGTCCGGGATCCCGGACGCCCGGGTCTTCTTCACCACATCGGGCACCGAGGCGAACGACACCGCGCTGCTCCTCGCCACCGCGTACCGCGGGTCCAACCAGATCCTGGCGATGCGCAACAGCTACCACGGCCGCTCCTTCACGACCGTCGGCATCACCGGCAACCGCGGCTGGTCACCGACGGGTCTCTCCCCGCTCCAGACGCTGTACGTGCACGGCGGGGTCCGCAGCCGGGGCCCGTACGCGCACCTCAGCGACGCCGCGTTCACCGAGGCGTGCGTGGCCGACCTGGAGGACCTGCTCGGCCACGCCCATGACCCGGCGGCGCTGATCGCCGAACCCATCCAGGGCGTCGGCGGTTTCACCGCGCCGCCCGACGGACTCTTCGCCGCCTTCCGCGAGGTGCTCGACCGGCACGGGATCCTCTGGATCGCGGACGAGGTCCAGACCGGCTGGGGGCGTACCGGCGAGCACTTCTGGGGCTGGCAGGCGCACGCCGAGAACGGTCCGCCGGACATCCTCACCTTCGCCAAGGGCATCGGCAACGGCATGTCCATCGGCGGTGTCGTCGCCCGCGCCGATGTCATGAACTGTCTGGACGCCAACTCCATCTCGACCTTCGGCGGTTCCCCGGTCACCATGGCCGCGGGCCTCGCCAACCTCACCTACCTCCTGGAACACGACCTCCAGGGCAACGCCCGCCGGATCGGCGGTCTGCTGCTCGAACGGCTGCGGGCCGTCGGTGCGCAGTCCCCGCTCGTACGCGAGGTGCGCGGCCGCGGCCTGATGATCGGCGTCGAGCTGGTGAAGCCCGGCACCGACGAGGCGAATCCGGAGGCCGCGGCAGCCGTTCTGGAGGCGGCCAGGGAAGGCGGCCTGCTGATCGGCAAGGGCGGCGGGCACGACACCAGCGTGCTGCGTATCGCACCTCCGCTCTCGCTCAATGTCGCGGAGGCCGAAGAGGGCGCCGCCATCCTCGAAGAGGCCCTGCGCGCAGGGTAGTCGGCGGCTTCCCGCCGCACACAGCGCTGTACGAGAGAGGAAGCACCGCACCATGAGCACCCGCACCCTGGTCCGCGGCGGTCTCGTCATCACCGCCGCGGAGGAGACCCACGCCGACGTCCTCATCGAGGACGGCCGGATCGCCGCGCTCGCCGCGCACGGCTCCGCCGCCGCCGAGGCATGGACCGCCGACCGTACGATCGACGCCACCGGCAAGTACGTGGTGCCCGGCGGGGTCGACGCCCATACCCATATGGAGATGCCCTTCGGCGGCACCTTCGCGTCCGACACCTTCGAGACCGGGACCAGGGCAGCGGCCTGGGGCGGCACGACGACCATCATCGACTTCGCCATCCAGTCCAAGGGCGGATCACTCGGTGAGGGACTCGACACCTGGCACGCCAAGGCGGACGGGAAGTGCGCGGTCGACTACGCCTTCCACATGATCATGTCCGATGTGAACGAGTCCTCGCTCAAGGAGATGGACCGGCTCGTCGCGGGCGGTGTCAGCTCCTTCAAGCTCTTCACCGCGTACCCGGGGGTGTTCCTCTCCGACGACGGCCAGATCCTCCGGGCCATGCAGCGCGCCGGGTCCAACGGCGCCCTGGTGATGACGCACGCGGAGAACGGCCTGGCGATCGACGTCCTGGTGGAGCAGGCGCTGGCCCGCGGTGAGCGGGACCCGCGCTACCACGGCGAAGTCCGGCACGCACTCCTGGAGGCGGAGGCGACGCACCGGGTGATCAAGCTGAGCCAGGTGGCGGGCGCCCCCCTCTATGTGGTGCATGTGTCGGCACAGCAGGCCGTGGCCGAACTGGCGCGAGCCCGCGACGAGGGCCTTCCTGTCTATGGCGAGACCTGCCCGCAGTACCTCTTCCTGTCGACCGACAACCTGGCGGAGCCCGGCTTCGAGGGCGCCAAGTACGTCTGCTCCACTCCGCTGCGCCCCGTGGAGCACCAGGCGGCGCTCTGGCGCGGGCTGCGCTCGAACGATCTGCAGGTGGTCTCCACGGACCACTGCCCGTTCTGTTTCAAGGGCCAGAAGGACATGGGCAGGGGCGACTTCTCGAAGATCCCCAACGGCATGCCGGGGGTGGAGAACCGGATGGACCTGCTCCACCAGGCCGTGATCGACGGGCACATCAGCCGCCGCCGCTGGATCGAGATCGCCTGCGCGGCGCCGGCCCGGATGTTCGGCCTGTATCCGCAGAAGGGCACGATCACCCCGGGCGCCGACGCGGACATCGTGGTGTACGACCCCGCCGCCGAGCAGGTGATGTCCGCCGCCACGCACCATATGAACGTCGACTACTCGGCGTACGAGGGCAAGCGGGTGACGGGCCGGGTGGAGACGGTGCTCTCCCGCGGTGTTCCGGTGATCGACGGCCGGGACTACGTCGGCCACGCGGGGCACGGGTCCTATGTGCCGCGCGGTCTCGGCGAGTACGCACACTGAGCGCGGGACTCAGCCCTCACTGAGCCAGGCCCGGCCCGCCGCCTTCAACTCGGCCTCCAGCTCGCTGCCCCTGGTCGGGAATGTGCGGGCGACCGGGAATCCGGACTTCTCCAGGAGATAGGCGAGGGCCGCGTAGGCCCGCGGGTAGCCGCGGACCGCGCTCTCGTCGATGTCCTGGAGCTTCGCGAGGAAGTCGAAGGAGCACATGTCGTACACGCTCGCCCTGTGCACGATGCGCCAGTCGCCGTCGCGCCGCTCGACCCGGTCCCAGAAGCGGTTGTGGGCGGTGCAGCCCAGATCGAGTGCGACGTTCTCGGCGATGAGCATCGCGTTGGTCTCGACCAGGGCCCGGTCGCCGTTGAAGGTGATTGACGGGCGCGTGATCAGGTGCTTGCTCCGGAGACTGGAACTGCCCATCCGGGCGGAGGCATCCACGAAGTCGTCGGCCCGTCCCTCGAACCAGGTGATCTCGATGGTGCCGTCGGGGTGGAAGAGCTCACGCAACTGCTCCCACTCGCCCAGATCGCGGTGCATCCACCCGGTCATCAGATCGGCGATGGCCGAACGGTCCTCGACACGCGTGCCCACGGTCATGTCCTTCTCCTTCTACGGTGTGCACGAGGGGGAGACCCGCGCAGAGGAGACAGTGCTGTCCACCGATGTGACGCTACACCCGCGATCTGACGGTCTTTCCACCCGAACCTTTGGGAGGACACCCGTGACGGCCGTCCTCCCAAGGGGCCGGGGTGGCCACAGGGCCGTACCGCTTCCGCCTGACCCCGCGGCGCCTGGCGGCCGCACCTCCGGACACCGCCGCACCGGACCCGCGCCGCCGGGATCCCGGGTCGCCGAGACCCCGCGTTCCGAGCCCCCCCCCGGAATCCGCACCCATGAGGAGCAACGCCTTGGACTTCGGACTCGTCCTGCAGACCGATCCGCCCGCCTCCGCCGTCGTCGGACTGATGCGGCGCGCGGAGCGCAACGGCTTCCGCTACGGCTGGACCTTCGACTCGGCTGTCCTCTGGCAGGAGCCGTTCGTCATCTACAGCCGCATCCTGGAGCACACCACGAGCCTGACCGTGGGGCCCATGGTCACCAACCCGTCCACCCGGACCTGGGAGGTCACCGCCTCCACCTTCGCCACGCTCAACGAGATGTACGGCAACCGCACGGTCTGCGGCATCGGGCGCGGTGACTCGGCGATGCGGGTCGCGGGGCGCAAGCCCAACACGCTGGCCACGCTGGGCGAAGCGATCGGGGTGATCCGCGATCTGGCCGAGGGACGCGAGGCCGACGTGGACGGCCGGCCGCTGCGGCTGCCCTGGGTCGTGGACGGGAAGCTCCCGGTCTGGATGGGCGCGTACGGTCCCAAGGCGCTCGCGCTGGCCGGGCAGCGGGCCGACGGGTTCATCCTCCAGCTCGCCGATCCCTTCCTCACCGCGTCGATGGTCGAGGCGGTCCGGACGGCCGCGTCCGACGCGGGCCGGGACCCGGACGCCGTGAAGATCTGCGTGGCGGCGCCCGCGTACGTCGGCGACGACCTGGCCCACGCCCGCGAGCAGTGCCGCTGGTTTGGCGGCATGGTGGGCAACCACGTCGCCGATCTGGTGGCCCGCTACGGGACGCACTCCGCGCAGGTGCCCGACGAGCTCACCGCGTACATCGAGGGGCGTGAGGGGTACGACTACAGCCACCACGGCCGCAGCGGCAACCCGGACGCCGCGTTCGTCCCCGACGGGATCGTGGACCGCTTCTGTCTGCTCGGCCCCGCTGAGGCGCACATCGAGAAGCTGCGGGCACTGCGGGACCTGGGCGTGGATCAGTTCGCGGTGTACGCGATGCACGATGCCCGCGAGAGCGTCATCGACGCGTACGGCGAAGAGATCATCCCGGCCCTCGCCTGACCCGGCGGCGGAAACGGAGGTGGTGCGGAGGAGCAGAAGGGAGGAGTGGAAGGGGAGCGGACGTGGGCCCGCCGGCCGTCACGGCACCCGCGCCGTCCACTCCGCGGAGGAGAACTTGGCCGCCGCCAACTCCCGTGCCCGGCCCATCTCCTCCTCCGTCACACGGCCGTCGGCGAGGCCGTAGCGGTCGCGGAAGGAAGCGATCATCCGCTGGATGACCTCGTCGCGCGGCAGACCGGTCTGCCGGGCCAGCGGGTCGACGCGCTTCTTGGCGCTGCCGATTCCCTTGCCGGACAGCTTCTCCCGCCCGATGCGCAGCACATCGGTCATCTTGTCGGCGTCGATGTCGTACGCCATCGTCACGTGGTGCAGCACCCCGCCGTTCGCGATGCGCTTCTGGGCCGCGCCGGCGATCTTGCCGGCCTCGGTGGCGATGTCGTTGAGCGGCTGGTACCACGCCTTGATGCCCATGTCGGCCAGCGCGCCGAGCACCCAGTCGTCCAGATACGCGTAACTGTCGGCGTACGAGAGGCCGGAGACCAGCGACTCCGGGACCGAGAGCGAGTACGTGATGGTGCTCCGGGGCTCGACGAACATGGCCCCGCCGCCCGAGATCCGGCGGACGACCGTCACACCGTGGCGCTCGGCGCCCTCCGGGTCGACCTCGTTGCGCAGGGACTGGAAGCTGCCGATGATCACCGCGGGGGCGGCCCACTCCCAGACCCTCAGTGTGGGCGGGCGCCGGCCCGCCGCGACCTCGGCGGTGAGGACCTCGTCGAGCGCCATGTGCAGGGCGGGGGACTGCGGGCGGTCGTGGATCAGCTGCCAGCGGTGGGCACTCCACTCGGTGGCCCGGGTCAGGGCCCTGCGCACGGCCACGGCGACGCCCTCGGGGGAGAGGCCGAGCAGCACGGCCGCCGGGGGCAGCGCGGCGCTGATGCGGGCGGCGAGCCCGGCGGCGTCGGTGTGGGCCGGTGCGCCTTCCAGCGCGGCGTCGATGTCCAGGATCGCCTCGTCGGGTTCCAGGAAGAAGTCCCCGGACACCCGGACGTTGCGCAGTGCGCCGCCCTCGACGTCCAGGTCGACGACGACGAGCTTGCCGCCAGGGATCTTGTACTCACCGTGCACAGCCTTGCCTCCAGATCAGCCGGACCATCCGCGCGGCCACCCGCGTACGGCCCCGGCCTGCGACAACGCCGGATCCGGCGCGGTCATTCCGCGACCGGGCCGGGCCGGGCGGGGTGGGGTGGCTCTGGTCGGCGTCAGTGCGTCTCCCCGTACGAGCCGCCCGGCGCACCGGCGTGCCCGTCGGCGCCGTCCCGTGGACGCGGCTCCCGTGGACGGGACTCGGGCGGCTGCTTTCCGAGCGGTACGGCACTGTCGTGCGGCTCGTGGGGCTCGTGCGGCTTGCGCGGCTCATGCGGCACGTGTGGCGTGTGCGGGTCGTTCGCTTCGTGCGGGACGGCCGGGCAGTGGCGGACCGCCAGCCGGAAGCAGAGGCAGAGCCAGCAGAGGGCGAGCAGCCAGCCGCCGGCCACATCCGTGGACCAGTGGACACCGAGGTACACCCGGCTGAGCCCGACGAGCACCGCCCAGCAGCCGATCCCGGCCGCGATCGTTCTTCTGCCGTGCCGGACACGCAGCAGCACCGCGGCGATCAGCAGCCCCGCGGTCACCGCCGACGTGGTGGTGTGCCCGGAAGGGAACGACCACCCCGATGCCTGTGCGGCCCAGTCGCCGGCCGGCGGACGTTCCCGCGCGACCAGCGACATCACCCCGTACCGCACCAGCTGCGCCACGACCAGGCAGGCCAGGCAGGCGACCGCGGCGGTCACCCGCTGCCGCGGGCCGCGTCCGGCGATCACCCCCGCCAGTACCGTCAGGAGATATGGGACGAGCCCCGAGCCCGTGTCGGTGACGCCGCGCGCCGCGGCGACCGCGACCGGTGGCCGGTGGTGCACCGACCAGGAGAGCAGCCAGCCGTCCGTCAGCAGCGGGGCGCCGTGGTGTCCCACCACCACCAGCGTCAGCAGGACGAACCCCGCGAGTGAGCCCACGGCCCCCGACACGGCCAGGTCGGCGGCGCCCCGCCGGTTCACGACGAGACCAGCAGCGGGCGCAGCCTGGTGTCCGTGAGGCGCCTCGCCAGGGCCTCGGGCCGTCGCCGCAGCGCCGTCGCCAGCACCAGCGCGACCAGTGTGCCCACCAGCGCACCGGCGGCGACATCGTGCGGATAGTGGGCGCCCACCCAGACCCGGGATGCAGCCATCGCGACCGCGCAGACCAGGGCGGCCGCGCCCAGCCGCCGGGAGACGAAGAGCAGCGCCACCGCCGCGGCGAAGGCGAGGGCCGCGTGGTTGCTCGGGAACGCCCAGTCGCCTGGTGCCGGACACGCCTCCAGCGTCGTCACCCGCAGGCTCTGGCACGGCCGGTCCTCCCGTACGACCAGCTTGACGGCGTCGTTGACGCAGTAGGCCAGCACCACGATCACCGGCACGGCCAGCCCCATCAGCCCGGCCGTGGCCCCCTGCCGACGGGCCCGCCACCACCCGGCGGCGATCAGTACGGCGAAGAGCGCGAGCCCGTATCCGGACCAGACGGAGACGGCCGAGTCCAGCCATCCGGGGGCGCGACGGGCCAGATCCACCGTGTCCGTGTAGAGACCGCCGTCGACCGGCGATCCGTCGTAGGCGAGGTTCATTCACTGACTCCGTCGGTACGCGGTTGGTTCCTGCGGGAGCGTCGCAGCTCCAGGGCGAGGGGCAGCAGAGACACGACGACGATCACCGCGATGATCGGAAGCAGATAGTGGTCCACGTTCGGGATGGACGACCCCAGCGCGTACCCGGCCAGTACCAGGCCCTGGCTCCAGACCAGCCCGCCGACCACCTGCCAGAGCGTGAACGTCCTGACCGGTACGGAGAGTGCCCCCGCCATCGGGTTGAGCACCGTGCGCACCACCGGGACGAAGCGGGCGAGCACGATGGCCTTCGCGTGACCGTACTTGCCGAGCAGTTCCTCGGCGCGGGCCGCCCCCTTGTGCAGATGCTCCGAGCGGCTGCGGGCGAGCAGGGCGCCTCCGGCCTTGCGGCCGATCAGATAGCCGCACTGCGCCCCGGCGAGGGCCCCGGCGGCCGACGCGAGCAGCACCAGGGGCAGCGACAGCCTCAGACTGCCGGTCGAACTGCCCGTACAGAGCAGCCCCGCCGTGAACAGCAGGGTGTCGCCGGGCAGGAAGAAGCCGACCAGCAGGCCGGTCTCGGCGAACATCACCACGGCGATCCCGGCCACGCCGAAGGCGGTCAGCACGGACTGCGCGTCGAGGATGTTCACCGCGAGTGTCGAAGCTGTGAGCAAGGTCCCGGCCTTTCCGGTAGGACGAGCGGGTGCCCTGGGCCGGACCGCCGCACCGGAGGGCCGGTGCGGTCCTGGCCAGGGAAGTGGACCACGCCGAAACGACTACAGTTCAGTAGACGGTCTACGTAACCGTAGACGATAGCGGGCCGGGGAGCGTTCCATGCCGTCGGAGGGCGGTGGGGCGCCAACACGGGTTAGGTTCCGTCCATGGAGCGCAATGAACGGCCGGCCGCAGCCGCTTCGCGGTGGCTCGCCCGCACCACGGCGACCCGGTACTTCGCGCTGGCGGCGGTGTTCTTCGTCTGGGCGTTCATCTGGCTGGCCTGGGCGCCGAAGCCGTACGCCTGGATCGCCACCGTGCTGTGGATCGTCATCGCCGCGGTCTTCGCGGCCCAGGGACGCAGGCTGCGTCAGCAGACGCAGGCCGCCGAGCGGGCCGAGAGAGCCCAGGGGCCCGGCCGTGGTGGTGGCGGTGGTGGTGAGGCCGCGCCCGGGGCGGGAGGCGGCGGGCAGGGGCGCCGGTCCGCCGTACGGCAGACCCGGGCCGGACGCAGACCGGCCCAGCCGGTCCACCGCCCGCACCACCGGATCCACCCGCACCAGGGCCGCCGCAGACGCCCCCCGCACCGCCCGGAGCACGGGCCCGGCCACGGTGGCCACCGGCCCTGAGGGGTGGGGCTGCCGGGCCCGGCGGGCGAGATCACCGGGTCCGAAGGGCGAGGCGGGGCCCGCCTCCTCAGGCTTCAGCGCGAGGTTGTCGTGGGTGTTCGCCGCGGAGAGGTCGGCAAGGAGGGGCAGTCCGTTCGCGTCGGACAGGACGTGCATCCTGGAACCCGGCTTGCCCGGTCCACGGGGCTCGGACCTCTGACCTGATCCGCAACGCACCAGAGCGCTTGATCACCGGAGCACCCCCGCGTCGGCGGGGAGAACGCTTCTTCGCGCATCCGTCGGCTCCTCCGGAGCACTCCCGTGATCCACGGTCGCTCCGGGGCCGTGTCTGCCCCCGTCACCGATCCGGTCGTGGTCGGGGTCCCGTCGGTGGGCTTTCTGCCCTGCCTTATGTCAGGCCGAAGACACGCTCGGCGTTGTTGTGGCTGATGTTGGCTCGTTGGGTGTCGGTGAGGGGAGCCGTCCTGAGGAAGGCGACCGATTGCGCGGTGTCTTCGTAGGGGGCGTCGATCGCGAACATGATGTTGGAGTCGCCGACGGCGCGCAGGGCGAGGTCGAGGGCGTCGGGGTCGTCGATTCCGCTGGTGGTGATGGTGAAGTTGCGGCGGAAGTAGTCGCTGGGCGTCAGCTCCAGGTGGGGCATCGTCGTTGCGGCGCCCTGGGTGCGTGCGGCGAAGGCGTGGCGGTTGTCGATGCGCTTGAGGTAGTAGGGGATGCCTTCGCCGAGGTGGCCCAGGATGATGCTCAGGCCGGGGTGGCGGTCGAGGGTGCCGCTGAGGATGAGCCGCATGGCATGCAGCGAGGCTTCGGCCGCGTAGCCCCAGATGGCGCCGGACATGCCGTAACGGGAGTACTGGTCGAGCATGCTCGGTACCCGGGGGTGCAGGTAGACCGGGGCGTGGTGGGCCTCGGCCGCGGCGAGCAGCGGGGCGAACTGCGGCTCGTCCAGGTAGTGGCCGCGGGTGTGCGAGTTGATCATGATGCCGTGCAGGCCGAGCGGGCCCATGGCCCGCTCGATCTCCGCCGCGGCTTCTTCGGGGGCCTGCGGCGCGACGGTGGCCAGCCCGCCGAAACGGCTGGGCCGGTCCCTGACGATCTGGGCGAGTTCGTCGTTGAAGTCGCGGGCCAGGCCGGCCGCGTCGGCCGGTGCGTACGGCTGGACACCGGGCGGGTTCAGGCTCAGCAGCGCCATGTCCTGTCCGGCCGCGTCCATGGCGGCCAGGCGCGTGTCGAGGTCGAGGAGCCGGGAACGGGTGGGTTCAAGGCTTTCGACGGCGCGGGTGAGCTCGACCTCGGTGCGGTCGCCGGGAGCGAAGTCCAGGCCGTGGGCCCGTTCGAGGTACGCGCGGGTGGTGAAGTGCTCTTCTACGGCGATGACGCGGTGGTCAGTCATCTCGGCTCTCTCCCTCTCGTTGCCGGTGCCCCCGGATGGCAGGCGGCGGTGGACCGGCGTTCGGCCCCCGTCCACCGCCGCCTGCCGGCCTTTCAGGCTCGGCGGCCGCCGTCGACCGACAGGGCGGTGCCGGTGACGTAGGTGGCCTCCGGTGAGCACAGCCACACCGCGGCGGCGGCGACTTCCTCGGACTCCGCCAGCCTGCGCAGCGGGGTGACGGCCTCCTGCTGAGCGACCATCTGCGTGCCGACCCGTGCGACGACGTCGTCGAACATGGCCGTCTTCGTCAGTGCGGGGCACAGTGCGTTGACCCGGATGTTGTCCGGGCCGTAGTCGACGGCGGCCACCTTGGACAGGCCGACCACACCGTGCTTGCCGGCCACGTACGCCGGCGCCGCCGGGATGGCGTACAGGCCGCCGTTGGAGGCGACGTTGACGATTGCCCCGCCGCCGCGTTGCTGCAAGGCGGGCAGTTCGTACTTCATGCACAGCCAGGTGCCGATCACGTTGACCCGCAGCACGTGCTCCCACTCCTGGAGCGTCATGTCGGTCAGGACCCGGTTGTGCGAGGGGACTCCGGCGCTGTTGACCGCGAAGTCGAGCCCGCCGAACGCGTCCACGACCCGGGCCACCGCCTGCCGGACGGACGCCTCGTCGCCGATGTCGACGGCGACGGCCTCGGCCCGGCCGCCCTCCTGGGCGATCAGCTCCACGGTCTCGCGGGCACGGTCCTCGTCCAGGTCCAGGACGGCGACCGCGGCACCACGCCGGGCGAAATCGAGCGCGGCGGCGCGCCCGATTCCGCTGCCGGCGCCGGTCACCAGACCGGCTGTGCCCGTGTAGCTGCTCATGCCAGCGGCTCGTGGTTGACCCAGATCGCCTTGTACGGGTGACGGGCCTGCCAGCGCTTGATGAGGTCGAGGGCCCCGGGCATCGTGAAGGTGGCGTTCAGGGCGTCGAGGTCGGCCAGGCGCAGCTGCACGATCGCGGAGGCCACCGCCACCGGAGCATGGTCGTCACCCGGGACGCGGATGTGGTGCCGGGCCGCGACCGATTCGACCAGACCGGAGCCCATCACGAGCTCCTCGAACTCCTTCAGGTACTGGCCCAGCTCACTGGAGGGAATCGGGTTGTCGAACGAAACGATCATCGTGTGGTGAATCATGACACCAGTGAACAGGCACTTTCCGGGAACGTCCAAGACCTGCTCGTTCTCGATTGATGCCTCGGAGGAATGAGTCGAGACAGGCTTGGGGGTATGCCCGATCTGGAAACGCGCGAGCTGGAGTACTTCGTCGCCGTCGCCGAAGAACCGCACTTCGGCCACGCGGCCGCCCGCCTGGCCATCGCGCAGCCGGCCCTGTCCAAAGCGGTGCGGCGCCTGGAGGCCCGCCTCGGCGTGAAACCGCTGGAGCGATCCAGCCGGAGCGTCCGTCTCACCCCCGCCGGTGAAGCCCTCCTGCACCACGGCCGGCACGCGCTCAACGCGGTCGACGCGGCCGCCGAGAAGGCCCGCCGGGCCGAGCACGCTCCACCAGCGGTTGTCCCGGCAGATCCGCCACGCCGTCCGATCGGCCGTGCCGACGCGCCTGGCGCAGCTCCGCACCTTCCTGACTGCTCACCCCGGGCTTGGCGCCCTCGTCGACGTCCGCGCGGCGCATCCATTTCCACCACGTCATTGGATGGACTCCGAAGTCGGAGGCCACCTGCTCGACCGTCACACCCGGGTCGCGGTTCTCGCGATCCGCACGACGTCCTGGCGGAACTCCTCCGGATAAGGCTTGGGCACAACGACATCCTTCCCACCTGCCCCACAGGGCAAGCCAGTTCAGATGTCACCCGTTCGTGCAGCGGACCCGAGTCAGTCGTCACCCTCGCCAAGTGGTTGGGGCATTCATCGCCGACCATCACGCTCGATCACTACGCGCACTTCATGCCGGAGGCGGGGAAGAAGGGGCGCAGGGCGATCGATAGCCTGCTGGGGGAGCGGGCGGAGGAGAGTGCCGATCCACACTCCCCGGATTCTCTCCAGGCCCGGTCCTGAGTGCAGATTCGACCGTCTGACGCGCGTAAACAGTGAGGTGAGAGCCCGTATGTTCACCACCCGCCCCACCCTCCAGGGCACCTTCGGCATGGTGTCATCCACCCACTGGCTCGCCTCCCAGTCCGCGATGGCCGTGCTGGAGGACGGGGGGAACGCCTACGACGCCGCCGTCGCCGCCGCTTTCGTCCTGCACGTAGTCGAGCCGCACCTCAACGGGCCGGCCGGGGAGGTGCCCGCGGTCATCGCCCCGGCCGGCGGCGACGTGCGGGTGCTCTGCGGTCAGGGCCCGGCCCCCGCGGGCGCGACCGTCGCGCACTACCGTTCGCTCGGCCTCGACCTGGTCCCGGGCACCGGGCCGCTGGCCGCCGCGGTGCCCGGCGCCTTCGACGCCTGGATGCTGCTCCTCCGCGACCACGGCACCAAGTCCCTCACCGACGTACTCACCTACGCCATCGGTTACGCCGAGGACGGCCACGCCCCCGTCGAACGCGTCGGCCAGACCGTCGAGACCGTACGGGAACTCTTCGAGACCGAGTGGCCCACGTCCGCCGATGTGTACCTCCCGGACGGCAGGTCACCCGCACCCGGCGAGCTGTTCCGCAACCCCGCGCTCGCCGCGACCTGGCGCAGGCTGATAGCCGAGGCCACCTCCGGGACGCGGGACCGGATCGGCCAGATCGACGCCGCCCGCGCGGTCTGGCGCGAGGGCTTCATCGCCGAGGCGCTGGTGCGCCAGTCGCAGCGCCCCACCATGGACACCAGCGGCGCCCGGCACACCGGCACCCTCACCGCGGCCGACCTGGCCGGCTGGTCGGCGTCGTACGAGGCGCCCGCCACGTACGACTGGAACGGCTGGACCCTCTGCAAGGCCGGGGGCTGGAGCCAGGGCCCGGCCTTCCTCCAGCAGCTCGCCCTCCTCCCCGACCAGCCGGGGGAACTGCCCCCGTACGGCTCCGCCGACTACGTCCATCTGCTCATCGAGGGCTGCAAACTGGCGATGGCCGACCGGGAGGCCTGGTACGGGGACGCCGACGAGGTGCCGCTCGACACGCTCCTCTCCGCTCCGTACAACGCGGAGCGCCGCGCCCTGATCACCGGCGCTGCCTCGCACGAACTGCGCCCCGGCAGCCCCGGAGGGCGCACGCCCCGGCTCAGCGGGCACGCCACCGCAGTGGCGGCGGGCGAGCCCGGGTTCGACGCCCTGGCCATCCCGGCGGCCGGAGCGGGCGAGCCGACCGTCGCCGGGGACGGCGCCACCCGCGGCGACACCTGCCACCTCGACATCGTGGACCGCTGGGGCAACATGATCTCGGCGACCCCGAGCGGCGGCTGGCTCCAGTCCAACCCGGTGGTGCCCGAGTTGGGCTTCCCGCTCGGTACCCGGCTCCAGATGACCTGGCTGGACGAGGGTCTGCCGAACTCGCTCACTCCTGGCCGCCGTCCGCGCACCACCCTCACCCCCTCGCTCGCCCTGCGCGACGGAGTGCCGGTGCTCGCCTTCGGGACGCCGGGCGGCGACCAGCAGGACCAGTGGCAGCTGCACTTCTTCCTGGCGGTCGCGCTGACCGCCCCGGTCCGCGGCGGTCTGGATCTCCAGGGCGCGATCGACGCCCCGAACTGGCACAACAACTCCTTCCCCGGCTCCTTCTTCCCGCGCGCCATGCGGCCCGGCAGCGTCACCGTCGAGTCCCGGATCGGCGAGGAGACCATCGCGGAGCTGCGCCGCCGCGGCCATGACGTCACGGTCGGCGGCGCCTGGTCCGAGGGCAGGCTGTGCGCGGTCGCCCGTGACCCGCTGACCGGGGTGCTGAGCGCGGCGGCGAACCCGCGCGGCATGCAGGGTTACGCGGTCGGACGCTGAACCGGTGCGGTGCCTTCACCGGCGTGTGCTGAGATGGGGGCATGACCGAACAGCTACTGACCAGGGATTTGACCGAGGTCGACACGGTGGTTCGCGAGGCGGCCGCCGCTGAGATCCTGCCGCGCTTCCGGCAGCTCGCCGCGCACGAGATCGCGGAGAAGAGCGGTCCGCACGACCTGGTGACGGTGGCCGACCGCGGCGCCGAGGAACACCTCACGGCCGCCCTCACCGCACTGCTGCCCGGCTCGGTGGTGGTCGGTGAGGAGGCCGTCGCCGCGGACCCGTCCTCGTACGCGGCGATACGCGGCGACGCGCCCGTCTGGATCGTCGACCCGGTCGACGGCACCCGCCAGTTCGTGCGCGGCGAGCCGGGCTTCTGCACCCTGGTGGCGCTCGCCCACCACGGCGAGGTGCTCGCCTCCTGGACGTACGCGGCGGCGCTGGACGAGATGGCCGTCGCCGTACGGGGCGGTGGCGCCCGCCTCAACGGGGAGCCGCTGAAGGCCGGTTCGCCCGCGCCCGGCGCGGAGCTCCGGGTGGCCACATCGCACCCGGACTTCACCACACCCGAGCAGAAGAACGCGCTGCTCGCCCTTCGCACCGAGGGCATCAGGACCAGGCCGTGCGGCTCGGCGGGCCTGGAGTACCTGGCCATCGCCAGGGGCGCGCTCGACGCCGTGGCGTTCAGCTGGGAACTGGCCTGGGACCACGCGGCAGGACTGCTTCTCGTGGAGGAGGCGGGCGGTGCCCATCTGACGCTCATGGGCGAGCCGTTCCGGGTGACGGGCGGCAACGCGCTCCCGTTCACGGCCGCCCGTGACGCCGCGACCGCCCACCGGGTGCGGCAGCTGCTGGCGGCCGGGACCTGAGACCCGGCCGCCGCCCATCCCGGAGGGGGAGAGCTGACGCAATACGTCGGGTTCGCCGTCGCCGCGCCGCCCGGACCGTCGGCGAGCCGCGAGCCGCGAGCCGCGAGCCGCGAGCCGCGCCGCGCCCGGTCCGGCCTCCGTCGCGCCGCCCGGACTGTCAGCCGCCGGTGCCGAGCACCGCGCGTACCTCCGCGACCAGGGCGGACGCCGCCTCCACGGCCGCCGGGTCGAGTGCGCGCAGCGCCGACGCCACCCGCTCGGCGAAGCGGGCCGGCGCCCGCGGCAGCGCGGCGGCCGCCGCCAGCGCGCCCTTCTCGTTGACGCACCACACACGGTGGTGGGCGTGCAGGGACTGGGCCAGGACGCCGAAGGCACGGGAGAGGCAGAGCGAGACATGCAAGGTGTCGCCGCCACCCGCGGACTTACGGGCGGCGGCCACCGAGAACTCCGCCTCCCAGGCCGCCTCCGCCAGGGCCGCACGGAGCGGCTCCGGATAGCGGCGCGTCTCCTCGCGCAGCGCCGTCAACTCCCCCGAGGGATCGGCGAGTACGCGGCAGAGCGCCACCTCGCCGGGGTAGGCGGGGGACCAGAACCCGAGCGGATGTCCCGGCTGCACCCCCACCTCGTAGCGGCCTACGCGGCACTGCGACCAGACCCGCTCCACCCGGTCGAGGTCGCGCAGGATCCAGTCGACCGCCACACCGCCGACGGTGAGCCAGGCACCGCCGTCGACCCAGGGGCCCCAGCCGCCGGGGCCCGCCACGTCGACGGGCCGGTCCGCCAGCTCGGAGGCGAGCGCGGCGAGCGCCGCCGTGTCCGGGGTGCCGCGGTAGTAGAGGCCGAGATCCCAGTCGGAGCCGGGGCGTTCGGTGCCTCGCGCGCGGCTTCCGCCGAGGGCCACCGCGCTGATGCCGCGAACGCCCCGCAGCCGGTCCGCCATGGTCTCGATCACCGGATTCATCGGATTCATCGGCCATGACGCTACCCCCGGCTGCGCTGTCGGTGCGCGGGAATATCCTTGGGCCCTCTGGCCGTCGGCTGACGAAGGAGTCCGAAGGTGCCGTCGATGCTCGATGCTGTCGTCGTGGGGGCGGGGCCCAACGGGCTGACCGCCGCCGTGGAGCTGGCCCGCCGCGGATTCGCGGTCGAGGTCTTCGAGGCCCGGGGCACCGTCGGCGGGGGCGCGCGCACCGAGGAGCTCACCCTCCCCGGCTTCCGCCACGACCCCTGCTCCGCCGTCCACCCGCTGGGTGTCGGCTCACCGGTCTTCAAGACCATGCCCCTCGACCGGTACGGCCTGGAGTGGCTGCACCCCGAACTGCCCATGGCGCACCCCTTCGACGACGGCACCGCCGCCGTGCTGTCCCGCTCGGTCGCCGAGACCGCCGCGTCCTTCGGACCGCGTGACGCGGGCGCGTACCGCAGGCTCGTCGCTCCCTTCCTCGGCCGCTGGCCCACGCTGGCCAGGGACTTCATGTCCCTGCCGCTCACCGCGCTGCCGCGCGATCCGGTGACCCTCGCCCGCTTCGGGCTGACCGGGCTCCCGCCGTCCACCTGGCTGATGAAGCGCTTCCGCGACGACCGCGCGCGTGCGCTGTTCGCCGGTCTGGTGGCCCATGTCATCGCCCCGCTCGACGGCCTGGCCACCGGCGCGGTCGGGCTGATGTTCGCACTCGCCGCGCACGAGGGCGGCTGGCCGCTGCCGCGCGGCGGGTCGCAGTCCATCTCCGACGCGCTGACCGGATATCTGCGCGATCTGGGCGGCGTCGTGCACACCGGCTTCGAGGTGAAGCGGCTCGACGACCTGCCGCCGGCCCGCGCGTACGTCTTCGACACCTCACCGACCGCCGCCGCGCGCATCGCCGGTCTCGGCCGGGCCTACGACGGATACCGGTACGGGGCGAGCGTCTTCAAGATCGATTACGCGCTGGACGGCCCGGTGCCCTGGACGGCGGAGGCCCCCCGCACCGCCGGGACCGTGCAGATCGGCCCCAGCAGCCGGGAGATCGGCACGGCGCTGCGCCAGGCGGCCGGCGGCCACGCCCCCGAGACCCCCTTCCTGATCAGCGCCCAGCCCAGCCTGGTCGACCCGTCCAGGGCGCCCGAGGGCAAACAGGTCTTCTGGGCGTACGGACATGTGCCGCACGGCTGGGAAGGCGACCTCACCGAGGCCGTCGAGCGGCAGATCGAGCGCTTCGCCCCGGGATTCAGCGACCGGGTGCTCGCCCGCGCCACCGCGGGACCCCCCGAGCTCTTCGCGCGCAACGCGAACTATGTGGGCGGCGACATCGCCTGCGGCGCCGCCTCCGGGCTGCAACTGCTCCTGCGGCCCAAGCTCTCCCTCTTCCCGTACACGACCTCGCACCCCGCGGTGTACCTCTGCTCGGCGGCGACCCCGCCAGGCCCCGGCGTCCACGGCATGTCGGGGCACAACGCGGCGAAGGCCGTATGGCGGCGGCTGCGCCGGAGCTGAGCCGGGCGGCGCCGGACCTGAGCCGGGCGGCCGGACGGTTGAGCTCGGCCGTACCCGATGGGCGTGGCCGGGCGGCTGCGCCGGACGGGCCGGACGGGCTGCGCCCCTGAGCGGCGCGGCAGGGCGCCGGACGGCCGAGGCCCGGCCGGGATCCGCCAGCGGCCCGGGGGCAGCCACCCGGCGGAGGCAGATGTCGGATTCTCGCCAGCCGCCGGAGGCCGGGTGGCCGATGCTGGAGCCATGCACACCGACACCGAGCGCTGCGTCAGGGCCGTCCAGTCGAAGGACGCCCGCTTCGACGGCTGGTTCTTCACGGCCGTGCTGACCACCAGGATCTACTGCCGCCCCAGCTGTCCGGTCGTGCCGCCCAAGGTCGAGAACATGACCTTCTACCCGAGCGCCGCCGCCTGCCAGCAGGCCGGCTTCCGCGCCTGCAAACGGTGCCGCCCCGACACCAGCCCCGGCTCCCCGGAGTGGAACGCCCGAGCCGACGCCGTGGCCCGCGCGATGCGCCTCATCCGGGACGGCGTCGTCGACCGGGAAGGCGTGCCCGGTCTCGCCGGCCGGCTCGGATACTCGACCCGGCAGATCGAGCGCCAGCTCCTCGCCGAGCTGGGAGCCGGACCGCTGGCCCTCGCCCGCGCACAGCGCGCCCAGACGGCGCGCATCCTCATCGAGACCACCGGACTGCCCATGGCGGACGTGGCGTTCGCCGCCGAGTTCTCCTCCGTCCGCACCTTCAACGACACGGTCCGCGAGGTCTTCGCGCTCGCCCCCGGCGAACTGCGCACCCGCGCCGCCCGCGGCGCGCAGCCGCACGCCCCGGGCACCATCCCGCTCCGGCTCCCGTTCCGCGCGCCCCTCAACCCCGACAACCTCTTCGGCCATCTCGCGGCGACCGGGGTTCCCGGCGTCGAGGAGTGGCGGGACGGCGCGTACCGCAGGACGCTCTCCCTCCCGTACGGGCACGGCATCGCCGAACTCACCCCGCACCCCGACCACATCGGCTGTCTGCTCTCCCTCACCGATCTGCGCGACCTCACCCATGCCATCAGCCGCTGCCGCTGGCTGCTCGACCTCGACGCCGACCCGGTCGCCGTCGACGGCGAGCTGCGCAACGACCCGCTGCTGGCGCCGCTGGTCGACAAGGCCCCCGGCCGGCGGGTGCCCCGTACCGTCGACGCGGTGGAGTTCGCCGTACGGGCTGTGCTCGGCCAGCAGGTCTCGACGGCGGCGGCCCGCACCCACGCCGCCCGGCTGGTCCGCGCACACGGGGAGCCCGTCGAGGACGCCAGGGGCGGTCTCACCCATCTCTTCCCGTCACCGCAGGCCCTGGCCGCTCTCGACCCGGAGTCCCTCGCGCTTCCCCGCAGCAGGCGCACCACACTGACCACCCTGGTCGGCGCACTCGCGGACGGGTCGCTGACGCTCGGGGTGGACACCGACTGGGACGAGACCCGCGGCCGCCTCCTCGGCCTGCCCGGCTTCGGGCCCTGGACGGTCGAGGTCATCGCGATGCGCGCCCTCGGCGACCCGGACGCCTTCCTCCCCACCGACCTCGGCGTCCGGCGGGCGGCCGGAGGACTGGGACTGCCTTCGACCCCGGCGGCGCTCACCGCGAGGGCCGCGGCCTGGCGGCCCTGGCGGGCGTACGCCGTGCAGTACCTGTGGGCGACCGACTCCCACCCCATCAACCAACTGCCCGTCTGAACCCGGAAGTTCCGGCGAGAGGAGCACCCCATGTCAGCGAACCCGGCCGTGAAACGGCACACCGTGGTCGACAGCCCGTACGGCCCGCTCACGCTCGTGGCGACCGACGGCGTGCTGAGCGGCCTGTACATGACCGAGCAGCGCCACCGGCCGCCCGAAGAGACCTTCGGCGAGCCCGACCCCCGCCCCTTCGGACAGGTGAGGGAGGAACTGGCCGCGTACTTCGACGGCGCGCTGACCGAGTTCACGGTGGAGCTGCACCTGGCGGGCACGCCCTTCCAGCGCGGTGTCTGGGAGCAGCTGCGGCAGATCCCGTACGGCGAGACGCGCTCGTACGGGGACCTCGCCGACCGGCTCGGCAGCCCCGGCGCCTCACGGGCCGTGGGTCTGGCGAACGGCAAGAACCCGGTCGGGATCATCGTCCCGTGCCATCGGGTCATCGGCTCGACCGGCAGCCTCACCGGGTACGGCGGCGGACTCGGCCGCAAGCAGCGGCTGCTGGCCTTCGAGTCCGGCGGCACCGGCAGGAGTACCGGCGGCACCGAGCCGGGCGAGCCGCGCGAGTGCACCCTCTTCTGACCGGTCCCCATGGGCAGCGGGCGGGTGGTGCGGATAGGGTCGGAGCGGCGCGACTGCCTGTTCGAAAGCAAGGGATAAACAAGGTGACGGACGGAGCAGTAACTGAAGCCGCACGGGTGCTCGTGGCGGCCGACAAATTCAAGGGGTCCCTCACGGCCGTGGAGGTCGCCGAGCGGGTGACGGCCGGTCTGCGGCGGATCGTTCCCGGTGTGGAGGTCGAGACGCTGCCCGTCGCCGACGGCGGGGACGGCACCGTCGCTGCCGCGCTCGCGGCCGGGTTCGAACGGCACGAGGTACGGGTCACCGGGCCACTCGGCGGGCCGGTGACCGCGGCGTTCGCGCTGCGCGACGGGGTGGCCGTGGTGGAGATGGCCGAGGCATCCGGCCTCCAGCACCTCCCCGCCGGCGTGTTCGCGCCGCTCACCGCCACGACATACGGCTCGGGGGAGCTGCTGCGCGCGGCGCTCGACGCCGGGGCCGCCTCCCTCGTCTTCGGGGTGGGCGGCAGCGCCACGACCGACGGCGGTGCCGGCATGCTGGCCGCGCTCGGAGCCCGCTTCCTGGACGCCGAGGGACAGCCCGTGGGGCCGGGCGGCGGGGGACTGAGCGAACTGGTCACCGCCGATCTGTCCGGTCTGGACCCCCGTCTCGCGGGTACGGAGATCGTGCTCGCCAGTGACGTGGACAATCCGCTGACCGGGCCCAAGGGCGCACCCGCGGTGTACGGGCCGCAGAAGGGCGCGTCCCCCGAGCAGGTCGCGACGCTGGACTCGGCGCTGGCGCACTTCGCCTCCGTACTGGAGAAGTCCATCGGTCCCGAGGCCGCGGAGGCCGCTCTGGCGCCCGGGGCCGGCGCGGCCGGCGGAATCGGCTTCGGGGCGCTGGTCGGCCTGGGGGCGAGCTTCCGCGCGGGTATCGACGTGATGCTCGACGTACTGGGTTTCGCTCCCGCGCTGGCCAGGGCGACGCTGGTCGTCACCGGCGAGGGCTCGCTCGACGAGCAGACCCTGCACGGCAAGGCACCGGCCGGTGTCGCCGCGGCGGCGAGGGCGGCGGGCAAGGAGGTCGTCGCGGTCTGCGGGCGCCTCACACTCCCGGCCGAGGTCCTCGGCAGGGCGGGCATCCGCCGTGCGTACGCCCTCACGGAGCTGGAGCCGGACGTGGAGCGCTGTATCGCCGAGGCGGGCCCGCTCCTTGAGCAGGCCGCCGAGAACATCGCCCGGGACTTCCTGGTGCACGGGTGACAGCAGATCCTTCCGGGGCGTGAAACCGGGCCGGGCGGGGCGCCATCCGTCCCGGCCCGTTCTGCCTGCCGCATACGGTGGCGCCCGCCGCTGTATGCGGCCATACGCCGCCGTCGAAGTATTTGAGATGGTCAACTTTTCTGGCGTAGCATCCGCCCATGCCAGAAACTCCCGGGCCCGGACCCGGCGTATCCCCAGGGCCCGGCACCGGCCGGCTCATGGAGCTGCTCTCGGTCTCGCTCGGTGCCTACTACGGCGACTTCACGGCCGCGGCCGCCGCCGAGGGGCTCACCGCCAGCCAGGGCAGGACGCTCGGCGTGCTGCGCCGGGGCCCGTCCGCGATGCGCGGCCTGGCGACCACGCTGGCCTGCGACGCCTCCAATATGACCGGGATCATCGACCGGCTGGAGAAGCGCGCACTCGTACGCCGGGAGCCGAGCCCGACCGACCGTCGGGTCAAGAACGTCCTGCTGACCCCGGAGGGCGAGCGCACCGTCGACGCGATCCGGGCCGGGATGCACACGACGCTCGCCGCTCTCGAAGCGCTGCCCGAGGCCGACCGGGCCACCCTCACCGACCTGCTGGAGCGGGTCTTCACGGCCCCGGCGGGGGCCGGACCCACCTGACCGACGGCCCTGACGTCGGGGGCCGGGACAGGAACGCCGAAGGGCCCGAGTGCGATGTGCACTCGGGCCCTTCGGCTTTGTCGGCGTTGTCCAGGAGCTACGGCAGCTGCGCCGTACGCGCCTCTCGGCGGTTGCCGCGGAAGGTGTTCACCCGGCGCGCGGTGGCGAAGAGCGGAATGACCGCCCCCAGCACCACCTGGAGCGCGCAGCCGGTCTGCAGGAGCAGCTGGCCGCCCGGGGCGTCGAACGCCCATGCGGCGAGCAGCCCCATGGCTCCCACGATCCAGCTGAGCATTCCCACCGCGAGTACACCCCGCGGCTTGGGGTACTCGACCCGGCTCACCATCAGCCAGGCGACCCCGATGACCGCGAGCAGCGTCGGTACGAAGGGCAGCTCCAGGAGCACGATGGAGACCACCGTCAGCGCCCCGAAGGGCGACGGCATGCCCTGGAAGGTGCCGTCCTTCAGGGCCACACAGGAGAACCGCGCGAGTCTCAGCACCACCGCCAGCAGCACCACGATCGCCGCCACCGCGGCGACCCGCTGGTGGGCGTCGTCCGCGACCATCCCGTACACGAGCACGAAGTAGGCCGGGGCGAGCCCGAAGCTGATCAGGTCGGAGAGGTTGTCCAGCTCCGCGCCCATCGGCGAGCTGCGCAGCTTGCGCGCCACGAGCCCGTCGCAGAGGTCGAAGATCGCGGCGAGCAGCATCAGGATCACGGCGGTCGCGGCGGAGTGCCGCCCCATGCCGGTCTCCTGGCTGCCCTGGAGGTGCGGGATGAGGATTCCGGTGGTGGTGAAGTACACCGCCATGAAGCCGCAGGTCGCGTTGCCGAGTGTCAGCGTGTCCGCTATCGACAGCCGCATGGAGAGCGGCATGTCCTCGGCGTCGTCCTCGGCCTCTGCCTCGGGAACCCAGCCGGTCTGTGTCTCCGGATCAATCACGGTCAATTCGAGTCACCCCCGCGGTGGTGGTCTGGCCGACCTCGACCGCGACATCGATACCTTCCGGAAGGTAGATGTCGACGCGCGAACCGAAACGGATCAGGCCGATCCGCTCGCCCTGCTCCACCTTCGTGCCCTTGGGGAGATACGGCACGATCCGGCGGGCGACGGCGCCGGCGATCTGCACCATCTCGATGTCGCCGAGCTCGGTGTCGAAGTGCCAGACAACGCGCTCGTTGTTCTCGCTCTCCTTGTTGAACGCGGGAACGAAGCCGCCGGGGATGTGCTCGACCGACGTCACGGTGCCCGCCAGCGGTGCGCGGTTCACGTGGACGTTCAGCGGGCTCATGAAGATGGCGACGCGGGTGCGTCCGTCCTTCCACGGCATGATGCTCTGCACTACGCCGTCGGCCGGCGAGATGACCCGGCCCTGTGTGATCTCCCGCTCGGGGTCGCGGAAGAACCACAGCATGCCCGCCGCGAGGGCGGTGGTGGGCACGGCGACGGCGGCCCAGCGGCCGGACCGGCGGGCCCGGGTCAGGCTGAGCGCCGCGGTCGCGACAGTCGGCAGGAGCCACGGCGATGCTCCGCGCGCAAGACGGACGCGACCGCGTGGTGCAGAGGTTTGGCTGTGGGGCATGAATGACCTTCGTAGCGGATGATGCCGCGCGGGAACGGGGGACGGCGGCTTTCGGGCGATGCTATCGGTTGTGGACCACAACTGGGCAAGCCAGGAAGCCGAGTCGGCGGCCGGAAGACGATGACTGGCTGTGATCTTCTTCGCTGATATATCGCCACGAAAGGGACAATCAGCCCTGGAATCGGTACTCTTCGAGGAGGCGTCGACCGATGATCATTTTCTGGATCTCGGCGGTGCCTTCACCGATCAGCAGCATGGGGGCCTCGCGGTAGAGCCGCTCGATCTCGTACTCCTTGGAGAACCCGTATCCACCGTGAATACGGAAGGCGTCCTCCACGACCTCCTTGCAGTACTCGGAGGCCAGATACTTGGCCATCCCCGCTTCGAGGTCGTTTCGTTCCCCGGAGTCCTTTTTGCGTGCCGCATTCACCATCATCGCATGGGCGGCTTCCACCTTGGTAGCCATTTCGGCCAGCTTGAACTGAATCGCCTGATGCTGGGCGATCTGTTTGCCGAATGTGTGACGTTGCTGTGCATAGCCGATGCCCAGTTCAAAGGCGCGCTGTGCTACGCCGCAGCCACGCGCTGCGACATTCACCCGCCCGACTTCGACTCCGTCCATCATTTGGTAAAACCCTCGGCCCGTAACGCCACCAAGTACGCGATTGGCCGGAATTCGTAGGCCATCCATGATCAGCTCGGTGGTGTCGACCCCCTTGTAACCCATCTTGTCGATCTTGCCGGGGATGGTCAGTCCCGGCCGGACCTCGCCGAAGCCCGGCTCCTTCTCGACCAGGAAGGTCGTCATCGACCGGTGCGGGGCGGTCCCCTCCGGGTGACCCTCGTCACTGCGGCACAGGACCGCGACGAGCGAGGACGTGCCGCCGTTGGTCAGCCACATCTTCTGGCCGTCCAGGACGTACTCCTCGCCGTCCCTGATCCCCTTCGACGTGATCGCCGACACGTCCGAGCCCAGACCGGGTTCGGACATCGAGAACGCGCCACGGACCTCGCCCGCCGCCATCCGCGGCAGGAAGGTCTCCTTCTGCTCCTGGGTGCCGTGCTGCTTGAGCATGTACGCCACGATGAAGTGCGTGTTGATGATGCCCGACACGCTCATCCAGCCACGCGCTATTTCCTCGACACACAGCGCGTAGGTCAGCAGCGACTCGCCCAGGCCGCCGTACTCCTCGGGGATCATCAGGCCGAACAGGCCGAGTTCCTTGAGCCCTTCGACGATCTGCGACGGGTACTCGTCGCGATGTTCGAGTCCGGTCGCGACCGGCAGGATCTCCTTGTCGACGAAGTCCCTGACGGTGGCCAGGATTTCCTGCTGCACATCGGTCAGACCGGCGGTCTGGGCGAGTCGGCTCATGACTGCTTCTCCTGTGACGTCACGCTGGTGGTGGGAGTTCGCCTGGTGGGGAGTCCGGCTAGGAGGAAGGCACCGGGCGGCCGGGCTGCTCTCCGCCGCGCTCCTCGATGTAGGCCGCGGTGGGAACCATGACCTTGCGGCGGAAGACGCAGACGACGGTGGAGTCCTGCTTGTAGCCCCTGGTCTCGACGTACACGATTCCGCGGTCGGTCTTGGACTTGGACGGGGTCTTGTCCAGGACCGTCGTCTCTCCGTAGAGCGTGTCGCCGTGGAAGGTCGGGGCGATGTGCTTGAGCGACTCGACCTCCAGATTGGCGATGGCCTTGCCGGAGACGTCGGGGACCGACATGCCGAGCAGCAGCGAGTAGATGTAGTTGCCGACGACGACGTTCCTGCCGAAGTCGGTGGTCTGCTCGGCGTAGTTGCTGTCCAGGTGGAGCGGGTGGTGGTTCATGGTGAGCAGACAGAAGAGGTGGTCGTCGTACTCGGTGACGGTCTTGCCGGGCCAGTGCTTGTAGACGGCGCCGACCTCGAACTCCTCGTAGGTGCGTCCGAACTGCATGGTTCAGGCCTCCGGGGCTTCGAAGGCGGTGGTGCGGCGCATTCCGGCGGCGCGGCCCTTGCCGGAGATGACCAGGGCCATCTTGCGGCTGGCCTCGTCGATCATCTCGTCGCCGAGCATCGCCGAGCCCTTCTTGCCGCCGGCCTCCGATGTGCACCACTCGTAGGCGTCGAGGATCATCTCGGCGTGGTCGTAGTCCTCCTGGGACGGCGAGAAGATCTCGTTCGACGCCTCGACCTGGCCGGGGTGCAGGACCCACTTGCCGTCGAAGCCGAGGGCCGCCGCGCGCCTGGCGACCTCGCGGTAGCCGTCCACGTTGCGGATCTGGAGGTACGGGCCGTCGATCGCCTGGAGGTCGTAGGTCCGGGCGGCCATCAGGATCTTCATCAGGATGTAGTGGTAGGCGTCCGCGCCGTAGCCGGGCGGCTGCTCACCGACGACCAGGGTCTTCATGTTGATCGACGCCATGAAGTCGGCGGGGCCGAAAATGATCGCCTCGTTGCGGGGCGAGGCGGCCGCGATCTCGTTGACGTTGACCAGGCCCTTGGCGTTCTCGATCTGCGCCTCGATGCCGATCTTGCCGACTTCGAACCCCATGGTCTTCTCGATCTGGGTCAGCAGCAGATCGAGGGCGGCGATCTGCTGGGCGTCCTGCACCTTGGGGAGCATGATGCAGTCGAGGTTGTGGCCCGCGCCCTCGACCACGGTCACGACGTCGCGGTACGTCCAGTGGGTGGTCCAGTCGTTGACCCGTACGACCCGGGTCTTGCCCGTCCAGTCGCCCTTGTTGAGCGCCTCCACGATGGTGTGCCGGGCGCCCTCCTTGGCCAGCGGCGCGCAGGCGTCCTCCAGGTCCAGGAAGACCTGGTCGGCCGGGAGGCCCTGGGCCTTCTCCAGGAAGCGCGGGTTCGATCCGGGGACGGCGAGACACGAACGCCTTGGGCGCAGGCGGTTCACGGGGCCGGTTGACTCGGTCATGCGGGGACCTCCAGAGGGTCGAGCTTGTTCGCTTTCCGGATCACTTCGACGATACGTCCGATGATCTCCGTGATCCCGAAGTCCTTCGGGGTGAAGACGGCGGCCACACCGGCCTCCTTGAGGGCCGTGCCGTCGGCGTTCGGGATGATCCCGCCGACGATCACGGGGATGTCGGAGGCGCCCGCCTCGCGCAGCCGTTCGAGCACGTCGGGCACCAGCTCGGCGTGCGAGCCCGACAGGATCGACAGGCCCACGCAGTGCACGTCCTCGGCCAGAGCCGCCGAGACGATCTGCTCGGGGGTCAGTCTGATGCCCTGGTAGACCACCTCGAACCCGGCGTCACGGGCCCGCACGGCGATCTGCTCGGCGCCGTTGGAGTGCCCGTCGAGCCCCGGTTTGCCGACCAGCAGACGCAGCCGCCCGGAGCCGAGGTCCTGGGCCGTACGGGTTACGGCCGCCCGCACGGCGGCGAGCGGGGTGCCCTCTTCCGCCGTCACCGCGACCGGCGCGCCGCCCACTCCGGTGGGGGCCCGGAACTCGCCGAACACATCGCGCAGGGCCCACGCCCACTCGCCCGTGGTGACGCCCGCACGGGCGCACCCGACGGTCGCCTCGAAGAGGTTGCCGTCCCCGGCGGCGGTCGCCTTGAGGACCGCGAGCGACTCCTGTGCGGCGCTCTCGTCGCGGTTGTCGCGCCAGGTGTGCAGGGCGGCGACGACCCTCGCCTCGTTCTCCGGGTCGACCGTCATGATCGCCGTGTCCAGGTCGGCGGTGAGCGGGTTGGGCTCGGTCGACTCGTAGCAGTTGACGCCGACGATCTTCTCCGCGCCGCCCTCGATCCTGGCGCGGCGCTCGGCGTGCGAGGAGACCAGCTCCGACTTGAGGTAGCCCGACTCGACGGCCGCCATCGCGCCGCCCATCTGCTGGATACGCTCGATCTCCGCCAGTGACTCCTCGACCAGTTCGCCGACCTTGGCCTCGATGACGTGCGAGCCCTCGAAGATGTCCTCGTACTCCAGCAGATCGCTCTCCTGGGCGAGCACCTGCTGGATCCGCAGCGACCACTGCTGGTCCCAGGGCCTGGGCAGCCCCAGCGCCTCGTTCCAGGCGGGCAGCTGCACCGCGCGGGCCCGTGCGTCCTTGGACAGGGTGACCGCCAGCATCTCCAGCACGATGCGCTGGACGTTGTTCTCCGGCTGCGCCTCCGTGAGCCCCAGCGAGTTGACCTGGACGCCGTAGCGGAAGCGGCGCTTCCTGGGGTCCGTGATGCCGTACCGCTCCTGCGTCAGCCGGTCCCAGATGCGGCCGAAGGCGCGCATCTTGCACATCTCCTCGATGAAGCGGACGCCCGCGTTCACGAAGAACGAGATCCGTGCGACGACCGCGTCGAACCGTTCGGGCGGCACCTGCCCCGAGTCGCGTACGGCGTCCAGGACCGCGATCGCGGTGGACATGGCGTACGCGATCTCCTGGACCGGTGTGGCGCCCGCCTCCTGGAGGTGGTAACTGCAGATGTTGATCGGGTTCCACTTGGGGATGCGGGCCACGGTGTACGTGATCATGTCGGTGGTGAGCCGCAGGCTCGGGCCCGGCGGGAAGACATGCGTCCCGCGCGACAGGTACTCCTTGACGATGTCGTTCTGTGTCGTGCCCTGGAGCCGCTCCGGGTCCGCGCCCTGCTCCTCCGCGACCACCTGGTAGAGCGCAAGCAGCCACATGGCGGTGGCGTTGATGGTCATCGAGGTGTTCATCTGCTCCAGCGGGATGTCCTGGAACAGCCGCCGCATGTCGCCGAGATGGGAGACGGGCACCCCGACCCGGCCGACCTCGCCCCGGGCCAGGATGTGGTCCGGGTCGTAGCCGGTCTGCGTGGGCAGGTCGAAGGCGACGGAGAGACCGGTCTGGCCCTTGGCGAGGTTGCGCCGGTAGAGCTCGTTGGACGCCTCGGCCGTCGAATGCCCGGCGTACGTGCGCATGAGCCAGGGGCGGTCCTTGTGACGTTCAGTCATCGGGAGACCTCAGACGTTCCGGCCGACGGCGGCGGCCGGTGCCGCCGGGGTGTCGCGGAACAGGTTGATGGCGTCGACGTGCTTCTCGCGCAGCTCCCGGTCGCGCACTCCGAGACCCTCGGCGGGTGCCAGCGCCAGGACGCCGACCTTGCCCTGGTGCATATTGCGGTGGACGTCGTACGCGGCCTGCCCGGTGTCGTCGAGCGCGTACACCTTCGACAGGGTGGGGTGGATCTTGCCCTTGGCGATCAGCCGGTTGGCCTCCCACGCCTCACGGTAGTTGGCGAAGTGGGAGCCGATGATCCGCTTCAGCGACATCCACAGATAGCGGTTGTCGTACTCGTGGGTGAATCCCGACGTCGAGGCGCAGGTGACGATCGTGCCGCCCTTGCGCGTCACATACACCGAGGCGCCGAAGGTCTCACGGCCCGGGTGCTCGAAGACGATGTCCACGTCCTCGCCGCCGGTCAGTTCGCGGATGCGCTTGCCGAACCGCTTCCACTCGCGCGGGTCCTGGGTCTGCTCGTCCTTCCAGAACCGGTAGCCCTCGGCGTTGCGGTCGATGATCGCATCGGCGCCCATCCGGCGGCAGATGTCCGCCTTCTGGTCGCTGGAGACGACACAGATCGGGTTGGCGCCGCCGGCCAGCGCGAACTGGGTGGCGTAGCTGCCAAGTCCACCGCTCGCGCCCCAGATCAGCACGTTGTCGCCCTGCTTCATCCCGGCGCCGTTGCGGGAGACCAGCTGGCGGTACGCGGTCGAGTTGACCAGTCCGGGGGCGGCGGCCTCCTCCCAGCTGAGGTGTCCCGGCTTGGGCATCAGCTGGTTGGACTTGACGAGGGCGATCTCCGCCAGACCGCCGAAGTTGGTCTCGAAGCCCCAGATGCGCTGCTCGGGGTCGAGCATCGTGTCGTTGTGGCCGTCGGAGCTCTCCAGCTCCACCGAGAGGCAGTGCGCGACGACTTCGTCGCCCGGGTGCCAGGCGTTGACACCGGGTCCGGTCCGCAGCACGACGCCCGCCAGGTCGGAGCCGATGATGTGGTACGGCAGGTCGTGACGCTTCGTCAGCTCGCTGAGCTTCCCGTACCGCTCCAGGAAGCCGAAGGTCGACATCGGCTCGAAGATGGAGGTCCAGACCGAGTTGTAATTCACCGAGCTGGCCATGACGGCCACCAGGGCCTCGCCAGGCCCGAGTTCGGGCACCGGCACCTCATCGACATGGAGCGACTTGCGGGGGTCCTTCTCGCGGCTTTCGAGGCCGGCGAACATCTCCGCCTCGTCCTTGTGCACGGTCACCGCGCGATACGAGTCGGGGAGGGGCAGGGCGGCGAAGTCGGCCGCCGTGGCAGCGGACGAGCCGCCAGCTGTTTCGGTCCGCGACTGGATCGCGTCCAGGATTTCCTTCACGGTGCTGCCTCCGGCGATGAGGGTTGGGGGAGTTGGTCGGGTGGGCCCCGCGGGAGGCGGGGCTGCTGCTGTGGAGGTGTGCCGTCGGTTCGGCGTGAGCGGGAGTGGCCGCGCCGTGGTGGGGCGCTGAAGGTGCCTGTGACGCAGGCGTCCGGGCGCGTGAACACGTGGTCCACGGGGACAGCCGGCACACGGAGGTCGCTGCACGCCGGCCGCTCGGACACCTTCAACGTATGGCACCCGGTGCCAAGTGGCAAGACACTGAGTGCCAACAAATTCCCTCAGTTGTCACCGGGCGGCCACGGATGAGCGGAGAAAGCCAGAAACGGCCGCCCCCAGGGGCGGCCGTCGCGGAACGGGTGCGGTCGGGTGCGCTCAGTGCTTCCGCAGCGCCTGCTCGATGGTGCGCATGACCTCGTCGAGCGGGGCGTCGGTACGCGCCACCGTCACCAGCACCTCACCACTGCTCCGCACGGTCGCGGCCGGGGTGCGCTCAGCGGTGCGGCCGGCGCCTATCCCGGTGCCGAAGGTGTCCCGGACGATGGCGAAGGCATGGTCGAGCCGGTCCTCCACATCGCCCTGGCCGCCCGCCCGCAGCCAGCGGCGCAGTACGTGGTTGTGCGCGGTGACCACGGCGGACGCCGCGACCTCGGCCAGCAGCGGATCGTCGTTGCCGTCGTGCTGCTCGTGCTCGTCGAAGTGGCCCAGCAGATAGCGCGTGAACAGCCGCTCGTAACGGGCCACCGAGGCGATCTCCGCCTCGCGCAGCGTGGGCACCTCACGGGTCAGCTTGTACCGCGCCACCGATACCGCGGGCGCCGCCGCGTACATCCGCATGACTTCCTTGATGCCCCGGCACACGGTGTCCAGCGGATGCTCGTGCGGGGGCGCCGCGTTGAGCACCGCCTCGGCCCGTACCAGGGTGTCGTCGTGGTCCGGGAAGATCGCCTCTTCCTTGGAGCGGAAGTGCCGGAAGAAGGTACGGCGGGCCACTCCGGCCCGCGCCGCGATCTCGTCGACGGTCGTCGCCTCGTACCCCTTGGCCGCGAAGAGTTCCATCGCCGCCGACGCCAGTTCACGGCGCATCTTCAGGCGCTGGGCGGCCGCGCGGCTGCCCGCGGCACTCTCAGGGGCGTCGGACGACGCCTTCTTGCGGACAGGCCGTCGGACGGGGCCGGTGAGCTCGGGCATGGTCCGAACGTACTGCATCGGACCTGCGGAACGTGGCGCCGGGCTGCCGGGGCCGGGGCTGCCACCCGGTTCCAGCAGCCCGCCCCAGCCGCCCGGCGGATCAGCGACGGGCATACTCGCGGAATCCGCGCCCGGTCTTGCGGCCCAGGCAGCCCGCCGCCACCAGGTGTTCGAGGAGCGGCGCGGGGGCGAGCCCAGGGTCGCGGAACTCGCGGTGCAGCACCCGCTCGATGGCGAGCGAGACATCGAGGCCGACCACGTCAAGGAGTTCGAAGGGGCCCATTGGATAGCCCCCGCCCAGCTTCATCGCCGCGTCGATGTCGTCGAGCGTCGCGTAGTGCTCCTGGACCATCTTGACCGCGTTGTTGAGGTAGGGGAACAGCAGCGCGTTCACGATGAAGCCGGCCCGGTCGCCGCAGTCCACCGGGTGCTTGCGGACCGCGGTGCAGACCTCGCGGACCGTCGCGTGGACGTCGTCGGCGGTGAGGACCGTGCGGACCACCTCGACCAGTTTCATCGCCGGCGCCGGGTTGAAGAAGTGCATCCCGACGACGTCCTGCGGGCGCGTGGTGGCGCGGGCGCAGGCGATCACCGGCAGTGAGGAGGTCGTGGTGGCGAGCACCGCGCCCTGCTTGCAGACCTTGTCGAGCGTCTCGAAGAGCTGCTGCTTGATCTCCAGGTCCTCGGCCACCGCCTCGACGGCCAGATCCACTCCGGCGAACGCGTCGAGCGAACCGGCCGGTGTGATCCTGGCCAGCGTCTCGTCACGGGCCGCCGCGGTCATCCGGCCCTTGTCGACGGAGCGGGCCAGCGACTTGGCGATACGGGCCTTGGCGGTGTCGGCCTTCTCCGGGCTGCGGGCGGCGAGCACCACGTCGTAACCGGCCTTGGCGAACACCTCGGCGATCCCCGACGCCATCGTCCCCGAGCCCGCGACGCCCACCGAGGAGACCGGGCGGGCCGCGGTGGGCTGGGGGCCGTCCAGCGGGGTGAGGGCGTCCCGCACCACATCGGCGCTGCCGGGCGCCTCGTACGTGTAGAAACCGCGGCCCGACTTGCGGCCGGTGAGCCCGGCGTTGCTGAGCTGCTTGAGGATCGGCGCGGGGGCGTGCAGCCGGTCGCGGGAGGCCGAGTACATCGCGTCCAGGACGGTGCGCGCGGTGTCGATCCCGATCAGGTCGAGCAGCGCGAGCGGGCCCATCGGCAGGCCGCAGCCGAGCCGCATCGCCGCGTCGATGTCCTCGCGGGACGCGTACTTGGCCTCGTACATGGCCGCGGCCTGGTTGAGGTAGCCGAAGAGCAGTCCGTCGGCGACGAATCCGGGGCGGTCGCCGACGGCGACGGGCTCCTTGCCCAGCTCGCGGGCGAGCGTGGTGACCGCCTCGACGGCCTTCGGGGCGGTCAGCACCGATGAGACCACCTCGACCAGCTTCATCGCCGGGGCCGGGTTGAAGAAGTGCAGGCCCAGGACGCGTTCGGGGTGCGCGGTGTCGGCGGCGAGCCGGGTCACGGACAGGGCGTTGGTACCGGTCGCCAGGACCGCGGTGGGGCGCACGATCCCGTCCAGGGCGCGGAGGACCTGCTGCTTGGTCTCGTACGACTCGGGCACGACCTCGATCACCAGATCGGCGTCGGCGGCGGCCTGGAGATCGGAGAAGGTGCGGAAGCGCGCGAGGACGTCCAGCCGCTCCTCCTCGGTGAGCCGCTCGCGGCGCACGGCGCGGGCGGTGGAGGCTTCCAGCGCCGCCACGGCGCGGCCCGCCGCCTCGGCGCTGACGTCGATGCCGATGACCTCGCGTCCGCCGCGGGCCAGGACCTCGGTGATGCCCGTGCCCATGGTGCCGAGGCCGACCACGGCGATGGTGTGCAGAGGGATGTCCATCAGGGGACTCCAGGGATGAGTGACGACTGAGGGGCGCACGCGGTGCCGACCGGACCCGGGGTACGCGACCAGGGGTACGCGCCGGGGCGTGCGGAGGGTGTCGTGAGAGGGGCCGGCGGACCCGGTCCCGGGGCCACGCCGTACAGAACTGCGGAAGTACTGAACCGACAGACACTCGTGGCGGCTGCGTCACCAGGCCGCGCCGAGGTGGTACGAGCGGGGTGTGTCCCGCTCATCTGAGAGTAACCGCCGGGCAGTGAGCCCGCCATACCTGGGGCGCTGTGATCTGGATCGCCCCGGGTCCCGCGAAAGGCCCCGGGGCGCCGGCCGGCAGGTTCTACGCTTCGGGCATGGAATCCGCCGCATCCGCCGCTTCCGCTTCGTCTGCTTCCGCTTCTTCTGCTTCCGATGACCAACTCCGGTCGCTCCAGGACCGGCTGCGCGTGGAGTCGGGCGGCTCGGCGGCGTACGAGCGGCTGGCCGCCACCGCGGACCACGAGGAGCTGGCCCGGGTCCTGACCGAGCTGGGGCGGCCACTGTGGGCCCGTGAGCTGGCGGCGTTCCGGCTGGGCTGCGCCGGGGACCGCCGGGCCTTCGAGGCGCTGGTCCTGCTGCTCAACCACCGGGACCCGGAGCGCTGTGTCCCCGCGGCCCACGCGCTGGCCCGCCTCGGCGATCCGCGTACCGCGCGCGCCGCCGCCGCACTCGCCACCAACCCGCTGCGCACGGCCTACGCGCTCCAGCCGGTGCGGCTGCTCGCCGCGCTGCGGGCGCCGGAGTCCGCGCCCGCGCTGATCCGCACGCTGGCATCGCTGCTGACCCCGGACAACCCCCACCCGCGGATCGCGCTCGGCTGCGTCGAGGGGCTGGGGCAGCTCGGCGACCCGCAGGCGCGGCCCGTGCTCGAAGCGGCCCTGACCCGTCCCGCGCTCCATACCGCGGCGTCCCGCGCGCTCGGCCTGCTCGGCTAGGGCCCCGCCCGGGTCCGCTCGGGTCGGCGGGGCTGCCGGCCTCGGCCGGGCGGGCTTCCGTGCCGCCGCCCGGGAGGAGGTCTCCGTACGCTTCGGATCAGGGCCGGCCTTCGGATCAGGGCCGGACGAGCTCTCCGTACCGCCTCAGATCAGGGTCAGCTGAGTGGGCACCGCGGGCGAGGTCTCGCGCGGTGCCGGGATCCGGCGCGGCACACCGCGCTGGGCCGGCCCGATGCCGTACTCGGCGGCCAGCTCGTGCACCTGACGGGTGATCCGGCGCTGGTACCACCTGGGGGCGTACGCCCCCTCCGCGTACAACCGCTCGTAGCGCCGGACCAGATGCGGATGGCGCTCACCGAGCCAGGACATGAACCACTCGCGCGCGCCCGGCCGCAGATGCAGGACGAGCGGGGTGACCGAGGTGGCCCCGGAGGCCGCGACGGCGCGGACTGTGGCGCGCAGCTGGTCCGGATGGTCGCCGAGGAACGGGATCACCGGCGCCATCAGCACCCCGCAGCCGATCCCGGCGTCGGTCAGGGTGCGTACGGCGTCGAGCCGGCGCAGCGGTGAGGGGGTGCCCGGCTCCACCGTGCGCCACAGCTCCTCGTCCACGAAGCCCGCGGAGACCGAGACGCCGACCTCGGTGACCCGCGCCGCCTGCTGGAGCAGCTCCAGATCGCGCAGGATCAGGGTGCCCTTGGTCAGGATGCTGAACGGGTTGGCGTAGTCGCGCAGCGCCGAGATGATGCCCGGCATCAGCCGGTACCGCCCCTCGGCCCGCTGGTAGCAGTCGACATTGGTGCCCATCGCGATGTGCGCGCCCTGCCACTGGCGCGATGCGAGCCTGGAGCGCAGCAGTTCCGGTGCGTTGGTCTTCACGATGATCTGCGAGTCGAAGCCGAGGCCGGTGTCGAGGTCCAGATAGCTGTGGGTCCTGCGTGCGAAACAGTAGACACAGGCGTGACTGCACCCCCGGTAGGGATTGACCGTCCATTCGAACGGCATCCGGGAGGCGCCGGGCACCCGGTTCACGATCGAACGGGCCCGTATCTCGTGGAAGGTGATACCGCGGAACTCCGGGGTGTCGAAGGTGCGGGTGGTCACCGAGTCCGCCCCGAACAGCGCGGCGTTCTCACCGGTTCCGCCGTTCCCTGCGGTGTCGCTCCCGCCGTTCGCGGTCAGCTGGTCCCAGCGCATGGCGCCTCCCTCGATAGCACGTACCTCGTAATAGAACACCTGTTCCCCTCGTGCGTGCAACCCGGATTTCCGTGGCCGCACCCGAGGTGGTTGGCTCAGCACGCGGTTCATCACACCGACTGAAGAACGACAGCTGGAGGAACTGGTATGGCGCAGGTAGAGGCCACCACGGAGCGGATCATCGCGGCTGACCCCGAGGCGGTGTTCGACGCACTCGCCGACTACAGCGGTACGCGCGAGAAGCTCCTGCCCGGACACTTCAGCGAGTACGAGGTCCGGGAGGGCGGCGACGGCGACGGCACCCTCGTCCACTGGAAGCTCCAGGCCACCAGCAAGCGCATCCGGGACTGCCTGCTCGATGTGACCGAGCCGACCGACGGGCAGCTCGCCGAGAAGGACCGCAACTCCTCGATGGTGACCACCTGGACGGTCACTCCCGCGGGCGAGGGCAGGTCAAAGGTGGTCGTCTCCACCGTGTGGAACGGCGCGGGCGGCATCGGCGGATTCTTCGAGAAGACCTTCGCCCCCAAGGGGCTCGGCCGCATCTACGACGAACTGCTCGCGAAGCTCGACGCCGAAGTCGGCAAGTAGACCGTCCTGTTGCTGTTCGGTCCGTCCACTCCGTAACCCCTTCGGGCGGAGTTGATGCTCACCGGTTCGAGTGGTCTTCTTTACGGCCCGGTTGTACGCCGTAGGGGCTCTCACCGGCCCTGAAGCCCCCGGCGTGCGCCTCGCGCGCCCTCCGTCGCGCTTGCACCCCCTTGTCGCCGAATGCGAGAAAAGGGCGGCGCAGGCGCGACGAAGGGGAGCGGTACGTGGGTGGAATCACTCTGGTGAAGGACGGAAAGGTCGGGAAGGACGGGAAGGACGTTCCCGAGGGGCAGACCACTGTCCTGATGGAGACGGTGGCCGTCCCGCCCCCGCCGCCCCCGGTGCCGGGGGAGCAGCCCGGACTCAGCCCCGGCCGGGTGCGGATGGTCTTCTTCGGGCTGATGCTCACGCTGCTGCTGGCGGCTCTCGACCAGATGATCGTGGCGACGGCGCTGCCGAAGATCGTCGGTGAACTGCACGGCCTGGACAAGATGTCCTGGGCCGTCACCGCGTATCTCCTCGCCTCCACCATCGGCCTGCCGGTCTACGGCAAGCTCGGCGACCTCTTCGGCCGCAAGAGCATCTTCATGTTCGCGATCATCGTTTTCGTGATCGGCTCGGCGCTGGCCGGCTGGTCCCGGACGATGAACGAACTCATCGCCTTCCGCGCCGTCCAGGGCATCGGGGGCGGCGGCCTGATGATCGGCGTACAGGCGATCATCGGCGACATCGTGCCGCCCCGCGAACGCGGCCGCTTCATGGGCCTGATCGGCGCGGTCTTCGGTCTCGCGTCCGTCGCGGGGCCGCTCATCGGCGGCTTCTTCACCGACCACGCGTCCTGGCGCTGGTGCTTCTACCTCAATGTGCCGTTCGGCCTGGTCACCCTCGCCGTCATCGCGGCCGTGCTGAAGCTCCCGAAGCCGACCGCGAAGCCCCGCCTCGACGTACTCGGCGCGCTGCTGCTGGCCGCCGCCTCGACCTGTCTGGTGCTGCTGACCACCTGGGGCGGCACCGAGTACGCCTGGGGCTCGCGCACCATCGTCGGGCTGGCCGCCGGCTGCGCCGTGACGACCCTGCTCTTCCTGGCCGTTGAGCACCGGGCGCCCGAACCGATCATCCCGCTGCGGCTGTTCCGCGACCCGATCTTCAATGTGACGGCGCTCGTCGGGGCCGTGGTGGGCGTGGCGCTCTTCGGCGCCGCCAGCTATCTGCCGACCTTTCTCCAGATGGTCGACGGCGCCAGCGCCACCGAGTCCGGGCTCTTCATGCTGCCGATGATGGGCGGTGTCGTCATCGCCTCCATCGTCTCGGGACAGCTGACCAGCCGCACCGGCCGGTACAAGATCTATCCGGTGCTCGGCACCGCGATCTCGGCCGTCGGGATGTGGCTGCTCTCGCGTCTGAAGACCGACACCCCCCAGCTGACGTACAGCATCTGGATGGCCGTACTCGGTGTCGGCATCGGGCTGATCATGTCGATCCTGGTGCTGGCCGTGCAGAACTCCGTGGCACCCCGCGACCTCGGCTCCGCCACCAGCGCCAACAACTACTTCCGGCAGATCGGCGGCAGTGTCGGGGCGGCCGTCTTCGGCGCGCTCTTCGCCAACCGCCTCACGGACGCGCTCAGGACCGCCATCCCGGCCGGCGCCCGGCTGCCCGACCCCGAGTCGGTCACCCCGCAGCTGGTCCGCACGCTGCCGCCCGCCCTGCGGGACGGCTACATCCGGGCGTACGCCGACGCCATGCCCCGGATCTTCCTCTACCTCGTGCCGGTGCTCGTGCTCGGCCTGTTCATCGCCTTCTTCCTCAAGGAGAAACCGCTGGTGTCCCACAACGCCCCCGCAGCAGCACCGGACGCGGCCGTGCCCGCCGCCCGTGTCCCGGAAGCCCCCTACGTCCCGGGCGTCCCCGTCTGCGGAACCGTCCAGCACTACGACGGATCCACCGTGCCGCGCGCCGCCCTGACCCTCATCGACATCACCGGGCGCCAGGTCGGGCGCGGAGGGAGCGGCGAGGACGGACGGTACGCGCTGAGCGTGCCCGGATCCGGCTCGTACGTCCTCATCGCGGCGGCGGGCGGCCACCAGCCGCAGGCGGTCAGCGTCACCGTCGGAGAGCGCCCCGTCGATCTCGACGTGGTACTCGGCGGCGCCGGACGGCTGGCCGGGACCGTGGTGACAGCGGACGGTACACCCGTGCGTGACGCGGCCGTTACCCTCACCGACGTACGCGGAGAGGTCGTCGCCTCCACCCGCAGTGGCCCGGAAGGCGGCTATGTCATCAACGAGTTGGTGGCCGGCGAGTACACCCTCGCCGGGAGCGCCCCCGCGTTCCGCCCCGCCGCGCTGCCGGTGAGCGTGCAGGCCGCACGCGAGACCCGGCAGGACCTGGAGCTCGCGGGCGGCGCCGTGCTGCGCGGCACGGTGCGCGCCCCCGGGGGCCGGGCGGTCGAGGACGCACGGGTCACCCTGCTCGACGCGGCCGGAAACGTGGTGGACACCCTCACCACGGGCCCCGACGGCACCTTCCGTTTCGTGGATCTCTCGTCCGGCGAGTACACGGTCATCGCGGCCGGCTACCCGCCGGTGGCCACGGTGCTCCAGGTCGCCGGGGGCGGACGCACCGAGCGTGACCTCCAGCTCGGCCACGAGGACTGACAGTGATGATTGCTGTGGCTCCGCTCGGCGGTCTGACCCCAGGACTGACTGGCGCTTCGGCTGTCCTTCCGTGGATTCGTCGGCTG
>NZ_JBSHBW010000009.1:0-226633 GCF_053612185.1 Streptomyces sp. NPDC054757
CCTGAGTCTCCTGGCGCCCCGCACGCGCGTCCCTGTCCACCGCGACCGGCGTCCGCCGGTCAGTTCCGGGGGTCGTCGCGTTCCTGGTCGCCCTCCTCGGCCTTGGCCTGCTTGGCCTTGACCTCGGGGTCCAGGGCGTCGGCGCTGCCGTCGACCGCAGTGAGCGGCGGCCGGCCGTCCCCGACCTCGGTGGGCGCGGGCGGCTCGACCAGCCAGTCGGGGTTCGCCTGCTTGTCCCACCACTTCCAGGCGGCGAACGCACCTCCGGCGACCACGCCGAGCACGAAGACGCCCTTCGCCAGCCGGCCCGCCTTCGCGCGCCGCTGCTGCTTTCTGACCAGCTTCTGAATCTGCTTCGCCGACACCTGACCGCGCAGCGCGGCGACGGCGGCCGCACTGCGGGCCGCGGCCTCCTCACGGACGGGCTGAGCCGCTGCCACGGCCTGCTCCACCCGCGGCGCGAGCTGACACTGCGCCTGCCGGGCGGCCTTCGCCGCGCGCTGCGCGGCGGCGTCGACCTTCGGCGGTACATGAGTGAGGGCCTGGTCGACGTGGGGTGCGAGCCGTGCGTCGTACTGGGTACGGGCCTGCTGCGCTGCCAGCGAGACCTTCGGGGCCAGCCGTACACGAGCTTCGTTGGCGTAATGCGTGGCCTGTTCCTTGGCCGTTTCGGCGTAGGGCGCCACCACTTCCGCGGCGTGCAGCACGTTCTCCTTCGCCGTACCGGTCGCGGCGCGCACGCTGTCCATGCGGGTCACGGGTTCCTCCTCATCGGTGGCGTTCTGTCATTCGCCTGTCCACCCTTTTCGAAATCATGCCTGCACGGCACCTTCGCGGCACGTGAGGGCAGGCATCCGGGTCAGGAAAGACATAATTCGTCATTGTGGTGCAAGGGGGCGTCTGCGCCCCGACAATGCCATGATTCGGCCCCGGGCGCGCCCGGTTCGCCGGTGACCCGGGTGCTTTTCCCCTGCGTGGCGGCCTGAACAGGACGACGTGAACCAGCCGCACCGGACGGGCCGGACCGGACGGAAGGCGCTGGGCCCCGGGGCCTCCGGGGCCGTGCGAGGATCGGGGAACGTCAGAGAAGACTTACGGAAGGCACACACCCGTGGCCGAGCAGCTTTACGCCACCCTGAAGACCAACCGCGGCGACATCGAGATCCGGCTGCTGCCGAACCACGCGCCGAAGACGGTCAGGAACTTCGTCGAACTCGCCCAGGGAGAGCGGGAGTGGACCCACCCGGCCACCGGCCAGAAGTCCACGGACCGGCTCTACGACGGCACCGTCTTCCACCGGGTGATCAGCGGCTTCATGATCCAGGGCGGCGACCCGCTGGGCAACGGCACGGGCGGCCCCGGCTACGAGTTCGCCGACGAGTTCCACCCGGACCTGGCCTTCGACAAGCCGTATCTGCTCGCCATGGCCAACGCGGGCCCTGGCACCAACGGCTCGCAGTTCTTCATCACGGTGCAGCCGACGACCTGGCTGACCCGCAAGCACAGCATCTTCGGCGAGGTCACCGACGCGGCGAGCCAGCAGGTCATCGACGCGATCACCGCCACGCCGACCAACCCGCGCACCGACCGGCCGGTCCAGGACGTCGTCATCGAGACGGTCGTCGTCGAGACCCGTGACGGGGCCGGCACCCGCAAGAGCTGAACCACGGCGGCCGGTGCCGGCCGCCGGATCACACGGGCGCGGGAGCGGGGAGCCCGTTGCCTTGGCGGGTACGGGAACCACCGGCCCCGTCCGTCCGTATGACGAGCGGGGCGGGTGCAGCGCGTACGCGGCCCGTACGAGACGAGGGAACCCGATGGAAGAGTTGCCAGGAGGCCCGGAGCGGCGGTCAGGGGCGGGCGGTCTGCCCCACTGCTACCGCCACCCCGGCGTGGAGACGGGCATCAGCTGCGTCCGCTGTGAGCGGCCGATCTGCCCGCAGTGCATGGTCAGCGCCTCGGTCGGCTTCCAGTGCCCGGAGTGTGTACGCGGCTCGGGCACCGGCAGCACCCCGGCGGCGGCGAGCAGACCGCGCACCGTGGCGGGCGGTACAGTCACCGCCGACCCGCGTCTGCTCACCAAGATCCTCATCGGGATCAACGTCGTGGTGTTCATCATGCAGGTGGCGAACAACAACAGCTTCGACACCAGTTACGAGCTGCTGGGGCAGGCGCGGACCATGCCGTTTGGGCCGCTCGAGGGCGTTGCCCAGGGGCAGTGGTACCGGCTGTTCACCGCGATGTTCATGCACGCCAACTACGCGCACATCGGGTTCAACATGCTGAGCCTCTGGTGGATCGGCGGGCCGCTGGAGGCGGCCCTCGGCCGGGCCCGCTACCTCGCGCTATATCTGCTCTCCGGGCTCGCGGGCAGCGCGCTCACCTATCTCATCGCGTCGCCGACCGAGGCGTCGCTCGGTGCCTCCGGCGCGATCTTCGGGCTGCTGGGCGCGACCGGTGTCCTGATGAAGCGCATGAACTACGACATGCGGCCGCTCATCGGGCTGCTCGTGGTCAATGTGATCTTCACTTTCACCGGCGGAATCGCCTGGCAGGCGCATCTCGGCGGCTTCGTCGCCGGGATCGTCATCGCGATCGGCATGGTGCACGCACCGCGCGAGCGGCGGACGCTGCTGCAGTTCGGCACCTGTGTACTGGTGCTGCTGGCGACCCTCGGCATGGTGCTGGCCAGAACGGCCATGCTGACCTGACAGGGCCGTCCCCGGGGGCTCCGGGCCCGGTTGTCCACAGCGAGTGGCGGGCCCTGTGCATCCTGTGGGGAACAACAGTGCCCCTCGCCGCTGACCTGGGTTTCCCCAGGAAGGGCAAGGGGCGGGGCACTGTTGTGGTATGGCGTCGAGTAGTCACACCGGTGTCAACGCCCGAAAGTTATCCACAGATCTTCTGAGTTTTCCCCGGCTGTGGATAGCGCTGTGGATAACTCAGGGCAGGGCTTGACGGGAGCCAAGGCGTGTGAAGGGCCCGCGGGCTACTTCCACTGGGTCGAGACGCCGAAGCCGCCCGCGATGAAGCCGAAACCGACCACGATGTTCCAGTTGCCGAACGCCTCGATGGGCATATCGCCGCCCGTGACGTAAAAGACGACGATCCAGGCGAGACCGATCAAGAAGAACGCCAGCATCACCGGCGCCACCCAGCTGCGGTTCGTCAGCTTTATGGGAGTCGCCTGCTTCGTCGCGGGCGGCGGCGTGAAATCGGCCTTCTTGCGGATACGTGACTTCGGCACGAGGGGCTCTCCTGTCGATGCGCTGCGTGACCGCGCAGGGGGAACTGTGTGGGAAGTGCCGGGAGCGGTTGCGACGGGGCGCATGGCCTCCCCCGGGCGTCCGTTAGCGTAGTGCTTCCGGGGTGTGGAAGGAGATAAGGGTACGTTGAGCAATTCTGACGACTCTCCCACAGGGGCCACCCGCCACCGCATCCGGCGGCCGGTCCGGATCCTCACCGCGGCCGTCTTCGCGCTCGCCGGACTCATCTTCGTGACCAGCTTCAACACCGCCAAGGGCACCGACATCCGCACCGACGCCTCGATGCTGAAGCTCTCCGACCTCATCCAGGAGCGCAACGGCAAGAACAAGGCGCTCGGCGACTCCACCGCCGCCGTACGCCGCGACGTCGACGCGCTCGCCCAGCGTGACGGCGGGGCCACGAAGAAGCAGGACGAGGGGCTCAAGGCCCTGGAGAAGTCCGCCGGTACGCAGAAGCTCAGCGGCGCCGCGGTCTCGGTCACGCTCGACGACGCCCCGCCGGACGCCACCGCCAACCCCGGCTACCCCGACCCGCAACCCAATGACCTGGTCATCCACCAGCAGGACCTCCAGGCCGTGGTCAACGCCCTGTGGAAGGGCGGCGCCAAGGGCATCAAGATCATGGACCAGCGCCTGATCACCACCAGCGCCGTGCGCTGCGTCGGCAACACCCTGCTCCTCCAGGGCCGCGTCTACTCGCCCCCGTACAAGGTGACCGCGGTCGGCGACCGCGGCAAGCTGAAGAAGGCGCTCAACGCCTCCCCGGCGATCCAGAACTATCTGCAGTACGTGAAGGCGTACGGGCTCGGCTGGAAAGTCGACGACCACCGGACGGTGACTCTTCCCGGCTACTCGGGCACAGTGGATCTCCATTACGCAGCACCTGTGGGGTAGTTCCAGGGAGGCGGACGGCTGTGACGGTGCGACTGATCGTCAGGAGCTTCAGCGAACTCTGCATCACCGTGGGCGCGTTGATCGTGCTGTTCGTCGCGTATCTGCTGTTCTGGACGGGCGTCAAGGCGGACAGCGCCGCGGACCACCAGATCGACGACCTGCACCGCCAGTGGGCCCACAGCGCGGCGGCCACCCCCGGCCCCGGGGCCTCCGGGCCGTCGAGAGCGCCGCAGCCGAAGCCGGCCCCCGCCGCCTACCGGGCGGGTAAACCCTTCGCCGTGATGTACATCCCACGCCTCGGCGGCGACTGGAGCAGGCCCGTGCTGCAGAACACGGCCGTCGGCACCCTCCAGCGGGGCCTCGGCCACTACGCGGGGACCGCCAGGCTCGGCGCCACCGGGAACTTCGCGGTCGCCGGACACCGGCGCACGTACGGCGACCCGTTCAAGGACTTCCCGAAACTGCGGCCCGGGGACGCGGTGGTGCTCACGGACGGGACGACCTGGTACACGTACCGCATCGACCGCAAGCCCTATCTGACCGTCCCGTCCGACACCGGAGTCATCGCTCCGGTGCCGGTCAAATCCGGTTTCCAGGGGGCGGGCCGCTATCTGACACTCACCACCTGCGACCCGGAATGGGGCAGCAGCCACCGGCTCATCGCCTGGGGGCACCTCGACTCCACGCAGCCGGTGACGCAGGGCAAGCCGGCCGCTTTGCGCGGGTGACCCACGAGCCCCCGCCCCTGCCCTCTACTCTGGTGCCGTCACACGAACGGAAGGGACAGCATGTACGGCTGGATCTGGCGGCATCTGCCGGGCAACGTATGGCTGCGGTCGGCCATCTCGCTCGCGCTCGTGCTCGTACTCGTCTACCTGCTCTTCCAGTACGTCTTCCCGTGGGCGGAGCCGCTGCTCCCGTTCAACGACGTGACGGTCGACCAGGGAATGGGGGCCGTGCGATGAGCGCCCGCATCCTCGTCGTGGACAACTACGACAGCTTCGTCTTCAACCTGGTCCAGTACCTGTATCAGCTGGGCGCCGAGTGCGAAGTCGTGCGGAACGACGAGGTCACCCTCGCGCACGCACAGGACGGCTTCGACGGCGTCCTGCTCTCTCCCGGACCCGGAACGCCCGAACACGCCGGTGTCTGCGTGGACATGGTGCGGCACTGTGCCGACACCGGGGTCCCCGTCTTCGGGGTCTGCCTGGGCATGCAGTCGATGGCCGTGGCGTACGGCGGAGTGGTGGACCGCGCCCCCGAGCTGCTGCACGGCAAGACGTCTCCGGTGACGCACGAGGGTGCCGGTGTCTTCGCCGGGCTGCCCTCGCCCTTCACCGCCACCCGCTACCACTCGCTGGCGGCCGAGCCCCGGACCGTACCGCCCGAGCTTGCGGTCACCGCGTGGACCGCGGACGGCATCATCATGGGGCTGCGCCACCGTGAACTGCCGGTCGAGGGCGTGCAGTTCCACCCCGAGTCGGTGCTCACCGAGCACGGCCACCTGATGCTCGCCAACTGGCTGGTGCAGTGCGGCGACACAGGCGCGGTCGGACGGTCGGCGGGGCTTGCGCCGGTGGTGGGCAAGGCCGCGGCGTGACGGGAGTGCGCCCCGGACAGGACGGCTCGGGGGCGTCGGAACCACGGCCGGAACCACCGGGCGGGCCCGGCCGCGACTACGACCCGCTGACGGACCCGCTGCCCGCCGGCAGCCATGGATCGCCGTGGTTCCGCGCGGAGCGCAGGGAGCGCACGACGCCCGAACCGGCCGTGCAGGACCCGCCACGGGACTGGTACGGCCGGGAGGCGGTGTACGAGCCCATAGCCCCGCCGCAGGCCACACCCCCGGCCGGGCCCCCGGCCGCGGGGCCTTACGTACAGCCGGGCCCGAAACCGTACGCCCAGCCGGGCCGGAACCGGCAGCCGCACGTCCCTCCGGGCCCGGCCCCGAAGCCGTACGCGCAGCCGGACCAAGCCCCGAAGCCGTATGCCCAGCCGGCTTCGGCCCCGGGCGCCTTCCGGCAGGCCCCGGCTCCGGCCTCCTCCCCGCAGCCGGCCCCGGCCCCGGCGCCCGACCAGGAGGGCAGCACGGCCGTGCTCCCCGTCATCCAGGACGACGGGGCATCGGCCCTCCCGAGTACCGGCGGCGCCGCAGCCCCGTCGTCATCCGAGGTGCCGTTCCCGTCGTCATCGTCCGCGGCCGATGACCGGCCTCCCGTGCCGACGACCGGCGGCCGTGCCGAGCGCCGCAGGGCGGCCAGAGGCCGGGGCCGTAGGAGCACCGCGCCCGCCGCCCCCGCCGAACCCGTCATCCCGGCCATCCCCCGCACCCGGATGGAGGCGCGCCTCGCGGCCCGCGCGCTCAAGGACAGCCCCGCGGTCATCGCCAGCCGGGCGATCGGCGAGATCTTCATCAGCCTCGGCGTGCTGATGCTGCTGTTCGTCACCTACCAGCTCTGGTGGACGAACGTACGTGCCCACCAGGAGGCCAACGGCACGGCCCACAGCCTCCAGGACAACTGGGCGAAGGGCGACGACAAGAAGGGCGCCCCCGGTGCCTTCGAGCCCGGACAGGGGTTCGCGATCATCCACATTCCCAAGCTGGACGTGGTCGTGCCGATCGCGGAGGGCGTCAGCAAGACCAAGGTGCTCGACCGCGGGATGGTCGGCCACTACAGCGAGGGCAAGCTCAAGACGGCGATGCCGTCGGCGAAGACGGGCAACTTCGCACTGGCGGGCCACCGCAACACCCACGGCGAACCGTTCCGCTACATCAACAAGCTCAAGGACGGCGACAAGGTCGTCGTCGAGACGCAGGACGACTACTACACGTACGAGGTGACGAGCCACCTCGCCCAGACGTCCCCGTCGAACGTGTCGGTGATCCAGCCGGTTCCGGTGGGATCCGGCTTCACCCGGCCGGGCCGCTACATCACGCTCACCACCTGCACCCCCGAGTTCACCAGTACGTACCGAATGGTCGTGTGGGGCAAGATGGTTGACGAACGGCCAAGGAGCAAGGGGATGCCCGAAGCCCTGACCGCAGGCTGAACGGTTACGGACAACAGGGGACAGGTGCGGTGGCATCGACGACCGAGCAGGACGAACAGACGACCACACCCCGTGCCCGCGGCGCCGGCCGAGGACCGATCGCGACCGCGGTCAGTCTCTTCGGCGAACTGCTCATCACGGCGGGTCTCGTGCTGGGGCTCTTCGTCGTCTACTCGCTGTGGTGGACGAATGTCGTGGCCGACCGGCACGCCGCCGCCCAGGGCCACAGGATCCGGGACAACTGGTCGCACGGCAGCTCCGGGCCCGGTGCCCTGAACACCAAGGACGGCATCGGCTTCCTCCACGTCCCGTCGATGAAGAACGGCGATGTGCTGGTCAGGCGGGGCACCGACACCAGCATCCTGAACGAGGGCGTCGCCGGGTACTACGTGAAGCCGGTCAAGGCGGGGCTCCCTTCCGACAGGACGGGCAACTTCGCACTGGCCGCGCACCGCGACGGGCACGGCGCCAAGTTCCACAACATCGACAAGGTGAAGACCGGCGATCCGGTCGTCTTCGAGACCAAGGACACCTGGTACATCTACAAGGTGTTCAGGGAGCTCCGGCAGACCTCGAAGTACAACGTCGACGTGCTCCAGCCGGTGCCCAAGGAGTCCGGCAAGAAGAAGCCGGGCCGCTACATCACGCTGACGACCTGCACCCCGGTCTACACCTCGCGCTACCGGTACATCGTGTGGGGCGAGCTGGAGCGTACGGAGAAGGTCGACGCGAAGCGCACCCCGCCGGCCGAGCTGCGCTGACCCCCGGCCGGGCGGGCCCCTGAAGCAACGACGCGGCGGCCCCCTCACCCTTCACGGCCGGACGAAGGGCGAAGCCCCGGCCCCAGCGGCTGGACTCCTTCCCAGGAGCCTTGCCGGGGGCCGGGGCTTCGCCCGTGCGTGGTGGTGCGGTAACCGTGACTGGTGGCTTGTGGCCGGTGCCCCGGTTCAGCCGTCAGTGCCAGCCGTCCAGGATCCCGCCGCCATCGTCGTTGTTGTTGTTACCGCCGTGGTTCCCGCGGCCGTTGCCGCCACCAAGCGTGGTGAGCGTCACGGTGGTGCTGCCCGGGTCGTCCTCCTGGGTGCCCACTCCGGGGTCGGCGCCGGTGACGATCGCGTTGTCGTCGCCGTTGCTGCCGCCCGCGACCTGGACGTTGGTGAAGCCTGCCTGGTTGAGGATCTGCTTCGCCTCGGACAGCTTCTTGCCCCTGACCTCGGGGACCGCGGTCGGCGCCGGTGACTCCTTGGCCTTGGCGACCGTCAGCGTGATCGTCGCGCCCTTCTTGGCCTGGCCCCCTGAAGGCGACTGGCTGATGACCGTGCCAGGGGGCTGTTCCGACTCCTGGTCGGCGGCCCGGGAGACCTGGAAGCCCGCGTCGGTCAGCTGCTTGGACGCGTCCTCGAAGGTGCGGCCCGTGACCGGAGGCACATCGACCTTGGTCGACTTCGCGATCTTGATCGTGACCTCGGAGCCCTTCTGGGCCGAGGTGTTGCCCTTCGGGGACTGGTCGAAGACCTTGCCCTCCTCGGATTCGGACTCGACCTGCTGCGGGTTCACCTTGAAGCCCTTGCTCTCAAGGAGCTGGGTGGCGTCGTCCTCGGTGTCGCCGTTGACGTTGGGCACGTCGACCTTCGGGGCGCCGGTGGACACGACGACCGAGACGGTGTCGCCCTGGTCCAGCTTGGAGCCGCCGAACTTCGGGTCCTGGCTGCAGACGGTGCCCTTCGCCGCGTTGTCGCAGGGCTTCCGGTCCGTGATGGAGAGCTTCAGCTTCGAGTTGGCGACCGAGTCCTTCGCCCTGTCCAGGGTCTCGCCGACGAGCTGCGGCACAGCGACCTTGCCGGAGTCGCCACCGCTGCCGCTGAACACCGCTTTGCCGATGAGGATCGCACCGACCAGCACCAGGACACCCGCCACGATCAGCAGGATCGTCGAAGTGTTGGACTTCTTCTGGGGGCGGCCCCGCCGGCGGTCGGGGCGGTCGTCGTAGCCGTCGTCCGGGTTGATCGGCGGCAGCATGGACGTCTGGCCGTCGGCCTGGTCCTGCTGCCGTATGGCGGCGGTGGGCTGCTCCGCGTCGTAACCGCCGTAGCCCGCCGCACCCATCGCCGCGGTCGCGGCGACCGGCTGGCCGTCCAGGCATGCCTCGATGTCGGCGCGCATCTCGTCGGCCGACTGGTAGCGGTAGTCGGGGTCCTTGACCAGGGCCTTGAGGACGATGGCGTCCATCTCGGGCGTGATCTCGGGATCGAAGTTGCTGGGCGCCTGGGGCTCTTCGCGTACGTGCTGATAGGCGACCGCGACCGGGGAGTCCCCGATGAATGGCGGCCGGACCGTCAGCAGTTCGTACAGCAGACAGCCGGTCGAGTACAGGTCGGAGCGGGCGTCGACCTGCTCGCCCTTGGCCTGCTCGGGGGAGAGGTACTGGGCCGTGCCGATCACCGCGGATGTCTGCGTCATCGTCATCCCGGAGTCGCCCATGGCGCGGGCGATACCGAAGTCCATGACCTTGACCTGGCCGGTGCGCGTCAGCATGACGTTGGCCGGTTTGATGTCACGGTGGACGATGCCGTTACGGTGCGAGTACTCCAGCGCCTGGAGGATGCCGATGGTCATCTCCAGGGTGCGCTCGGGCAGCAGCTTGCGGCCGGAGTGCAGGAGCTCCCTGAGCGTGGACCCGTCGACGTACTCCATCACGATGTACGGGATGGAGATGTTGTCCACATAGTCCTCGCCGGTGTCATAGACAGCGACGATCGCGGGGTGGTTGAGCGAGGCGGCCGACTGGGCCTCACGGCGGAACCGGGCCTGGAAGGACGGGTCGCGGGCGAGGTCAGCCCGCAGCGTCTTCACGGCGACGGTGCGGCCGAGCCGGGTGTCATGCGCGAGGTAGACCTCGGCCATGCCACCACGGCCGAGCACCGAGCCCAGCTCGTACCGGCCGCCGAGGCGACGCGGCTCTTCCATAGCTAATCCAGCCCTCTCCGTATGTCCCGACCGCACCCTGGGGTGGTCCGGCGGTGTGCTGTTCGCGGATACGCTACCGGCCACGGATGGATGATCGGGACGCGACCGTCAGCTGATACCGGACCGGTATCGCGCAGGTGTCGTGTGGCTTCCGTCACGGCCGTCACTTCTTGCTGTTGATGACGGCGGCCATGACGTTCTTGGCGATCGGGGCGGCGAGACCGCCACCGGAGATGTCCTGGCGGGAGGCGTCCGAGTCCTCGACGACGACGGCCACGGCGACCGGGGAACCCTGATCGGTCTTGGCGTACGAGATGAACCAGGCGTAGGGGTTACCGCTGTTGTTGATGCCGTTCTGCGCGGTACCGGTCTTGCCGCCGACGGTGACGCCAGGGATCTTCGCCATCGTGCCGGTGCCGTTCTCGACCACGCCCTCCATCATCTTCTGCACCATCTGAGCGTGCTCCTTGGTCAGGGGCTCGCTCTGCTTCTCCGGGTTGGTCTTGGCGACGGTGTCCAGGTTCGGAGCGGTGAGACGGTCGACCATGTACGGCTTCATCAGCGTGCCGTCGTTGGCCACGGCGGAGGCGACCATCGCCATCTGCAGCGGGGTGGCCGCGGTGTTGAACTGGCCGATCGAGGAGAGCGCGGTCTGCGCCTTGTCCATGTCCTTGGAGAAGACACTGGCGTTGGAGCGGGTGGGCGTGAACTGCTCACTGTTGAAGCCGAACTTCTCCGCCTCGGCACGCATCTTGTCGTCACCGAGGTCGGCGCCGATCTTGCCGAACACCGTGTTGCAGGAGACCTCCAGGGCCTTCACCAGCGTGGCGTTCTTGCAGGGCAGATTGCCCTCGTTGGGCAGGTCGTGGGTGGAGAGCGGCAGCCGCCAGGGCAGCGGGGACCTGGTCGGGGTGTCGACGCTGTCGTACAGGCCGTTCTCCAGGGCGGCCGACGCGGTCACCACCTTGAAGGCGGAGCCGGGCGGATACGTCTGGCGCAGCGCCCGGTTGAGCAGCGGCTCGTTCTTGTCGTCCTTGAGCTTGATGTAGTTCTTCGAGTCCGTGGTCGTGGAGTTGCCCGCGAACGTCGAGGGGTCGTACGAGGGCGTCGAGGCCATGGCGAGGATCGCGCCGGTCTTCGGGTCGAGCGCGGCCACGGCGCCCTTCTTGGTGCCGAGCCCCTTGTAGGCGGCCTTCTGGGCATCGGCGTTCAGCGTGGTGACGACATTGCCGCCCTGCTTCTTCTCGCCCGTGAACATGGAGAGCGTCCGGTCGAAGAAGAGCCGGTCGTCGTTGCCGGTCAGGATGGAGTCGTTCAGGTTCTCCAGCTGCGTCGCGCCGAACGCCTGCGAGGCGTAACCGGTGACGGGCGCCCACATGGGGCCGTCCTTCCAGGTGCGCTTGTACTTGAAATCGCTGCCATTGGTCTCCGTCGAGCCGGTGATGGCCTTCCCGTCGACGATGATGTCGCCGCGCTCGTGGGAGTAGCGCTCGATCTCGACGCGGCGGTTCTCCTTGCGGGAGTTGAGGCTGTCGGCCTGGACGTACTGGATCCAGTTGTCGCGCAGCAGCAGGGCGACGACGAGAAGACCGCAGAAGATCGCGATCCGGCGCAGGGGCTTGTTCACGGTCGGACCACCTGGGTCATCTCGGCGTCGGGGGACGGGGCGGGGGCCGGGGCCGGGCGCCTTGCGGTGTCGCTGATCCGGATCAGGATGCCGATCAGGGCCCAGTTGGCCAGTACGGAAGAGCCGCCGTACGCGATGAACGGCATGGTCATACCGGTGAGTGGGATGAGGCCCATGACACCACCGGCCACAACGAAGACCTGGATGGCGAAGGCGCTGGAAAGGCCGATGGCGAGGAGCTTGCCGAACGGGTCTCGCGCGGCCAGGGCAGTGCGCACACCACGCTCGACGATGAGGCCGTAGAGCACCAGGACGGCCATCATTCCGGCCAGGCCGAGTTCTTCGCCGACGGTGGCGAAGATGAAGTCGGAGTTCGCGGCGAAACCGATGAGGTCCGAGTGGCCCTGGCCGAGCCCGGTGCCGAGGGTTCCGCCCGATCCGAAGGCCATCAGGGACTGTGCCACCTGATCGCTCTGGGCCAGAGTCGCCTTGGAGAAAGGCGCCAGCCAGGCGTCAACGCGCTCTTGGACGTGAGGTTCGAACGTGGCCACACCGACCGCTCCGGCGGCGGACATGATCAGACCGAAGACGATCCAGCTGGTGCGCTCCGTCGCGACGTACAGCATGACGACGAAGAGGCCGAAGAAGAGCAGCGAGGTCCCGAGGTCCGTCTCGAAGACCAGGATGAGGATCGACATCGCCCAGATGACGAGGATCGGCCCGAGGTCACGGCCGCGCGGCAGATACAGCCCCATGAAGCGGCGGCTGGCCAGCGCAAGCGCATCGCGCTTCACCATGAGATAGCCGGAGAAGAAGACCGCGATGACGATCTTGGCGAACTCGCCGGGCTGAATGGTGAAAGAGCCGATGCTGATCCAGATCTTGGCACCGTTCACGGAGCGGAAGAACACCGGCAGGATCAGCAGGACCAGCGCCGTCACCATGGAGATGTAGGTGTAGCGCTGCAGGATCCGGTGGTCCTTGAGGAAAACGAGGACCACGACGAAGAGGGCGACACCGAGTGCCGAGTAGAGCAGCTGCTTCGGCGCGTCCGGGCTGAAGCCTCCGAAGGCGTACTTGGCCCGCTGGATCAGCCTGGGTGACTGGTCCAGGCGCCAGATGAGCGCCAGCCCGATGCCGTTCAGCAGGGTGGCCAGCGGCAGCAGCAGCGGATCGGCATAGCGCGCGAATTTACGCACCACGATGTGGCCGACGGCCGCGAGCAGCGAGAGCCCCGTCCCGTAACCGAGGATGCCCGCCGGCAGCGAGCCGTTGATCGCGAGGCCCACGTTGGCGTACGCGAAGACCGAGATGGCGACGGCGAACACCAGCAGGAGCAGCTCGGTGTTGCGGCGGCTCGGTGCTTCGATCGCGCCGATGGTGGTCGTGTTGGTGACAACGCTCATGGTGGTGAAAGGCCCCCTACGGCTCTACTGCTTACCGCACAGCGGGACCAGCTTCTGCTCATCCTCCGAGAGGCTGGGGCCGGGCGTGGGTGTGGCGCTGGGCTTGGGTTTCGTGGTGGTCCGGCTCTTGGAGGAAGAGGTGGAAGAGGTGGAAGAGAGGGTGCTCGACGTGCCGGTGGTCTTGCCCGTGTCCGTCTTCGGCTTGTTCTCGTCCTCGACCTTGCGGCGCTCGGCGTCCTTCTTGCAGGCGCCGGCCTGCTCGGCGAGTTCGCTGATCTTGCGCTTCGCCTGGCTGAGGTTGCCTTCCGTGATCGTCGAGTCGACCTGCTTGCGCTGGTACGGCGGCAGGTACTTGAGTTCGATCTCCGGGTGGTCCGTCTCGATCTTCGAGAGTTTGACCCAGGCGAGGTCCTGGCTGATGCCCTGGTAGAGCGCGACGTTCTGGTTGTTGGACCCGACGTAGTACTGGGTCTGGGTCCAGCGGTAACCGCCGTACAGCCCGCCGCCGATGACGGCGAGGGCGAGTACGACGAACAGCGACCGCTTGATCCACTTGCGGCCGCCGGACGGCTTGACGAAGTCCTCGTCGCTGTACGCACCGAACGTGCCGTCGGGGGTCCCGCCATAGCCGTCGCCGCTTCCGGGCGGGCCGAAGCCGCCCGGCGCGGGCGGCGGCACCTGGCGGCCGAGACCCGACGCCCGTCCGGCCGGGGTCTGCATGGCCCCGCCGTCATGCTGCGCCGCCTGGTTCTCGGCGACCGCGCCGACGACGACCGGGGTGTCGTTGAGCTGCCCGGCCAGGGTGTCGTTGGTGTCGGCGTCGAGCACATCGGCCACGATGCATGTGATGTTGTCGGGTCCGCCGCCGCGCAGGGCGAGCTGGATCAGATCCTGGATCGTCTCCTGGGGGCCCTGATAGCTGGCGAGGGTCTCCTCCATCGTCTGGTGCGAGACGACGCCGGAGAGCCCGTCGGAGCAGATCATGTAGCGGTCACCGGCCCGCACCTCCCGGATGGAGAGGTCCGGTTCGACATGCTCACCACTGCCCAGGGCGCGCATCAGCAGGGAGCGCTGCGGGTGGGTGGTGGCCTCCTCCTCGGTGATACGGCCCTCGTCAACGAGGCGCTGCACCCAGGTGTGGTCCTGGGTGATCTGTGTCAGGACGCCGTCCCGCAGCAGATAGGCGCGGGAGTCGCCGACATGCACGAGGCCAAGGCGCTGACCGGTCCAGAGAAGAGCGGTGAGCGTGGTGCCCATGCCTTCGAGCTGGGGGTCCTCCTCGACCATGATGCGGAGCTGGTCGTTGGCCCGCTGTACGGCGGTGCCGAGCGAGGTCAGGATGTCGGAGCCGGGGACGTCGTCGTCGAGGGTGACGAGCGTGGAGATGACCTCGGAGCTGGCGACCTCGCCCGCGGCCTGGCCGCCCATTCCGTCGGCGATGGCGAGGAGCCGGGGCCCGGCGTAACCCGAGTCCTCGTTCCCCTCGCGGATCATGCCCTTGTGCGATCCGGCGGCGAAGCGCAGGGACAGACTCATGCGCACCTCGCCTGTCGGCTCCGGGTACAACCGGTCTCGAGCCACACTGCCCACCCTCCGGTCGGGAGCGCGCCCCGGTCCGTTGCCGGAACCGGTGCGGCTCGCTCGCTCCGCTCGCTCATTGTCGTGACTACTTCCGCAGCTCGATGACGGTCTTGCCGATGCGGATCGGTGCGCCCAGCGGGATCGGTGTCGGGGTGGTCAGCCGGGTCCGGTCGAGATAGGTGCCGTTCGTCGAACCGAGGTCCTCGACGATCCACTGGCCGTCACGGTCGGGGTAGATCCTGGCATGCCTGCTCGACGCGTAGTCGTCGTCCAGCACGATGGTGGAATCATGTGCCCGGCCGAGCGTGACGGTCTGGCCCTGGAGCGCGACCGTGGTGCCGGTGAGGGACCCCTCGGACACGACGAGTTTGCTGGGCGCGCCCCGGCGCTGGCGGCCGGTGGCCGGCTGCTGCCGCTGCTGCGGCGGCGTGGCGGGCTGCCGCGCGGTCTGCGAGGGACGGGTGTCCGCGTTGCGGCGCGAGCCGCGTTGCGTGACGCGCGTCCCGAACAGATCGCTGCGGATGACCTGGACGGCCACGATCACGAACAGCCACAGAACAGCTAGAAAACCTAGCCGCATGACCGTCAGGGTCAGCTCTGACATTGCCCCCGCTTCACCCTTCGGCTTGCCGGTAAACGATGGTGGAATTGCCCACGACGATCCGCGAGCCGTCGCGGAGCGTAGCGCGGGTGGTGTGCTGTCCGTCTACCACGATGCCGTTGGTGGAACCGAGATCCTGGATCGTCGAGGGGGAACCGGCGCGGATCTCACAGTGCCGACGGGATACGCCGGGGTCGTCGATCCGCACATCGGCTTCGGTGCTGCGGCCGAGGACCAGGGTGGCGCGCGAGATCTGGTGGCGGGTGCCGTTGACCTCGATCCAGCGCCGGGTCTGGGTGCTCGGCATGGGCCCCGGAGCGGGTGCGCGGCCGGGTGCCGGGCGCTGGGCTCCGGGCGGGGGCCCGGCGGGCATGGGAGGGGCGGCGGCCGGCGGATAGCCGTAACCGCCCGCGTCCCGCTGGGGCTGGTGGGACGGAGGTGCGGCGGGTCCCTGCTGCTGGCTGGTGCTCGACGCGAGGGTGCGGCTGCGGACGCGGTAGAGACCGGTGTCCAGGTCTTCGGCCTTCTCCAGATGGACCTTGATCGGGCCCATGAAGGCGTACCGCTGCTGCTTGGCGTAGTCCCTGACCAGACCGGCGAGTTCGTCGCCGAGCTGTCCGGAGTACGGGCTGAGGCGCTCGTAGTCCGGTGTGCTCAGTTCGACGATGAAGTCGTTGGGGACGACGGTCCGCTCGCGGTTCCAGATCGTCGCGTTGTTGTCGCACTCGCGCTGGAGCGCACCGGCGATCTCGACGGGCTGGACCTCGGACTTGAACACCTTCGCGAAGGTGCCGTTGACCAGACCTTCGAGACGCTGCTCGAACTTCTTCATGACTCCCATGAGGCACCTCCTCCGACGTTGTCGTCCTGGTACTGCTTACTGATCGTATCCACGCACGGGGAAATCGGCTGGTTCCCCTTGTCTCCCCTGTGGATAAGTGTCACCTCTCACACGGATCGTAGAGGTGCCTCCTGACCAGTGTCCCGCACTCGGCGTGCACTGAGGAGGAGTGGGGGGAGGGCCGCCCCGTTCCACGGGGCGGGGCACCGGCCGTCTCTCCGTCCCCGGGGGAACGGATGTGAATCCACCCTGTCCAGCGTGCTAATCTTCGGATGTCGCCAGGCGGTCGCACAAACCAGTGAGAAGGCCTCGGATACACCACTTGCGCGAGTGGCGGAACGGCAGACGCGCTGGCTTCAGGTGCCAGTGTCCTTAGGGACGTGGGGGTTCAAATCCCCCCTCGCGCACCATCATCGGACACCGGTGAAGGTGTTCAGTATCACCACGGAACGGCCCGCATCACGATCGTGATGCGGGCCATTTCTGTGTCTCGTGGCCTGTGTCTTGTGCCCTGTGTCCTGTGGCCTGTGTCTCAAGTTCGGGGCCGGGGCGGCCGTACGGAGACCGTGCGGCCGCCCCGGATCCGGTTCAGTCCGAGTGCCCCAGCAGTACGTCGAACCCGTCCTGGGCGTCCGAAGGGACGGTGAGCTGGGACGCGGCGGGCGGGTAGCCCGCGGCGATCACCGTGTAGTCGACGCCGGTGAGGCCGGTGAACGTGTAGACGCCGTCCGGGCCCGTGGTGTGCCGGCCGACGACATTGCCCGCCGCGTCGACCAGGGTGACCAGGGCGTCCTCCACCGGCGCGCCCTGCGGCCCGTGCACCGTTCCCCGCACCGTCGCCGCTGCCGTGAGGGCCGCGTCGTGCCGGGTGGGGGCGGAGCCCGCGACCGTGACCAGGGCGGCGTAGGGCTGGTGGCCCTCCGCTCCGGCGGTCAGGGTGTAGGCGCCCGGCGGCAGCGCGGGCAGCCGGTAGCCGCCGTCCGCGGCCGAGACGGTGGAGTCGACCACACTGCCCTCCGTGTCCGTCACGACGAGCAGCGCGCCCTCAAGGGGCCCGGCCGCCGTGCCGACGGTGCCGAAGAGCCCGCCGGTCCCGCCGAGCCGGACGTTGTGGGCCACCGGCTCGGTGCCCAGGACGAGTTCGCTGATCTTCGGCCGGCAGTCCGGCGCCGAAGCGACCAGGACGTACCTCCCGTACGGGGCGGACAGCGCGTACGAGCCGTCCGGCGCGGGGACCGCGCGGGCGACCTGGCGGCCGCCCTGGTCGATGAGGGTCACCGCGGACGCCACCGGGGCGCCGTCCTCGCCCACCACCCGTCCCCGCACGCTCGCCTGCTGCGGGGCCGTGTCCGGTGCGGCCGTGGGCAGTTCGGCGGTCGGGCGGTCCTGCGGGGTCGCGGCGGCCGCGTCCTCGATGGCCTCCTCGGGGGCCGCCGCGGCCTGCGGGGTGGCCGGTGCCGGTGCGGTGCCCAGCGGGCGGCCCTTGCGGTAGAGGAAGAGCGCGATCAGGAAACCGAGCGCGAACAGACCGGCGGCCCACCAGTAGACGGTGGAGTAGCTGTGCACGGCGGCCTCGGCGAGGGCCGGCTTGGAGGTGCCGTGGTCCTTCACGTAGTCACTGGCCGCGGTGGTCGCCATGGTGGAGAAGAGCGCGGTACCGATCGAACCGCCCACCTGCTGCATGGTGTTGACGGTCGCGGACGCGACGCCCTGGTCGGCGGGGGCGATGCCCAGCGTGGCCAGGGACATGGCCGGGGGCATCACCATGCCGATACCGGCACCGATGAGGAGCAGGGGCGGCAGGATGTCCGCGCTGTAACTGCTGGTCAGGTCGAGCCGGGACAGCCAGACCAGGCCGCCCGCGGAGAGCAGGGTGCCGATCGGCACCATGATCTTGGGGCCGATCCTCGGCATGAGCACGTTGATCGACAGCTGCGCCAGCAGCATCAGCATCAGGATCATCGGCAGGAAGGCGAGCCCGGTCTTGACCGGGGTGTAGCCGAGGATCTGCTGGAGGTAGTAGGTCAGGAAGAGGAAGATCCCGAACATTCCGGCGCCGGTGGCGAACACCATCAGATACGAGGCGCTCCGGTTGCGGTCGGCGAAGACCCGCAGCGGCAGCAGGGGGTGCGACGCCCTGGTCTGCCAGCCGGTGAAGGCCAGCAGCAGTACGCCACCGCCCGCCAGGAAGCCCCAGCACAGCGGGTCGCTCCAGGCGTACGTCTCCGCGTTGGAGAAGCCGTAGACGACACAGAAGAGCCCGGCGGAGACCAGCAGGGTGCCCAGCAGGTCCAGCTTGGGGCGCTGGGCGGGTGCGGGCCGCCGGATGAAGAGCAGCGCACCGGCCACCGCGAGTACGGCGATGACGAGGTTGACATAGAGCGTCCAGCGCCAGTTCAGGTGCTCGGTGAGCACCCCGCCGAGCAGCAGCCCCACCGCGCCGCCGGAACCGGCGATCGCGCCGAACACCCCGAAGGCGCGGCCGCGTTCCTTCGGATCGGTGAAGGTCGTCGTCAGCAGCGACAGCGCCGACGGCGCGAGCATCGCGCCGAACGCGCCCTGGAGCGCACGCCCCACCACCAGCAGGGTGAAGCCGTCCGCCGCTCCGGCCACCGCGGACGAGCCGGCGAAACCGATGAGCCCGATCAGCAGGGTGGTCTTGCGGCCGAAGAGGTCGGCCAGCCGTCCGCCGAGCAGCAGCAGACTGCCGAAGGCCAGTGAGTACGCGGTGACGACCCACTGCCGGTCGTCGTTGGAGAAGCCCAGGTCCTGCTGGGCCGAGGGCAGTGCGATGTTCACGATGGTGGCGTCGAGGACGACCATCAGCTGGGCGAGACCGATCACCACGAGGGCCCACCAGCGGTGCGCCGGGGGCGGCGACGGTGTGGGGGCCGGTGGCGCGGCCGGCGGGGATATGGTGCCGACGGCCGCGTCGGCGGATGCGGAACTCATCATGTACTCCTCAGGTGGTATCTGTGGCGCTGCCGTCGGTCTCCCGGAGCAACACGGGGAGGGCGACGGCGTCGACGTAGCGGCGCAGGTAGTCGGCGTCGGGCTCGCGCTGGTCGAAGACCAGCCTGGCGAAGCCCGCGCCCTGGATGAGGTGGGGGAAGAAGTCGAGGGCCGGATTGGCCGGATCGATCTCTCCGCGTGCGATGGCGCGGTCGACGATCCCGCGGGCGGCCTCCAGGTCGGGCCGTACCAGTGTCTCGTGCATGGCCTCCGCGAGTGCGGAGTCCTGCCGGACGGCCAGGGCGATGCCGCGCATCAGGGCGTGGTCCTTCCTGGCCTTCCCGATGCGGGAGGTCATCTCGTACAGGTCTCCCCGCAGGGAGCCGGTGTCGAGGCCGGACAGGGTGAAGGGTTTGCCGTGCCGCAGCGCCTCGGACACCAGCCGGGGCTTGCCGTGCCAGCGGCGGTACAGGGTGGCCTTGCTGCACTGGGAACGCTGCGCCACGGTGTCGAGGCGGGTGGCCTCGTAGCCGACCTCGCGGACCAGATCCAGGGTGACCGTGAAGATCTCCGCCTCACGCTCGGGCGTGAGCCGTGTTCTCCGGGACTCGGGCTGCGGCATACCCACTCCAGTAAACGAAACTGTTTCGTACCGTTAAGCTAGGTGCTCCCGCTGTCCGGACGCAAATGCGGCACAGCCGCGCGGCCTAGACTGGTGTGGTCCCGAGGGTGGTCCAGCGGTGGGGGAAGGCGAAGTGGCGGCAGGCGTCGAGAGGTTTCCGGATCCTTCCGCCGAAGTGCTCGCGGAGGCGGCCGCCGCGTTCGGTCTGCTCGCCTCGTCGGCCAGGCTGCACATCGTGTGGGCGCTGGCCCAGGGCGAGAGCGATGTGAGCGGTCTCGCGGAGCGGGTGGGCGGTGCGCTCCCCGCGGTGAGCCAGCATCTGACGAAACTGAAACTGGCCGGTCTGGTGCGCTCCCGGCGGGAGGGGCGGCGGCAGGTGTACTTCGTCGACGATCCCGATGTGGTGACCGTCGTACGGCTCGTGGTCGGCCAGCTCGCCGACCGGGCCGGCGGCGGGGCTCCCCGGGCGGGTCACCTCCGTGGGACAGGCACCTGAGGCCGCCGCGGCCCCGGAGCCCGGCCCCGGGGCCGCCCTGCGGGCCGTGCGGGTGGCAGAGGGTGTTCCGGCGGCCGGCGGCGCCGTACCCGATCTGGGGGCGCTGACCTCGCTCCAGGTGCTGCGCGCCCTGGACAGCGGGCCGCGCGGGCTGACGGAAGCGGTGTCCGACGCACGGCTGCGGCAGTGCGGCGAGAACACCCTGCCCGCCCGGCTCCCCGTCCCCTGGCTCGTACGCTTCCTGCGCAGCGTCCGGGACCCCTTCACCGCTGTGCTGCTCTGCCTCGGAGTGGTCTCGTCGCTGGTCGCCGCGTGGGGCACCGCATCGGTGATCACCGCGCTCGTGGTGGTGAGCTGTGCGCTGCGCTCCGCGGGGGAGCACCGCGCCGACCGCTCGATGAACGCGCTGCGCGGACTGGTGGCCAGTACGGCGACCGTGCTCAGGCGGCCGGCGGACGACGCCCTTCCGGCGGCCCGTGAGGTCCCGGTCGACCAGCTGGTGCCCGGTGACGTGGTCCGGCTCGGGCCGGGCGATCTGGTCCCCGCCGATGTGCGGCTGCTGCGCTCCACCGGCCTGAGCGTCAACCAGGCGGTGCTCACCGGGGAGTCGGCGGCCGTCGCCAAGTCCGCGACCGATGTGCCCGGTACGGCGTCCGACGGCAGCGCATTCGACCGTGCGCACCTCTGCTTCCAGGGCAGCAGCGTCGCGTCGGGCAGCGGCAGCGCCGTCGTAGTGGCGACCGGGGCCCGGACCTGGTTCGCCGCCGGGCACGGAGCGGCCGGGCCGCGCGGGCCCAGCGCCTTCGACAGGTCAGTGCACGGTATTTCGTGGATCCTCATCCGCTTCATGCTGCTCACCCCGCCGCTGGTGCTGATGGCGAACGCGGCGCTGCGCGGGCGGGGTCTGGAGACGCTGCCGTTCGCCGTCGCGGTGGCGGTCGGCCTCACCCCCGAGATGCTCCCGGTGATCGTCACCAGCTGTCTGGCCCGTGGCGCCTCTCTCCTCGCCCGTCACCACGGGGTGATCGTCAAACGGCTGCCCGCGCTGCACGATCTGGGCGCGGTCGACGTGCTGTGCCTGGACAAGACCGGGACGCTCACCCAGGACCTGCCCGTGGTCGACCGGGCGCTGGACGCGGCCGGTGCGGACGACCGCGACGCGCTGCACTGGGCCGCTGTCAACGCCTGGTGGACCCTCCAGCTGGCCGACCTGCCCGCCCCCGACCCGCTCGACGAGGCGCTGCTCGACGGGTCGGACGGCGAGGAGTTCCTGCCGTACGAGGGGATCGCCGCGCTGCCCTTCGACCCGGTGCGGCGCCTGTCGACCGCGGTCGTACGCCGTCCCGGGCGGCTCGGCGTCGACACTCTCGTGGTGAAGGGCGCAGTCGAGAACGTTCTGGAACGCTGCGCGCTCGACGGCCCGGAGCGGGAGCGGCTGCTCGCGGCGGCCGGGGAGCATGTACGGGACGGGGCGCGGCTGCTGGCCGTCGCGACCGCCGAGCGCCCGGCGCGCAAGCGGGCGTACACCCCTGCCGACGAGCGCGGCCTCAGCTTCCGCGGCTTCGTGACCCTGCGGGACGCGCTGGTGCCGGGCGCAGCCGACGCGCTGCCCAAGCTCGCCGGGATGGGCGTGGCGGTGAAGGTCGTCACGGGTGACCACCCCGGTACGGCCGCCCGCGTCTGCCGGGAGCTGGGGCTCGACCCGGGGACCGTGCTCACCGCCCGCGACATGGACGCCCTCACGGACGGCCAACTGGCCGCGGCGGCAGGCGAAACGGTGGTCTTCGCCCGCTGCACCCCGGAGCACAAGGCGCGGATCGTCCGCGCGCTGCGGTCCGAAGGGCACGTCTGCGGTTTCCTCGGGGACGGCGTCAACGATCTGCCCGCCCTGTACGCGGCGGATGTCGGGATCTGCCCGCGCGACGCGGCCGATGTGGCGCGGGAGGGCGCGGACGTGGTGCTCGCCGAGCACGCCAAGGACCTCTCGGCCGTCGAACACGCGCTGACGGCAGGGCGTCACAGCAGCGGCAACATCGCGACGTATCTGCGCATCACGCTCTCGTCCAATCTCGGCAACGTCATCGCGATGCTCGGCGCGGGTCTGCTGCTGCCCTTCCTGCCGATGCTCCCGGCCCAGGTGCTGGTGCAGAACCTCTGCTTCGACGCGGCGCAGCTCGCGTTCGCCTACGACCGGCCCGCCCCGGGTGTGCTGAGCAGCCCCGCCACTCTGCGATCGCGCGACTTCCTCCGTTTCATCACCGGGTTCGGCGTGCTCAACGCGGTCGCCGACCTCGCGACGTTCGGGGTGCTGGCACTCGCCGTACACGGTCCCGGCGGCCCGGACAGCGAGACCGTGTTCCACTCCGGCTGGTTCGTGGAGAACCTCCTGACGCAGTCGCTGGTCATGCTTCTGCTGCGTACGGGGCGCCGGGCGGCCGAACGCGGTGTGCCCGGCCCGGACAACTTGGGGGCGGGGGCCGGTGCCGGTTCGGGGCGCCGGGCGGACGGGACCAGTCCGGTCCGCTGGGCGGCAGCCGTGCTCGCCGCCGTCGGGCTGCTGCTCCCGCTCTCACCGCTCGGGCCGCTGCTGGGCATGGCGGCCCTGCCGGGGCTCTACTACGCGCTGCTCCTGGTGGTCCTCGGCCTGTACGCGGTGGGGCTCGCGGCGGCCAGGCGGCGGTACGACAGCCGCCGGTACGGCGACCGCCGGCCCGACAGCCCTCGCGCGGTGGCGTGTTGACCGTGGCGTGGGGCGGTGGCGGGTCCGTACCGGCGGCCGGGGCCGCTCATCCGTAGGACAGGTCGCTGAACGTCAGCCGTAGGACAGGTTGCTGCACGGCCCGTCGTCCCCGGAGCGGGCACCGGACGCCACGGACGACGGGAGCGAGGAGGGCGACGAATCGGCCGGCGAGGAGGCCGCCGGGTCGCTGCTCGGGGTGGCGGAGGGGTTGTCGGCGTAGACCTGGCCCAGGGTCACGGTGACACCGCTGCCCGCGGTACCGGCGGGCGCTTCCTGGACGGTCGCCCCCACGAAGAGCCTCGCCACGGTCGCGGCCTTGCTCTGCTCACCGGGACCGTAGGTGACGACGGTGGAGGTGCGGTCCTGGGTGGGGGCCGTCACCGTCCCGTTCACGGTGAAGCCGTGGTCCCGGAGGCTCTGGGCCGCGCGGGCCGCGAGACCGGTGACCGTGGTGCCGTTCTGCACGGTGACGGCGATTCCGGCACCGGAGACGGGGCCCTGGGGGGCGGCCGGTGTCGAGGAGGGGCCGGGGGACGCGGGGCCGCCGTCCTTGCCCGTTTCGCCGTCCTTGCCCTCCTTGCCTTTCTTGCCGCTGGCGTCCTTGCCGTCGATCGTGCGGTCGGCCCGCAGATCGGACCAGAGGGCGTTCGCGTCCGGCTCGACTATGGCCACGCGCGCTCCCTGGTACCGCCAGGGGATGGTGACGAACTTGGTGTTGTGCAGATCGATGCTCTTCAGCGACATCACGAAGGAGAGCAGCTTGTCGGCGGACGAGAGCCCCGGATCGACGGTCAGCGAGTGGGTGGCCGCGTCGGCGAGGGGCAGCAGCTTGGTGGGGGTGAACCCGTCGTCCTTCACCTTCTTGATCAGGGAGGAGACGAAGGCCTGCTGGCGCTTGATCCGTCCGATGTCGGAGCCGTCACCGATGCCGTGCCTGATCCGTACATAGTCGAGCGCCTTCTGCCCGGACACGCTCTGCTCCCCCTTGGCGAAGAGGAGCTTGCCGCGGGTGGTGCGGTTCGGGTCGAGATCCCGCTGGTAGATGTTCTGCGGCAGACACACCTGGACGCCGCCGACGACGCCGGTCAGCTTGGAGAAGCCCTCGAAGTCGACGACGACGGTGTGGTCGATGCGCAGACCGGTGAGCTTCTCCACCGTGTTCTGGGTGCAGGCCGGGTTGCCCTTGGCGGTCTGGCCGACGGAGTAGGCCGCGTTGAACATCGTCTGCGGCTGCGGCTTGGTCCAGCTGCCGTCGGGCAGCTTGCAGGACGGGATGGTGACCAGGGTGTCGCGCGGGATGGAGACGGCGAGCGCGTGCTTGTGGTCGGCGTAGATGTGCAGGACGAACGCGGTGTCGGAGCGCCCCACGTCGTTCTTGTCGCCGCCGCCCAGCACGCTGTTGCCGCCGGTCCGTGCGTCCGAGCCGATGACCAGTACGTTCTGGCCCTTGGTCGAGGCCGTGGGCCGGTCGGCCGAGATGCCGTCCGAGCTGAAGGAGTTGATGTTCCCGTTCAGCCGGAGGTAGACCCAGCCGGCGCCCGCGGTGGCCAGCACCAGCAGGGCCACGGCTATGGCGAGTACGAGCCGGGTGCGGCTGCGCCCCTGACGCTTCCGGCGTTTGGGCCCGCGTCCCGGGGCATGGGTGGCGTGCTGTCCGCGGTGGGGCGGCCGGTGGCCCGTCCCCTGGCCGGCTCCGTGATCGGCGTGGCCGCTCGTGCCGTTCTTCTCGCGGCGCTCTTTCCCTGCGGCCGTGCCTTCTCCGGTCGCGGGCCGGGGGATCCGCTTGCCTCCGCGTGTGGTCCGATCGCTCGTTTTCATCTGCGCGCTTTCATCCGTCCGTCCGTACAGAGGGGACGAACGGCCCCACCCCATGGTTGTACAGTTGCGCAATGTAGCAAGCTTTTCTGGAGATGATTCCGGCGGTACGGTCCGTCGGCCGACGAGAAGAAGGGTGGGGTGGACATGCTCCGCAACGGCCTGGAGCCCTGGCACCTGCTCATCGTGGCAGTCGTGGTCATGGTGATGTTCGGCTCGAAGAAGCTGCCCGACACCGCCCGCGCGCTGGGCAAGTCGATGCGCATTCTCAAGAGCGAGGCGAAGGCGATGAAGGAGGACGGGGCGTCGGCGCCGGGCTCGCCGGGCTCGCCGGTCGCTCATGGCGCTGCGGCCTCGGAATCCGATGCGGCTGCGGGCGCGGCCCGTTCGGCGGACGCGGCGGACTCGGTGGAGCCCACCGGGGTCACTCTGGGGGCGGAGTCGGCCACGTCCGGCGCTCAGCGGGTTGAGCGGGCAGCGAAGACCATCTGAGGCTGCTTCGGGCCGCCCCGAGGTCGCTTGGGGCCTGGGTTTCACGTGAAACCCCCGCGCGGGTCGACGAGAGCCGCACGGGGGTTTCTGCGGAGGCAGCCCTGGCCGCCCTGATCTGTCCTGGCCGTCCTGATGTGTACGGCCTTCTGTGCGCCGGGGGTCTGCGGTGGGACGGTCAGGCCGCGAGACGCGTGGCGAGCGCCTTCGCCTTGGAGGCTGCGTCTTCCAGCGCCTTGGCCCTCGAGGTCTCCGCGAGCGGTACGAGGTCGGCCATGGCGGGCTGCGAGGCGGCCAGCGTCAGTTCGGGGACGATGAAGTCGACCTCGGCGCCGAACATCCCCGTCAGCAGCTTCTCCAGGTAGTTCTGGACGAACTCGAAGGTCTCCCGGGGGGTTCCGGGAGCGTAGGAGCCGCCGCGGCTGGCCACGATCGTGAACGGGGTGCCGGCCAGCGGGCTCTCCGTGCCGCCGCCGTTGTGGCCGGAGATGATCGCGTGGTCGAGCCAGGCCTTGAGGGTCGAGGGGATCGAGAAGTTGTACATCGGGGCGCCGATCAGCACGGCGTCCGCCTCGGCAAGCTCGTTGGCGAGCTCGGCCCGCAGCGGTGACTCGACGCCCGCAGCCGCGGCGGCGGCGTCCAGGTGCGGCAGCGGATGGGCGGCGAGGTCACGGTAGATGACCACGCCCTCGGGGTGCTGCTCCCGCCAGGCGTTCACAAAGACGGCGGTGACGTCACGGGATGCGGAGCCCTGTGGGAAGACGGCGGAGTCGATGTGCAGAAGAGTGGCCATGTCGGTCTCCATGGAGTGTGGGTGGGGCGTGGGTGGAATGGGGATGCGTAGGCGGCGCGTGGTCGCGGTCCGTAATCCTAAAAACCATGCGTTCCTATCTTTAGCATAGTCACTTACTTTTCCGCAGCTGCTACGGAGTGGTCCGCACTCAGTACTCTGTGGGCATGGCGGAACACAGCGAGCAGACGTGCAAGCAGGTCGGCGGGGCGATCACGCGCGTCTTCGAGCTGCTGGGCAAGCGTTGGACGGGCCTGATCGTGGCCGTGCTGATGCAGCAGCCCGTGTACTTCGCGGACCTGCGGCGGGCCATTCCCGGTATCAGTGAGCGGATGCTCTCCGACCGGCTGACCGAGCTCGCGGCGGCGGGACTGCTCGTACGCGAGGTGGACGAAGGGCCCCCGCTGCGGGTCTCGTACCGGCTGACCGAGGCGGGCAGGGCGTTGGGGCCCGCGCTCCACGAGCTCGGACAGTGGGCGGAGGCGTATCTCCCGGACGCGGGCGGCCCCTGCTGACCGGGCCGACTGCGCTCTGACCGGTTGTGGCGCTGCTCACCCGGCGCTGTTCACCCGGCCCGGCTCTCAGCTCAACTCTGCCGAGTTGTAACGCAGTAGATAGGTCGCGAAGCGGTCGAGGTCCTCTTCGCTCCAGTCCGCCAGCCGGTCACGGACGGCCGCGCGCCGGCTGCCCTGGGACGAGGCGAGTTTCCGCGTACCGGCTTCGGTGGGGTGGAGCACCTGCACCCGCTGGTCGTCGGCGGCGGGGCGGCGCTCGACCAGGCCGAGTTTTTCCAGCACGGCGAGCTGTCGGCTGACGGTGGACTTGTCCAGCATGTAATGCGCCGCGAGATCGGTCGCGCGACAGCCCTGGCTGTCGTCGATGTGCGCGAGCAGGGTGTACGAGACCAGGGGTAGCTCGGGGTGGAGGCGGGCGGCCGTGGCGCGGGCGCGCCGGGCGAACGCCGTCAGTTCGCGCTGGATCGTGTCGACGGACGCGTCGTGGTCCCGGGGGTCTTTGCCGGTCATGGTTGGCCCTCCTAGTTATTAGTTGTATAGTACAACTCAAATAGAAGTTGTAAAAGCCAACTAGCGCGTCAGTGAGCAGGAGAGGTGTCCGATGTCCGCAGGCCCCACGAACGGTGCCGTCAGTACGGGGGCTGCTCTGCGCCATGTCCTCGGCCATCTCGTCACGCCCCTGCTGATGTGCATCGGCATGGGGCTCGCGTATCTGGGGGCGTTCCACGCCCCGCAGCCGCATGAACTCCGGGTCGCGGTCGTCGGTTCCGGGCCGAGCGCCCAGGTGCTGGCGCAGACGCTGCACGACAAGGGGGACGGTGCCCTCGACGTCAGGACGGTCCCGGACCGCTCCGCCGCCGTGCAGCAGTTGAAGGACCAGGACGTGTACGGCGCCTTCGTGCCGAACCGTACGAGCCCCGAACTGGTCGTCGCCTCCGCGTCGTCCGACACCACGGCCACGGCGGTGGAGAAGGTGTTCACACAGGTCGCGGCCCAGCAGGGCGAACCGCTCAAGGTGACCGACGTGGCGCCGACAGCGAGTGGCGACCCGACAGGACAGGGCATCTTCTTCCTGCTGGTCGCCCTGAGTATCGGCTCGTACGCCTCGGTCGCGGTGATCGGCGGAGCCGGTGGAGTGCTTCCGCTGCGGATCAGGGCGCTGCTGGCGCTCGGAACCTCCCTGGTGGTCAGCGCGATCGGCGCCGCCTTTGCCGGGCCGGTGTTCCATCTGGTCAGCCAGGGGCTCGGTGGGGTCTGGGCCATGGCGTGGATCTACTCGGCAGGCATCCTGCTCGTCGGGGTGGGACTGCACACCTTCCTGAAGCGGTGGACGACGCTCGGTGTGATGGTGCTGTTCGTGATGCTCAACTTCACGAGTTCCGGCGGCATCTTCCGGCCCGAGCTGCAGCCCGGATTCTTCGGGGCGCTGCACGCCTTCTGGAATGGCGCGGGCTTTGTGGAGGGTGTGCGCAGCCATGTGTACTTCGGTGGCCACGCCCTCGGCGGCAATGTGCTGGTCCTGGCCTTCTGGCTACTGGCGGGGCTGGTGGTGACGGGCGTTGCGGGGCTGGTCGAGGCGGGCCGCCGCAAGTCGGCAGCGCGGGACGCCGGGCGGACGGCGGCCACGCCGGAGGCGCCACAGCGGGCAGTGGTGGAAGCGCAGCCGGAGAAGGAGAAGGGGCACGCGGCGGAGGAAGCGGCGGCGAAGGAAGAGGCGGAAGAGGAGGAGCTGGAAGAAGCGGTGGGTGTGTGAGCGGGCCCGGGGCCGGCACCGGGGCGCGCCGGCCCAAGTCCAGAACCGCACCGGCACCTGTCCCCGTCTCACTGCACCACTGCACCACTGCACCACTGCACCACTGCACCACTGCACCGCGCCACTGCACTGCACCACTGCACCACTGCACCACTGCACCACTGCACCGCGCCACTGCACTGCACCACTGCACCGCACCGCTGCCTCGCACCGCTGAAGCGCACGGCTGAACGGCGCCGCTGTACAGCCGAGTTGTCCACAACCGGGCAGTTGTCCACAGGCTCGAACGGGCCCGGGCCCACGGCGGTACGGTCGACGCAGTCGGTGTTGATCGAGAGCGGGGGCTCCATGGACGAGCAGGTACGTATCCCGGCGGTGGCCGGATTCGCGCAGCGGATGGCCGGCGCTCCGCCCGGTCCGCATCCGCCGTCGTCGCGCTCACCGAAGGCCATGGGGAAGGAGTTGCGGACCCGCGTCCCCCGGTCCGCCCATGCTGCGCCGGTCCCGGAGGGGAGACGCCCTGACCCGGTGCGGGCGGTCGAGGAGTCGAACCGGGGCAGGGTGCCCAGCCTGGTGCCGATACGGGTGGGCCGGATGTCCGCCACTCCCTTCGCCTTTCTCCGCGGTGCCGCGGGGCTGATGGCGCACGACCTCGCGGGCACGCCGTCCACGGGCATCGCCGCGCAGATATGCGGTGACGCGCACGCGGGCAACTTCGGTCTCTACGGCGATGCGCGGGGCCGCCTCGTCATGGATCTGAACGACTTCGACGAGACCGAGACCGGCCCCTGGGAGTGGGACCTCAAGAGGCTGACGGCCTCCCTGGTGCTGGCGGGCCGGCAGGCCGGAGCGGACGAGGACAGCTGCCGGGCGGCGGCCTTCGACGCCGTGGGGGCGTACCGGCGCACCATGCGGCTGCTGGCGAAGCTGCCGGTGCTCGACGCGTGGAACGCGATAGCCGACGAGGAACTGGTCTCGCACGCGGACGCGCACGACCTCGCGGGCACGCTGGAGCGGGTCTCCGAGAAGGCCCGTGGCAACACCAGCGCGCGCTTCGCCGCCAGGGCGACCGAGGAGTGCGGCGACGGCAGCCGCCGCTTCGTGGATGCACCCCCGGTGCTGCGCCGGGTCCCGGACGCCGAGGCGGCAACGGTGGCCGGATCGCTCGCGGAGTATCTCGGCACCCTGCCGCACGACCGGCTTCCGCTGCTGGCGCGGTACGCGATCCATGACGTGGCCTTCCGGGTGGTGGGCACCGGCAGTGTGGGCACCCGCTCGTACGTGGTGCTGCTGCTCGATCACCGGGGCGAACCACTGGTGCTCCAGGTGAAGGAGGCACGGGCCTCGGCGCTGCTGCCCTATCTGCCCGCGGCCGGGTTCACATCGGGCCGGACGGAGCACCATGGGCGCCGGGTGGTGCTGGGGCAGCAGCGGATGCAGGTCGTCAGTGACAGCCTGCTGGGCTGGACGACGGTGGAGGGGCGGCCCTACCAGGTGCGGCAGTTCCGGAATCGCAAGGGCAGCGTGGACCCGGTGGCGCTGGCGGCCGGCCAGGTCGATGACTACGGCCGGATGACCGGCGCGCTGCTGGCGCGGGCCCATGCGCACAGCGCGGACCCCCGGCTGATAGCCGGGTACTGCGGAAGGAACGAGGAACTGGACGAGGCGGTGGCCGCCTTCGCCGTGGCCTACGCGGACCGTACGGAGGCCGATCACGCGGAACTGGTGACGGCGGTGCGGTGCGGACGGATGGCGGCTGAGCCGGGAGTGTGACCCGGGAGGTGCGGGCGCCCGTAGGCTGGACGGGTGACGGAGGATGCCACCGGGGGCACGACCACCCGGAACGACGACGACCAGAGCGGGCAGCCCATGGGCGAGCAGCGGCCGGAGGCGCGGCTTGAGAGGGCTGTACGCGCCGCCGAGCAGGCACTGATCGAGTTCGAGATCGCGGTGGAGACCTTCCGGGTGGAGGTCGAGAACTTCTCCCGGCTCCACCACCAGAGACTCGGCCCGATGTATGCCCGCCTCGACGAGCTCGACGCGCAGCTCGCCGAGGCCCGTGCCGCGCTCAGCGGCGACCCGGAGGACCTGGCCAAGGCCCAGGAGGCGCGGGCGATGGTGCTGCCCATGCCCGGCGTTGACGAGCTGTTCCACGACTGGATCGACTCGGAGGGGCTGCCTCCGGAGGCGCAGGCCATGCTGAACGAGCAGCCGGTGCAGCCGCCGAAGCGGGTACGGCCCAGTGAGGAGGCGCGCAAGCTCTACCGCGAGCTGGTCCGGGAGGCGCACCCGGACCTGGCGCAGGACGACGCGGAACGGGAACGGCGTGACGAGTTCATCACCCGGGTCAACGCCGCCTATGCCCGGGGCGACGAGGCGGCGCTGCGGGAGCTGGGCGAGGAGTGGGCCGCCGGTCCGGTCCAGGAGGCTGCCGAGCCCAGCGAGAGCGATGAGCTCTACGCCAGGCTGGAGTGGCTCTCCCAGCGCAAGGAGCTGCTGTCCCTGGTCGCCCAGGAGCTGGAGGAGAGCGCTATCGGAGCGATGCTCCGGATGGCACCGGACGACCCGGACCGGCTGCTGGAGGAGATCGCGGAGCAGTTGCTCGCCCAGGTCTCCGAGCGTGAGGCCGAGCTCGCGGAGATGGTGCAGTAGCGTTCCCGGTGACCTCAGCTGTGCACATGAGAGAAGGCATGACCCATGAATTTCGCCCCGCTGCCCCAGGTGGATATCGCGGCGGTACCGGCCGACGGCCTGCTGGTCGATGTCCGGGAGGACAACGAATGGGCGGCCGGGCACGCCGAGGGGGCCCTGCACATTCCGATGAGTGAGTTCGTGGCGCGCTTCGGTGAGGTGACCGAGGCGGTGGCCGAGGGCGGGCGGGCGTTCGTGATCTGCCGGGTCGGCGGCCGTTCCGCCCAGGTCACCCAGTACTTGGTGCAGCAGGGGATCGACGCGGTGAACGTCGACGGCGGAATGCTCGCCTGGGAAGGCGCCGGGCGCCCGATGGTGACGGACGGCGGAGACGCCGCGTACGTCCTCTGACTCTGGCTGACGCCGCTGACACTGGCGCCCCCGAGACTGGCGCCCCAGGCTGCCCTTCCGTGGCGCCCCTGGACTGACGCACCCAGGCCGCCCTCCCGCGTCCCGGCCGGCCTCCCGGCGGGGTCAGCCCAGGGGGTGGGCTGCCAGTAGGCCGCCCAGTGCTTCCTCGTGGGCTGCGGCCGGGCCGAGTGCGAGTTCCACCTGCTTGGCCCACGCGTGGTACCGGTGCAGCGAATAGTCGGTGTCAGCCCCGAAACCGCCATGCAGATGCTGTGCGGTCTGGACGACACGGCGTACACCGTCGGAGGCCCAGATCTTGGCCACGGCGATGTCCCCGGCTGCGGGAAGCGGTCCGCCCGCGCTGGTGGAGAGGCGCCAGGCCGCCTGCCAGAGCGTCACCTCCATGGCGCGAAGGTCGATGTAGCGGTCCGCGGTCTGGACGGCGACCGACTGGAAGGTGGCGACCGGGAAACCGAACTGTTCCCGTTTGCTCGTATAGGCGCTGGTCATGGTCAGCACCCCCTCGCCCAGGCCCAGCGCGAGGGCACAGGTGCCGGTGGTCAGCAGATCGCGCAGCAACTCCCAGGCGCCGTCGGCCTCGATGACATCGCGGCCCGGGACCCGGACCGAGTCCAGCCGCACCTCAGCGAAACGCTCTCCACTGGTGGAGATCTGCTCGGCCAGAGTGACTCCGGAGGTCTCAGCGGCGCCGGCGGACCCCCGCGGCCCGTTACGGGAGATCAGCGCGAATACCGCGCTTCCTGAAGGGGTGTGGGCCGGTACCGCTATCAGATCCGCGGTCTGTGCCCAAGGCACCCCTGTCTGGACCCCGTCGAGGACCCAGTTGTCACCGTCCCGCTGTGCGGTGACGGCGAGTTCGGCGGGATCGTGGCCGGTACGGCCGTTGGCGCCGACGGTGAGGACCAGCTCACCACGGGCCACGGCAGGCAGGACCGCTTCCCTCAACTCCGCGCTGCCGTAACGCTCCACCGCCATCGCGACCGCGCTGGTCTCCATCAGGGGCACCCGGGCCAGCACCCGGGCGGACTCGCGCAGCACCAGACAGAGCGCGATCGCGTCGAGCCCTGCCCCGCCGTACTCGGGCGCCAGAACCAGGCTCAGCAGATCCGCCTCCGCCAGCTTCCCCCACAGGGTCCGGTCGAAGTCCTCGGCCACCGCGCCCGCCGTGAGCGCCGGGCTGGGCACTCCGTCGGGCGCGACGCCCGAGAAGACCGCCTTCGCCGCCTCTACGGCCGCCTGCTGCTCCTCGGTGAAGGTGAAGTCCACAGCCCTGTCCTCCCACGCCGACCCGCTCAACCTGTCCAGCATTTCTGATGCTGCGTCAGATTAGGGCAACGGGCCGAGATGCGGAACACCGGCGGCGAAGCGAACAGGATCGCTCTCAGCGGTCGAAATCCAGCTCCACTTCCGGTGTCAGCGGGTGCGACTGACAGGCCAGCACATAACCGGCTTCGGTCTCTTCCGGCTCCAGCGCGTAATTGCGGTCCATCCGCACCTCACCCGAGACCAGGAACGCCCTGCATGTTCCGCACACCCCGCCCTTGCAGGCATACGGTGCGTCGGAACGGCTCCGCAGGACCGTTTCGAGAAGCGAATCCCCTTTCTGCACCGGCCATGTGCCCGACCGTCCGTCCAGGGTGGCGGTCAGCGTGCTGTGCGCCGGACCGGCCGCCGACACCGGCACCACGGGTGCCTCGGCGGTGGAGGTGCCGTCGTCGACATGGAAGATTTCCTGATGGATACGGGACCTGGCCACTCCCAGCCCCTCCAGCGCCCGCTCCGCGCCCTGCACCAGACCGAATGGTCCGCACAGGAACCAACCGTCCACGTCCGGGACCGGCAGAAGCGCCGGCAACAGCCCTGCCAGCCGCTCCTGGTCCAGTCGGCCCGAGGGCAGACCCGACTGCTGCTCCTCCCGGGAGAGTGCGGTCACCAGCTGGAAGCGGTCCGGCCAGCGGTCCTTCAGATCGGCGACCTCGTCGAGGAACATCGTGGAGGCCGCGGTGCGGTCGCTGCGTATCAGACAGAACCGCGCATCCGGCTCACGGGCCAGCAGGGTCGCCGCGATGGAGAGCACCGGTGTGATGCCGCTGCCTCCCACGATCGCCGCGAACCGGCCCGGTCGCGGCCCGAAGGCGAAGCGGCCCATCGGCTCCATGACCTCGACGGTGTCCCCGACGCCCAGCTCCTTGAGCGCGTATGTGGAGAACTCGCCGCCCTCCACCAGCCGCACCCCTACCCGCACGACCGGTTCGTCGGGGGCGCCGACAGCAGGAGTGCAGATCGAGTACGTACGGCGGATCTCCGCGCCGTCCACGACGCGGCGCAGGGCCACATGCTGGCCGGGGGTGTGGCGGAACGTCTCACGCAGCTCCGCGGGGATGGCGAAGGTGATCGCCACGGCGTCGTCCGTGAGCCGTTCGACCGCGCTGACCCGGAGCGGATGGAACATCTACAACTCCTTGAAGTGGTCGAAGGGTTCGTGACAGGAGGCGCAGCGGCGCAGCGCCTTGCAGGCCGTGGACGAGAACCGGCTCAGCAGCTCGGTGTCGGTCGATCCGCAGTGGGGGCAGCGGATGGCCAGCGCAAGGGCGACAGGGCCGGTCGGACGCGGGGGCGCCACCCCGAACTCGGCCAGTTTCCGCCGGCCTTCGTCGCTGATGTCATCCGTCGACCAGGCAGGTGACAGCACGGTGCGCACCGAGACATCCGGTATTCCGTGTTCGTGGAGGACCCGCTCGATGTCGCAGGACATCGACTCGATGGCCGGGCAGCCCGTGTAGGTCGGGGTGAGCTCGACCGCGACCCGGCCGGGGCCCAGGATCTCCACCCGCCGCAGCACTCCCAGCTCCTCCAGTGTCACCACCGGCAGCTCGGGGTCGGGGACGGCTCCGGCGAGCTTGCGCAGTTCCGCTTCGAGCGGTGTGGTGGTCACCATGTCGCCCCCGGATGGCTGCGGTGCAGATGCTGCATCTCGGCGAGCATCCGCCCGAACGGTTCGGTGTGCAGGCCCTGCCGCCCCGCCCCCGCGGACCAGGCCCCTGTCCGTGCCCCGAACGGCACGGACAGGGTGGCCCGCGACAGCAGCTCCGTCACGGAAGCCGACCAGCTGTCCTCCAGGCCGGACCAGTTCACGTCCACCCCTTCGACCGGCTGGAACATCTCTCCGGTGAAACGCCACAGCGCGTCAAGACCGCGCTGCATCCGCTCATGGCTCTCGGCTGTCCCGTCGCCCAGCCGCAGGGTCCACTGCTCGGCGTGTTCCTGGTGGTAGGCGACTTCCTTGACCGCCTTCCCCGCCAGCGGAGCGAGGGGACCGGCTCCGCCGGCCAGCCGGTCGTACAGCAGGTGCTGGTAGGTGGAGAAGAAGAGCTGGCGGGCGACGGTGTGTGCGAAGTCGCCGTTCTCCTGCTCGACCAGCTGGAGGTTGCGGAAGGTGCGCTCCTCGCGGAGATAGGCGAGTTCGTCCTCGTCCCCCACCAGGGAGAGCAGCACCCGTGCCTGTCCCAGCAGATCGAGGGCGATGTTGGCGAGGGCCACCTCCTCTTCCAGTACCGGCGCGTGGCCCGCCCACTCCCCCAGGCGGTGGGAGAGGACCAGTGCGTCGTCGCCGAGGGCGAGAGCCGCGCTCACAGGTGCTGCACCCCTTCCGGGATCTCGTAGAACGTGGGGTGCCGGTAGGGCTTGTCACCGGCCGGTTCGAAGAACGAGTCCTTCTCGTCGGGCGAGGAGGCGGTGACAGCGGTGGAGGGAACCACCCAGATGGAGACGCCCTCGTTCCGCCGGGTGTAGAGATCGCGGGCATGGTGCAGGGCCATCTCGGCATCGGGTGCGTGCAGGCTGCCGCAGTGGGTGTGAGCCAGCCCGCGCCGTGAGCGCACGAATACTTCCCACAGCGGCCACTCCCCGGTGGCCGGGCTGTTCTCGGATGTGGCGGTCATGCGGGCGCCTTCCCTTGCTCTGCCGCGCCGGCGCTCGGCGCCGCACCGGCTGCTGTCTTCGCGGCGTACGCGGTCGCCGCCTCCCTCACCCAGGCGCCCTCTTCGTGGGCCCGGCGGCGCTGGGTGATCCGCTGTTCGTTGCAGGGGCCGTTGCCCTTGAGGATTTCCTTGAACTCGGTCCAGTCGATGCTGCCGAAGTCGTGCCGGCCCCGCTCCTCGTTCCACCGCAGATCGGGGTCGGGGAGGGTGAGACCCAGGGCCTCGGCCTGGGGGACGCAGATGTCCACGAAACGCTGGCGCAGCTCGTCGTTGGAGTGCCGCTTGATCTTCCAGGCCATGGACTGCGCGGAGTGCGCGGACTGGTCGTCCGGCGGGCCGAACATCATCAGCGACGGCCACCACCACCGGTCCACGGCGTCCTGGGCCATCGCGTGCTGTTCAGGTGTGCCACGGCTGAGGGTGAGCAGCAGCTCGAAGCCCTGGCGCTGGTGGAAGGACTCCTCCTTGCAGACCCGGACCATCGCCCGCGCGTACGGACCGTAGGAGCAGCGGCAGAGCGGCACCTGGTTGGTGATCGCAGCGCCGTCCACCAGCCACCCGACCGCGCCGACATCGGCCCAGGTCAGCGTGGGGTAATTGAAGATCGACGAGTACTTCTGACGTCCTGAGTGCAGCTTGTCCAGCAGCTCTTCGCGGCCGGTGCCGAGGGTCTCGGCCGCGCTGTACAGATACAGGCCGTGTCCTGCCTCGTCCTGGACCTTCGCCATCAGGATCGCCTTACGGCGCAGGGAGGGGGCCCTGGTGATCCAGTTGGCCTCGGGCTGCATCCCGATGATTTCGGAGTGGGCGTGCTGGGCCATCTGACGTACGAGTGAGGCGCGGTACTCGTCCGGCATCCAGTCCCGTGGCTCGATCCGCTCGTCCGCGGCCACAGCGGCGTCGAAGGCGGCCTGCCTCATCTCGTCAGGTCCGGCCCCGGGCGCCGCTGAGGGGCCCGGGGCCGCCGGGGGCTGTGGTGCCCCGTCCGTCCCGTACGCCACTGTCGCCATCGCGTGCCCCCTACCGACCGATCGTTCGGTTCATGGACTTCAATGGTGGGGCGAGGGCCCTTAGGGTGTCAACCCTGTGGATAACTGGCCTGAAGACCGGCGGGCACCAAAGGGGATCGGGGCGGGATGGATTCGTACGGCAGTGAGGAGCCCGGGGCGAGCGGGCCCGAGGCTCCATCTCCAAAAGCTCCACCACCTCCACCTCCACCTCCGCCCCGAAAGCCCGTGGAGACTTCCGGGGCCGACGGGGCTGTCGGGGCCGATGGGGCTGTCGGGGCTTCCGAGTCGGGTGGAGCCACCGAGTCGGGCGATGCGTCCAAGTCGGATGGGGCCGCCGAGCCGGGCAATGGTCTTGGATCGGGTGAGGCCCCCGAGCAGGGCAGGGCTCGTGAGTCGGGTGAGGCCGACGAGCAGCGTGAGGTTCCCGAGCCCGGTGGGAGCTACGAGTCTCATGGCGCCCCCGAGCCCCGTGGGGTTGCCGGGGAAGGCCGTGGGATCGTCGCGCTCTCCTTTCCGTACCAGGTGGCCGCGGCCATCGCGCTCGGGCTCATCGGGGTGCTGACCGCTGTCCACCTGTCGATGGTCTTTCTGCATGTCGCGCCGTCGAACACGGTGAGCAAGAAGTACGGCAAGGCGGTGGACGACTGGATCTACCCCGAGTTCGAGCAGAACTGGAAGCTCTTCGCACCCAATCCGCTCCAGCAGAACATCGACGTTCAGGCCCGTGCAGAAATACGCACGAAGAGTGGCGGACTCACCACCACAGGCTGGACCGATCTGTCAGCCGAGGACGGGGCTTCCCTCCACCACAACCCTCTCCCCAGCCACGTCGACCAGAACGAGCTCCGTCGTGGCTGGGACTTCTTCACTGGTTCCCACAACAATGACAACCAGCCGGTCGGGCTGCGCGGCGACCTGTCCGAGCGGTACATCCGCCGCATCGTCGTCATGCGGTTGAGTGACGAGCAGCGGAACGGTGCCACGATCGAGCGGATACAGGTCCGCTCGGCGACCTCTTCGGTGAAGGCTCCCCCGTGGAGCCAGGAGAAGATCAACACACAGGTCTCCTACCGGGTCCTGCCCTGGTGGGCAGTCGTCCCTGCGGACCGTACGGAGGCCGGCCGGTGACCTCAGCCAGCAGTAACGCCAACACCACAGGCAACAGCACCGGCCGTTACAGCGCCGGCGGTGACGGCACCGGCAACAGCGCCGGTGGCGGCAGCGACACCGACCACCTCGGTAACGTCGGCCTCGCCATCGCGCGCGGCATCCAGCGCATCACCGCAGCCCCGTTGGGCCGCTATCAGGCCGCGGTGGTCAGGATCGGGTTCTCCGCCACGTGGCTGCTCTTCCTCCTGCGCGAACTGCCGCACCGCCGTGAGCTGTACGGGCCCCACTCCCCGTGGGACTGGGGCCTGGCCAGGCAGCTCGTCGACAGCAACCACGCGTTCACCGCTCTGATGTGGTCGGATTCCACGGCGTGGTTCGAGGTGGTGTACGCCCTCGCCGTGCTGTCCAGCGTGCTGATGCTGCTCGGCTGGCACACGCGCTTCGCGTCCGCGATGTTCATGGTCGGCGTGCTGTCACTGCAGAATCGGTCCATCTTCGCGGGCGACGGCGGGGACAACGTCATCCACATCATGGCGATCTATCTGCTGGTGACGCGCTGTTCACAGGTCTGGTCGCTGGACGCGCGCCGGGCGGCCCGTACCGCGAAGGCTGCCGAAACCGGCGGCCCCGCCGCCTCCGAACCTGCCGGGGGCCGGGTCGGACCGCTGCTCTGGTCGGTGCTCGGTGTCGCGCTTCTCGTGATCACTCTGCTCGGGAAGATGAGCGGCGGCTGGGCGCTGATCTTCTGGGCGATGTGGCTGGTCCAGGGCCTGTGGTGGGTGGTGAGCCGAATGGCGCCGGGGGAGCCCCGCACCTTCCTCGACGTGCTCGCCAATCTCGCGCACAACGCCGGTCTCGTCGTGATCGCGGCCGAGGTCTGTCTGATCTACTCGACGGCCGGCTGGTACAAGATCCAGGGTTCCCGCTGGGAGGACGGCACGGCCCTCTACTACCCGCTCAATCTGCACTACTTCTCGCCCTGGCCGGCCCTGTCCTCACTGCTCGCCGCCAGTGGTGTGATGGTGATGCTGCTGACGTACGGCACGGTCATCGTTCAGGTGGCCTTCCCCTTCACCCTCTTCAACCGGCGCGTCAAGAACGTGCTGCTGGTCGCGATGATCATGGAGCATGCCGGCATCGCGGTGCTGCTGGGCCTGCCGTTCTTCTCGATGGCGATGATCGCGGCGGACGCGGTCTTTCTGCCGACCGGGTTCCTGCTCTGGCTGGGCGGCCGGGCAGCCATGCTGACCGCCCGCGCGCGAACCGGTGCGCGGCGCGGGCGGGTGGTGGCACCTCGTACGGCCGAGGGGGAGCAGGGCGAGCAGCCCCGTACGCTCGTGGGGTGACCAGCGAGACTCCCCCCGAAGTACCCGAAACACCCGAAGCACCGGAACCCCCCGGAGCACCGGAAACACCTGAAGTGCCTGAAGCATCCGACGCAACGGGTGTACCCGGTGCACCTGATGCACCCGGAGCGTCCGGTGACGCGCCGGGTGCGCCCGTGCTGTCGGAGCGTGCCGGCGAGCCGACGCAGTACGACGATGTCTTCGTGGCTGAAATCGGCGTCGGGCCGCACCCCTTGCCGTGGCCTGAGGGCGCGCAGTACGACCGGGAACTGCTCGCCACGGGGGACCGTCGCAACGTGGTCGACGCCTACCGGTACTGGACGCGGGAAGCGATCGTCGCGGATCTGGACACCAGGCGTCACGACTTCCATGTCGCGGTGGAGAACTGGAGCCACGACTTCAACATCGGATCGGTCGTCCGTACCGCCAACGCCTTCCTCGCCAAGGAGATCCACATCGTGGGGCGGCGGCGCTGGAACCGGCGTGGGGCCATGGTCACCGACCGCTACCAGCATGTGCGCCATCACCCGGACACGGAGTCCCTCACCGCCTGGGCCGCTGCCGAGGGCCTGCCGATCATCGGGATCGACAATCTCCCGGGCGCGGTCCCACTGGAGCGGACGGAGCTGCCGCGGAGGTGTGTGCTGCTGTTCGGGCAGGAGGGGCCGGGGCTGACGGAGGAGGCCCGGAAGCACGCACAGCTGGTGTGCTCGATCGCGCAGTTCGGCTCGACCCGGTCGATCAACGCGGGCGCCGCCGCGGCGATCGCCATGCACGCCTGGGTACAGAGGTACGCCCTGATCGACTGAGCGGGCCGGCCTGCGGCAGACCTGGCCCGCCCTGCATCGGACCCCCCGGCCCTGCGCCCCCGCCTTCACGCTTGGCGGCGGACCTCCACCGTCCGGAACCTGTTGGCCACGAACGCGCCATCGCACAGCGCTGCGTTCGCCGCCGGATTTCCGCCCGAGCCGTGGAAGTCCGAGAAAGCCGCGGTCTGGTTGACGTAGACCCCGCCCGTCAGATTCAGCGAAAGCTGGGCGCACTCCTCCAGGCAGACCTCCTCCACAGCCCGCTCCACCTCGGTCGATGTGGTGTACGCGCCCACCGTCATCGCTCCCTTGTCGCGGACCGTGCGACGGAGCAGGTCAAGGGCCGACCTGGTCGAGTCGACGGCTACCGCGAAGGAGACAGGGCCGAAGCACTCGGAGAGATAGGCCGCGTCGGCATCCTCCGTGTCCCAGTGCTTCCGCGCGCCGTCCATCTTGACGATCGCCGGTGTACGGACCACGGCCCCCGGGAAGTCCGGATGGGTGATCTCCCGTGACGCGAGAGCCACTTCACCCAGATCCGCGGCCGCTTCGAGGCGGTCCCGTACATCGGGGTTGACCAGCGCCCCCAGCAGCGCGTTCGCCCGGGTGTCGTCGCCGAGGAGTCCCGCGACCGCGGCCGAGAGGTCGGCGACCACCTCGTCGTAGCTCTTGGGTCCCGCGTCCGTGGTGATGCCTTCGGCCGGGATCAGCAGGTTCTGCGGGGTGGTGCACATCTGGCCGCTGTACAGCGAGAGCGAGAACGCCAGGTTGGCGAGCATGCCCTTGTAGTCGTCCGTGGAGTCGACGACGACCGTGTTCACCCCGGCCTTCTCCGTGTAGACCTGCGCCTGGCCGGCGTTGGCCTCCAGCCAGTCGCCGAAGGCGGTCGAACCGGTGTAGTCGATGATCCTGATCTCCGGACGGACCGCGAGTGCCTTGGCGATCCCCTCGCCGGGCCGTTCGGCGGCGAGCGCCACCAGATTCGCGTCGAACCCGGCCTCGGAGAGGACCTCACGGGCCACCTGGACAGTGAGGGCGAGCGGCAGCACCGCGCGTGGGTGCGGCTTCACCAGAACCGGGTTCCCGGTGGCCAGCGAGGCGAACAGGCCCGGATAGCCGTTCCAGGTGGGGAAGGTGTTGCAGCCGATCAGCAGGGAAATGCCCCGGCCCACCGAGGTGAAGGACTTCCGCAGCTCCAGTGGATCGCGCTTGCCCTGCGGCTTGGACCAGTCGGCCGACAACGGCGTCCTGACCTGCTCCGCATAGGCGTAGGCCACGGCCTCAAGGCCGCGGTCCTGGGCGTGCGGGCCGCCCGCCTGGAAGGCCATCATGAACGCCTGGCCGCTGGTGTGCATGACCGCGTGGGCGAACTCCGGCGTACGGGCGCTGATCCGCGCCAGGATCTCCAGACAGACCAGGGCCCTGGTCTCGGGACCGGCCGCGCGCCACGCCGCCGTGCCCGTGCTCATCGCGGGCAGCAGCACATCCAGATCGGGGTGGGGATAGGTGATGCCCAACTCGACTCCGTACGGCGATACTTCGCCGCCCGTCCAGTCGTCGGTTCCTGGCTGGCCCGGATCGATGCGCTGCCCGAGCAGCGCGTCGAAGGCGGCATTGCCGTCACCGCTGTACGCCTTGGGGTGCTCGGGGTGCGGCGTCCAGTACGCACGCGTACGGATCGCTTCGAGGGCCTGGTCGAGCGTGGGCCGATGGGTCTTGGACAGCTCGGTCAGCTGCATCGCGGAACAACTCCTCGTCGAGCTGCGCAGGACAGGTGGACAGAGTTAGAGTAACCGAACGATCGGTCGGGACAAGGGGGTCCGCTCAGACTGTGGATAACTCCGTACGGGAAGATCGCCCCATGACCGCCACCGCACACCTGCCCGCCCTGGCGCCGGGCCGTACCGTCGCCGTCGTCGGCACCGGCACCATGGGCCAGGGCATAGCCCAGGTCGCCCTGGTCGCCGGACATCCGGTGCGCCTCCACGACGCGCTGCCCGGCCGCGCGGAGAAGGCCGCCGAAGCCATCACCGCCCGGCTGGACCGGTTGGTCGCGAAAGGCCGCATGGACGCGGCGCAGCGGGACGCCGCCCGGGACCGGCTGCTGCCCGCCGCCGATCCGGCCGAGCTCGCCGACGCCGGGCTCGTGATCGAGGCGATCCTCGAACAACTCCCCGCCAAACAGGAACTCTTCACCACTCTTGAGGACATCGTCAGCGAGGACTGCCTGCTCGCGACCAACACCTCGTCCCTCTCCGTGACCGCCATCGCGAGCGCGCTCAGCCACCCGGGCCGTTTCGTCGGGATGCACTTCTTCAACCCGGCGCCGCTGCTCCCCCTCGTCGAGATCGTCAGCGGCTTCGCGACCGAAGAACAGAGCGCCCGGCTCGCGGCCGCGACGGCGAAGGCCTGGGGCAAGACCCCCGTACGCTGCACCGACACCCCCGGCTTCATCGTCAACCGCATCGCACGCCCCTTCTACGCCGAGGCCTTCGCGGTCCACGAGGAGCGGGGCGCCGATCCCGCCACCATCGACGCGGTGCTCAGGGAGTCGGGCGGTTTCCGGATGGGCCCCTTCGAGCTGACGGACCTGATCGGCCAGGACGTCAACGAAGCGGTCACCCGCTCGGTCTGGGACGCGTTCTTCCAGGACCCCAAGTTCCGTCCCTCACTGGCTCAGCAGCGGCTCGTCGAGTCCGGGCGGCTGGGCCGGAAGAGCGGCCACGGCTGGTACGGGTACGAGGAGGGCGCGGTCAGGCCCGAGCCGCACACCGCCCCGGCCACCGAGGCCCCGTCCGGAATCACGGTGGAGGGCGACCTCGGGCCCGCGGCCGAGCTGGTCGCGATGGCCCGCGAGGCGGGGATCGCGGTGCGTGAGGACGAGGAGGACGGGGGGAGCAGGATCGTGCTGCCCAGCGGGGGCCAGCTGGTGCTGGCGGACGGGCAGACCTCCGCCGAGTTCCGCGACGTCGTCTACTTCGACCTGGCGCTCGACTACCGGTCCGCCACCCGTATCGCGCTGTCGGCGTCCGAGGTCACCGGCTGGGAGACGCTGCGCCAGTCGATCGGTCTCTTCCAGAGCCTCGGCAAGAAGGTCAGTGTCATCGGGGACGTCCCCGGCATGATCGTGGCCCGGACGGTCGCGATGCTGGTGGACCTCGCGGCGGACGCCCTGGCCAGGGGCGTCGCGTCCGCAGAGGACATCGACACGGCGATGCGGCTCGGCGTGAACTATCCGCTGGGGCCGGTCGAATGGGGGCGCAGGCTCGGCCGTGCCTGGGCGCACGAGCTGCTCGACGAACTCCACGCGCGCGTGCCCAGTGGCCGCTATGCGCCGTCGCTCGCGCTGTACCGGCAGTCGTACGTCCATCCGGAGAAGGGCGGGACGATCTGATGGCTACCCCCAAGCGGGACACGTACACACCGGAGACCCTGCTGACGGTCGCGGTGCGGGTCTTCAACGAGCGCGGCTACGACGGCACGTCCATGGAGCATCTCTCGCAGGCCGCGGGCATCTCCAAGTCCTCGATCTACCACCATGTCGCGGGCAAGGAAGAGCTGTTGCGGCGCGCGGTCAGCCGCGCCATCGACGGGCTCTTCGGTGTCCTGGACGAGCCGGGGGCGGCGCGGGGGCGCGCGATCCAGCAGGTCGAGTACGTCACGCGCCGTACGGTCGATGTGCTGATGGCGGAACTCCCCTATGTGACGCTGCTGCTGCGGGTGCGCGGCAATACCAGGACCGAGCGCTGGGCGATGGAGCGGCGCCGGGAGTTCGACCAGCGGGTGGCCGAGCTGCTGAAGGCGGCGGTTTCCGACGGGGATCTCCGCTCCGACGTGGACATACGGCTGGCGACCCGGCTGCTCTTCGGGATGATCAACTCGTTGGTCGAGTGGGTCCGCCCGGCGCCGGGCGCGGGCCCCGACGCGGACCAGCTGGCCGAGACCGTCGTACAGCTGGCGTTCGAGGGGCTGCGTACCGCTCCTCCGCGCTGACCTGGGCGGTCGTGCCCTGCGGGCCCGGGATCACTCGTCCCGGTGACTGTCCAGGTCCGTCGGCTTGGCCGGGTCCAGGTCCGTCTCCTCGAAGACCAGCAGGGTCCGGGTCGAGAGCACCTCGGGGATGGCCTGGATCTTCGTCAGGACGAGTTCCCGCAGCGCCCTGTTGTCCGCGCTGTGTACCAGCAGGAGCACATCGAAATCGCCGCTGACCAAGGCGATATGAGCCGTGCCCGGCAGCTCGGTGAGCTGCTGGCGGACCGTGCGCCAGGAGTTCTGGACGATCTTGAGGGTGATGTAGGCGGACGACCCCTGGCCGGCGCGCTCATGGTCGACCCGGGCGCTGAACCCGCGGATCACGCCGTCCTCGATCAGCCGGTTGATCCGGGCGTACGCGTTGGCGCGCGACACATGGACGCGGTCCGAGACGGACCGTATCGACGCGCGGCCGTCCTGCTGGAGGATCCGCAGGATGTCGCGGTCGATGGCGTCCAGCGGGCGTGCGGGAGGACGCCCGCCCTCGTCGGCCATTTGTTCAGCTGCCACCTGCCCCCGCCTCTCCGTCATGGACGACCTGCTTCTATCCCAGGCTGTGGAGAACCGTTTGTCCACAGGCTGAGGGGGTCAGTAGCCAAAATGCGCTTTCGACCGAACAATCGGTAGGTGAGGCGCATCACTGGCGATGCGCCCTCCCGCTCCCACGAGGAGGTGTCTGGCATGACGGTCCAAGAGCTGCCCGGTGCTGCTGCCTACCCGGCATGGAAGCTCCGCACCGACCCCGCTCCGCTGCTCCCGGACCCGGAGCCGTACCGGGTGCTCGGTACGGAGTCCGCTGCCGGGCTCGACAGGGAGCTGCTGCTCCGGCTGTACGACGCACTGGTGCACGGCCGGCGGTTCAACACGCAGGCGACGGCCCTCACCAAGCAGGGCAGGCTCGCCGTCTACCCGTCGTCCACCGGCCAGGAGGCCTCCGAAGTGGCCGCGGCGCTGGTCCTGGAGGAGCGGGACTGGCTCTTCCCCAGCTACCGCGACACCCTCGCGGCCGTGGCGCGCGGACTGGACCCGGTCGAGGCGCTGACGCTCCTGCGGGGCGACTGGCACACCGGGTACGACCCACGGGAGCGCCGTATCGCCCCGCTGTCCACCCCCCTCGCCACCCAGCTCCCGCACGCGGTCGGCCTGGCCCACGCCGCCCGTCTGGCCGGGGACGACGTGGTGGCGCTCGCGATGGTCGGGGACGGCGGGACCAGCGAGGGCGACTTCCACGAAGCGCTGAACTTCTCCGCCGTGTGGCGCGCCCCTGTCGTCTTCCTCGTGCAGAACAACGGCTTCGCCATCTCCGTGCCCCTCGCCAAGCAGACCGCCGCCCCCTCGCTGGCCCACAAAGCAGTGGGATACGGAATGCCGGGCCGGCTGGTCGACGGGAACGACGCGGCGGCCATGCACCAGGTGCTCTCCGACGCCGTCCGGCGGGCGCGCTCCGGCGGTGGCCCGACCCTGGTCGAAGCGGTGACCTACCGGATGGACGCGCACACGAACGCCGACGACGCCACGCGCTACCGGGCGGACGCCGAAGTGGAGTCCTGGCGGGCGCACGACCCGGTCCGGCTCCTGGAGCGGGAGCTGACCGGGCGGGGGCTGCTCGACGAGGAGCGCAAGGAGGCGGCCGCCGAGGCCGCCGAGGCGATGGCGGCGGAGCTGCGCGGGCGGATGAACGCCGATCCGCCGCTCGACCCCATGGACCTCTTCGCCGGGATCTATGACACGCCGACGCCGCAGCTGCGTGAGCAGTCGGAGCAACTGCGCGCCGAGCTGGAAGCGGAGGCCGGGCGGTGAGCACAGTCGCGGTGAAGCCGGCCACGATGGCGCAGGCCCTCCAGAGGGCGATGCGCGACGCGATGGCCGAGGACCCCACCGTGCATGTCATGGGGGAGGACGTCGGGACGCTCGGCGGGGTGTTCCGGGTCACGGACGGCCTCGCGAAGGAGTTCGGCGAGGACCGCTGTACGGATACGCCGCTCGCCGAGGCCGGGATCCTCGGGGCAGCGGTCGGTATGGCGATGTACGGGCTGCGTCCGGTGGTGGAGATGCAGTTCGACGCCTTCGCCTATCCGGCGTTCGAACAGCTCGTCAGCCATGTGTCGCGGATGCGGAATCGCACCAGGGGTGCGCTGCCGATGCCGATCGTGGTGCGGGTGCCGTACGGCGGCGGGATCGGCGGGGTCGAGCACCACAGCGACTCATCCGAGGCGTACTACATGGCGACTCCGGGGCTCCATGTCGTCACACCGGCCACGGTCCCCGACGCGTACGGGCTGCTCCGTGCCGCCATCGCCTCCGACGACCCGGTCATCTTCCTGGAGCCGAAGCGGCTCTACTGGTCGAAGGCCGAGTGGTCGCCGGACGCGCCTGCCGCCGTGGAGCCGATAGGCCGGGCCGTGGTACGGCGCGCGGGCAGCAGCGCCACTCTCCTGACGTACGGGCCCTCGGTGCCGGTCTGTCTGGAGGCGGCGGAGGCGGCCCGTGCGGAGGGCTGGGACCTGGAGGTCGTGGACCTCCGCTCGCTGGTGCCGTTCGACGATGCGACGGTATGCGCTTCGGTACGGCGGACGGGCCGGGCGGTCGTGGTCCATGAGTCGGCCGGATTCGGCGGGCCCGGCGGGGAGATCGCCGCCCGGGTGGCGGAGCGCTGCTTCCACCATCTGGAGGCGCCGGTGCTGCGGGTCGCCGGGTTCGACATCCCGTATCCGCCGCCCATGCTGGAACGTCACCATCTGCCCGGGGTGGACCGGGTGCTGGACGCGGTCGCACGACTGCAGTGGGAGGCGGAGAGCTGATGTCCACTGTTTCCGGAGCTTCTGACGCATCCGATGTGAACTGCCTGGAGTTCAGGCTGCCCGACCTCGGGGAAGGGCTGACCGAGGCCGAGATCGTGCGGTGGCTGGTGGAGGTCGGCGATGTCGTCGCCGTCGACCAGCCGGTCGTCGAGGTCGAGACGGCCAAGGCGATGGTGGAGGTGCCCTGCCCGTACGCGGGCATGGTGACGTCCCGGTTCGGCGAGGAGGGCACCGAACTGCCGGTCGGCTCACCTCTGCTGACGGTGACGGTCGGCCCGGAGGTGGGCACCGCGACCGGAGGCGCCGCGGGCGGTGCTGACGGTGGTGGCGCTGATGGTTCTTCGGGAGCTTCGGGAGCTTCGGGAGCTTCGGGGGCAGCGGGAGCAGCGGGGGTTTCGGGTGCCTCGGGATCTGCTGACGATTCGTCGGGGAACGTGCTCGTGGGGTACGGGACACGCGGCGCGGTGACCACGCGGCGGCGGCGTGTGCAGATGGCCACCGGCACCCGGCCGGACTCTGTCCCGCACTCCGCGCTCCGGGCCGGTCCGGTACCGGTGATCTCTCCGCTGGTGCGTCGGCTGGCGCGCGAACACGGTGTGGAGCTGAGGGAGTTGTCGGGCAGCGGGCCCGATGGTCTGATCCTGCGCTCCGATGTGGAGCAGGCGATACGTACATCGGCGGTGGACGGCACCGAACGGGCGGTGACCGGGACGGCGCCGGCAGGGGCTGGGGCTGAGACTGAGGTGGCTGAGGCGTCTGGCGCGGCTGCGGCTTCGAGCACGCCTGCGGCTACTCCTGCTGCCGCGCTTGCGGGGGAGCGGGTTCCGCTGCGGGGGGTGCGTGGTGCCGTCGCGGAGAAGCTCGCGCGGAGCCGTCGCGAGATACCCGATGCGACGTGCTGGGTCGACGCGGACGCCACCGAGCTGATGGCCGCGCGGGCCGCCATGAATGCGGCGGCCGGTCCGGCGGTCCCGAAGATCTCGGTACTGGCACTGCTGGCCCGGGTCTGTACGGCGGCTCTGGCACGCTTCCCCGAGCTGAACTCGACGGTGGACACCGAGGCACGGGAGATCGTGCGCCTTCCCTCGGTCCACCTGGGATTCGCCGCGCAGACGGAACGCGGCCTTGTGGTGCCGGTGGTACGTGGGGCCGATGGGCGCACCACGGAGTCGCTGAACGAGGAGTTCCTACGGCTGACGGAGGCGGCCAGAGACGGAAGGCTGACCCCGGCGGAGCTGACGGGAGGCACGTTCACGCTGAACAACTACGGGGTGTTCGGGGTCGACGGTTCGACGCCGATCATCAACCACCCCGAGGCGGCGATGCTGGGCGTCGGCAGGATCGTGCCCAAGCCCTGGGTGCACGAGGGGCAACTCGCTGTACGGCAGGTGGTGCAGCTCTCCCTCACCTTCGACCACCGGGTCTGTGACGGCGGGACGGCAGGCGGCTTTCTCCGCTATGTGGCGGACTGTGTCGAGCAGCCGGCGGTACTGCTGCGGGGGGTTTAGGGCCTTTCATCCGGGCCGGGTCGGGTCATCAGGCCGGGCTTGCGGGGGCGGGGTCCGGCGCGAGGCGTGTGCTGCCTGGGTCCAGGCCGCTGCCTGGGGCCGGGTGGCTGGCGGGACCGGGTGGGCGCCGGCACGGGTGGGTAGCACTGAGTGGCTGGCGGGACCGGCTGGGTGGAAGGGGCGGACCGTGCGGGGTGGACCGTACGGGGTGGCTGGCGGTACCGGGCAGGCGGCACCGGGTGCGTGCCGCCGGGTGCCTGGCGCACCCGGTTGAGTAGCGCCGGGTGGCTGGGGCTGGTGGCACCGGGCGGCCGGCGGGACCGGCTGGGTGGGCACGGAGTGGACCGTACGGGGCGGCCGGCGGGACCGGGTGGGCGGCACCGGGCGGCTGGCGGGACCGGCTGGGCGGCACCAGGCGGTTGGCGGCACCGGCTGGAGGATGACGGGGGTGAAGGGTGACGCGGGATTCCGTGGAGCCCGGCGGCGGCCCATACTCGCGGGATGACCTTGTATGACGCCGTGGTGCTCGCCGGAGGGGCCGCCAAGCGGCTCGGTGGTGCCGACAAGCCCGGCCTCACCGTGGGCGGGCTGACACTGCTCGACCGGGTGCTCGGGGCCTGCCGAGGGGCCGGGACCATTGTGGTCGTCGGGGGGCGACGGGAGACCGCGCGGCCTGTGGTCTGGGCCCGGGAGGAGCCGCCCGGTGGCGGCCCGCTGGCGGCGCTCGGAGCCGGGGTGCGCGCAGTGTCGGCCCCCAGCGTGCTCGTACTCTCCGCCGACCTGCCCTTTCTGGGTGCGGACACCGTGCCGGGCCTGCTCGGCGCCCTGGCTGCGGGCCCGCACGACGGGGCGCTGCTCACCGATCCGGGCGGCCGTGACCAGCCCCTCGTCGCGGCGTACCGTACCGACGCCCTGCGCCGTGGACTCGCGTTGCTCACCGCCGAGCACGGTTCGCTCGCCGGGCTGCCGCTGCGGCGGCTCACCTCCGGGCTGGAGCTCGCCCGGATCGCCGCGGGCCCCCTGGCCTCGTTCGACTGCGACACCTGGGAGGACGTGGCATCGGCACGTGCCCGTATCAGGGAGCATGGGTATGTGCTTGATGAATGGATCACCGCAGTCAAAGCCGAGCTGGGCATCGAGCTCGATGTCGACACCGGCGTCCTCCTCGACCTGGCTCGCGATGCCGCACACGGCGTCGCCCGGCCGGCCGCGCCGCTGACCACCTTCCTTGTCGGCTATGCCGCGGCGAAGGCGGAACAGGACGGGCCGGAGGCCGTTGCCACGGCCGCACGCAGGGCCGCCGCGCTCGCCAACCGGTGGGCCGACGAAGCCGGAGCGGCCAAGGGGACCGACGCCGGATGACGGATGAGCAGGACCGCGACCTGGAAGAAGCGCTCGCGCTCGTCAGCAAAGAGCCACCAGCCGCCCCGCAGCCCACCGCATCGTCACACCACCGTGCGGCCGGCCGGCAGCCCGCCGCATCCGGGAGCCACCCCGCCGACCGCGCGAACGGCCCTGCCGCATCCGGGGAGCGCGCCGCGCCCGGCACCGCATCCGGAGCCCACGGACAAGCCGCATCCTGGGCCCATGGTGGAGAAGCCGCATTTCGGGCCCGCGGTGAAGGTGTCGACGCCCCGCCCGCCCGGGGGTCGTCCCCCGGGCCGGAGAAGCACCGTGCCGCGCCCTGGGCCGATGCCCGTCTCCGTGCGGCGCGGGCGGGGCGTGCGGTGGCGGCGTCCGCGCGGCAGGCGCCGCTGGACCAGGCGCTGGGCCTGACCCTGGCCGGACCGCTGACCGCCCTCACCGATCTGCCGTCCTTCGACACCTCGGCCATGGACGGCTGGGCCGTCTCCGGCCCGGGGCCCTGGCGGATCAGCGGAGGGGAGGGTGCCCTCGCCGGCCGGGCCGAGCCCGGCCCGCTCGCCGACGGCGACGCCGTACGGATCGCCACCGGTGCCCGGATCCCGCGTGACGCGACCGCCGTCGTCCGTTCCGAACATGCCCGGGCCGACGACCGCGCCGGACAGCTGTACGCGCAGCGCAATGTGGTCACCGGGCAGGACATCCGGCCCCGTGGCCAGGAGTGCCGGACCGGTGACCAACTGCTGCCGACCGGGGGCCTGGTGACCCCTGCCGTGCTCGGTCTGGCAGCTGCGGCCGGTTACGACGAGCTGCCGGTCCTCCCCCGGCCCCGGGTGGAAGTGCTGGTGCTCGGCGATGAGTTGCTGGCCGACGGTCTTCCGCATGACGGGCTGATCCGGGATGCGTTGGGGCCGATGATCGGGCCCTGGCTGCGGACGCTCGGCGCCGAGGTCCTGGCCACCCGGCATCTCGGCGACGACGCCGAGGCCCTCCGGCGGGCCGTCGCCGGCTCCCCGGCCGATGTCGTCGTCACCACCGGGGGCACCGCGGCCGGGCCGGTCGATCATGTCCACCCGATCCTCCACCAGTTGGGCGCCGAGCTGCTGGTCGACAGCGTCGCCGTGCGCCCCGGCCACCCGATGCTGCTCGCCCGGCTGGCCGATGGCCGCCACCTCGTCGGGCTCCCCGGGAACCCGCTGGCCGCCGTATCGGGGCTGTTGACACTTGCAGATCCGCTGATGCGGGCCCTCGCGGGCCGCGCTGTCGTGGAGGCTTATGCCATGCCTGTAAGCGAAGAGGTGCACGGTCACCCGTACGACACCCGACTCGTGCCTGTGGTGCACCGGACATATGAGGTGGTTCCGCTGCATTTCCATGGGCCGGCGATGCTTCGCGGTGTCGCCGCCGCCGACGGACTCGCCGTCGTACCGTCCGGCGGTGCGCGGGCCGGACAGCTGCTGGAGATCCTCGATCTGCCGTGGGCTGAGGAGTGTTTCACGTGAAACTGCCCGGTCATGATGCCCTCGACCGGCAGGTGGGGGAAAAATTGGTGACCCGCCGGGTGAAACTACCCCGGCGGGTGGTCGAGCGACCGCTCCGGCAGGTCGGCAGGCGAGTCCTGATCGCGCTGCTGGTGCTGGTGGTGACGGCCCTCATCGTCTGGCTGGACCGCGGTGGCTATCACGACAACGCCGACAGCACGGTCGACCTGCTCGACTCCTTCTACTACGCCACGGTCACCCTCTCCACCACGGGGTACGGCGACATCGTCCCGTACAGCGACGGTGCGCGGCTCACCAACATCCTGGTTGTCACGCCGCTGCGCGTGCTGTTCCTGATCATCCTGGTCGGCACCACTCTCGAAGTGCTCACCGAGCGCACCCGGGAGGAGTGGCGGCTGAACCGCTGGAGGCTCCGCTTGCGTGACCACACCGTCGTCGTCGGATTCGGTACGAAGGGCCGCTCCGCGATGCAGACGCTGTGTGCGACCGGTCTGAAGCGCGAGCAGATCGTCGTCGTCGACCCCAACAGCAAGGTCATCGAGGCCGCCAACGCGGAGGGTTTCGCGGGCGTCATCGGGGATGCGACCCGCAGTGACGTACTGCTCCGCGCCGAGCTGCAGCGTGCCCGGCAGATCGTCATCGCCACCCAGCGCGACGACACCGCCGTACTGGTCACGCTGACCGCGCGGCAGCTCAACCGGGGGGCGAAGATCGTCGCCGCGGTGCGCGAGGAGGAGAACGCTCCGCTGCTGCGCCAGTCCGGCGCAGACGCGGTGATCACGAGCGCCAGTGCGGCGGGACGGCTGCTCGGTCTCTCCGTGCTCAGCCCGAGCGCGGGGACCGTGATGGAGGATCTGATCCAGCAGGGCAGCGGGCTCGATCTGGTCGAGCGGCCGGTCATAAAGGCCGAGGTCGGCCGGAGCGTCCGGGACGTGAACGATCTGGTCGTCACCGTGAAGCGCGGGCACCGGCTGCTCGGGTACGACGACCCCGACGCCAGCCCGCTCCAGCTCACCGACCGGGTGATCGCGATTGTCCGGGTTTCCTCCAAGGCGACGGGCGCCGGCGCGGAGTAGCCTCGCGATCATGCATGCGATCACGATCCCCGAGTCCGGCGGTCCCGAGGCGCTTGTCTGGGCCGAAGTGCCCGACCCCGTCCCCGGCGAGGGCGAAGTCCTCGTCGAGGTCGTGGCGTCCGCCGTCAACCGTGCCGACGTCCTGCAACGCCAGGGCTTCTACAACCCGCCTCCCGGGGCCTCGCCCTATCCCGGCCTGGAATGCTCCGGGCGGATCACGGCGCTGGGGCCCGGGGTGTCCGGGTGGGCCGTCGGCGACGAGGTGTGTGCGCTGCTGGGCGGCGGGGGGTACGCGGAGAAGGTCGCCGTACCCGTCGGACAGCTGCTGCCGGTACCGGAAGGGATCGATCTCGTCACCGCGGCGGGGCTGCCGGAAGTCACCTGCACCGTCTGGTCGAACGTCTTCATGGTCGCCCATCTGCGCCCCGGCGAGATGCTGCTGGTGCACGGCGGTTCCAGTGGGATCGGCACGATGGCGATCCAGCTGGGCAAGGCGGTGGGAGCGCGGGTGGCCGTCACCGCGGGAAGCCACGAGAAGCTGGCCCGCTGTGCGGAGCTGGGCGCCGACGTACTGATCAACTACCGCGAGCAGGACTTCGTCGAGGAGATCCGGAAGGCGACCGGCGGGGCCGGGGCAGACGTCATCCTCGACATCGTCGGTGCGAAGTACCTGGACCGGAATGTGGAGGCGCTGGCGACCAGCGGGCGTCTTGCGGTGATCGGTATGCAGGGCGGCGCGAAGGGCGAGCTGAACCTCGCGGCGCTGCTGGGGAAGCGGGGCGCCATCACGGCCACATCGCTGCGTGCGCGGCCGCTGGGCGAGAAGGCGGCGATCGTCGCCGCGGTCCGTGAGCATGTCTGGCCGCTGGTCTCCGGCGGCCGGGTACGGCCCGTGGTGGACCAGGAACTCCCCATGGCCCTCGCTGCCGAAGGACACCGGGTGCTGGACTCCGGGGTGCATGTGGGGAAGGTCCTTCTCCGCGCCTGAGGCCGTCCCGGGACTTGGGGTCCGGGACCCGGGACCCGGGCCCCGGACCCAAGTCCCGGGGAGGCGGGAAGCCACCTCCCCGGGGCGGAGCATGTTCAGTCGATGCAGAACTCGTTGCCCTCGATGTCCAGCATCGGGATGCACGACTCGTTCTCCTCGTCGGCGTACAGCGTCTGCACATGGATCGCACCGAGCGCGACCAGTCGTGCGCACTCGGCTTCGAGCGTGGCGAGGCGCTCGTCCCCGACGAGCCCGGTGCCGGCCCGGACGTCGAGATGCACCCGGTTCTTGACGGTCTTGCCTTCGGGGATGCGCTGGAAGTACAGGCGCGGGCCGGCACCTGAGGGATCACTGCAGGCCGACCATGATCCCCGCTTCTCAGGAGTCAGGGTGCGGTTGAAATCGTCCCAGGTGGTGAACCCCTCCGGTGGCGGCGGCATGACGTACCCCAGCACCTCACACCAGAAGCGGGCGAGACGCTCAGGCTCCGCGCAGTCAAAGGTGACTTGGAACTTCCTGATCGCTGGCATCGGCGCACCGTACCGCGTACCAGGGGGGCGAAGCAGCCGGATTGTGACGCTGCTGAGTGGTGGCGCACCTGGTGAAGGGTGCGCCACCTTCTCGGGCGCCGCGCTGGAACGCGGTGATGCCCAGTCCCTGTTTCATGGTGCAGCCACGACGCCAGGGGGCCTCGGCAGCAGAGCTGGAGGCGGCGTTGTAAGGACGATGGCACCGGGTGCCCCGCTTCGGCAATGGCAGCTGGACGAAACTGAATGAAATTAATGGGTCTGTTTCCCTGATCTGCGTCTTCTGGCTGGCAGTGGTGCCGTCCCGCCTCTCAGGCGGTGGTGAATTCCTGGACGCCCAGGTATCAATGCCCCCTTCCCGGAGGCCGCACATGGTGGTGGCCGAACCACCGGTGAGAGGATCCAGGCGGCTGGAGGGCCGACCTGGAAGTCGCCTCCGGCTGTTCACGGTGCAGCCAATCACCGCGCTCCGAAAGGGGCGTGACATGACGACAGGTGGTAACGCATGCGTTCACTCTCTTCTTCTCCGGCCCCCGGCAGGGGCCCTTCCGCGGGGGCTCTGACGACGACGGAGACGGTCGTCGTGGTTGTCGTCCTCGTCGTGGCCACGGTGCTCGCGGCCACCGGGAAACCGATGCCCGGCGCCCTGGAGTTCATCACCGGTGCTCTGTACGTCTCCTGCCGGTACGTCAGGGCCGTACGCGCGGCGGCCCGGCTCCCGCACCCGGTGATCTGACAGCCGCATGGGACGGCGTGAGAACGCCGTTGCCGCATCGACCCGGCAGTCCGAAGCGCTCGCGCTGTGGCTACGTGCCCAGCGCGAGCGCCGAGGCGTCACCTACGCGGCAATGGCCAAGCTGACCGGTCACCAGTTCAGTGCTTCGATGCTGTCGCGCGGCGCCAGCGGCCGCACGGTCCCGTCCCGCCGGCTGGTGCTCGTCTATGTGAGAGCGTGCGAGGCCGATGTCGGGCAGGCGCTGTGGCTGTGGAAGGCCGCGCGCAGTGCCGAACAGCGGGGCTCGGCCCACTCGCCGGCCTTTCAGAACGCAGGGACTGCCGGGAACACCGGGAACACCCGGAACACCGGGGCCGCCGAGAACACCGGGACCGCCGGGACCGCCGAGAACACCGCCCTGGCATCGTCGGTGCGCTCCATGCTGAACTCCGTAGCGACGCGGCCCGACGTGGTCGACAGCTTCGCCACGTTACGGCGCGTCATGGTCGAGATGCGCGTCAGGGAAGGCCAGCCGTCTCTGGCGGAGCTGCAGAGGGCGGCGGGCAAGACTGCTGACGGGAAGCGCCACCGTCTGCCCAAGAGCAGTCTGAGCGTCATTCTGAGGGGCGAGGCCGTTCCCTCACGCGCCCACCTCACGGCGTTCATGGAGGCGCTGAACGTCGAGCCGGCCGGTGTCCGGCGCTGGCAGCAGGTATGGGACTGCCTGCGAGCGGCGCAGAGCCCGCCCGTGAACTTCACGATCCGGTTCCTCGACGCCCCACCGGACGGACAGCCAGATGGCGCCCCTGCTCCGGTGGCCGACGTCGGGACTGCGGACCGGGCCTTCGTGAGAGAGCAGGTCGTCGGCACCACCTCAGGCGTACGAGGGGGACCCCGGGCCGCCCACCGCCCGGTTGGCCGCACACGCGCCGGCCTGCCCATCAGGACGCCGCGCCGCTACAACCGCGCTGCCCCCCGGCAACCGTACGAGCCCGTTTTCAGCACCCGGACCAGGCCCATCCCTCCCCGCATCCCCGTGATCGTCCCTCTCCGCCCGGCTGAACCGGCAGCTCCAGCCGGGCGCATCGCTCGCACGGTGAAGCGATGGTTCCCGCGGAAGCCGCGAGCGGTCCACGTACCAGGCGATGACCACCGCCCGTCCTGGCCGGACTACTGACGGGTCGGCGGGGGAGGCCGCGAGAGCCGCCCGCGCCGTCGCGTCGCCGGGGCACGGACGAGAGTCGTCAGCCGTGCAGGGTCCGGCCGAACAGGTCCAGCAGAGCGGTCCAGTGACGCTCCGTCGCCTCGGAGTCGAAATCGGAGGTGTCGGACTGGGTGTAACCGTGGCCCGCGCCCTGGTACACCTCGCAGCGGTGGGTGACACCGGCTTCGGTGAGTGTCTTCTCCAGGAGCTCCTGCTGCTCGGGCGGCATCGACGCGTCCTGATCGGCGTGGCCGAAGTACACCTCCGCCGTCATGGTGGCGGCCGCGAGGTGGGGGCTGTCGGGCTGGTCGGTGGCGAGACGGCCGCCGTGGAAACCACCGAGCGCGGCCACCCGGTCCGGGTAGGAGCCCGCGGTGTACAGGGCGAGCCGGGCGCCCATGCAGTAGCCGGTGATGCCGACCGGCCCGTCGGTGGCCTGGGGGCAGTCGGCGAGCCAGCCGAGATAGGCGTGCGCGTCGGAGACCACCAGGTCCGGTGTCAGGCCCTGCATCAGCGGCATCACTCCGGCGATCAGCGGGCCACGGTTGTCGTGGTCGATGTGCTCGGGCAGCGGGACCACCGGGGCGGGGCCCTGGCGGTAGAAAACATTGGGCACCAGGACCGCGTATCCCTCAGCGGCCAGCCGGTCGGCCATCGCGTTGAGCGCCGGGCGCGGCCCGAACGCGTCCTGGTAGAGCAGCACAGCGGGGTGACGCCCGTCGTCATCGGGGTGGACGAAATACGCGTCCGCCGTGCCGTCCTGGGTCGGAATTTCGACAGTACTGCTGCGTACGGCCTGCATGTCCGCGTCCCGTCTTCGTGGGGGTTGGCTTTCGCGCTCCACCCTCTCACCAAGCGGAAGGGGGTGTTCGGCCACCCGCCGAAACCGTCAGGCGTGGGTGCGGCGCGAGCCGCGGCAGCCACCGGCACACGGCGGAGGCCCGGCATCCCGCAGCGAGCAGGATGCCGGGCCTCCGGGCCCGCCGCCCGCCGCCGAGTTCGGGCACGGGAAGGAGCGACGGGCAGGAACGTAGAGGTACGGGCGGGAACCCAGACGTACAGGCCGGAACGTGGAGGTACGGGCCTGACCTCAGACGTACGGGCAGGAAGTCCGTGGTGGCCTGACCTCAGACGTACGGGCAGGAAGTCCGTGGTGGCCTGACCTCAGACGTACGGGCAGGAAGTCCGTGGTGGCCTGACCCCAGACGTACGGCCCTGAACTCACAGGTACGGCCCCGAGCGGATCGCCCCGTGGCCGCCTTCCACGTCCTCGTCCTCGGGGCCGGCCACGCCGGGCGGAAGCGCCCGCCGCATCTGCTCCAGCTGGGCCCGCGCCGCCATCTGCTGGGCGAACAGCGCCGTCTGGATGCCGTGGAACAGACCCTCCAGCCAGCCCACCAGCTGCGCCTGCGCGATGCGCAGTTCCGCCTCCGACGGGATGGCCTCGTTGGTGAAGGGCAGCGAGAGGCGCTCCAGCTCCTCCACCAGCTCGGGGGCCAGGCCGTCCTCCAGCTCCTTCACGGACGAGGCGTGGATGTCCTTGAGCCGGACCCGGCTCGCCTCGTCGAGAGGGGCCGCCCTGACTTCCTCCAGGAGCTGTTTGATCATGCTGCCGATGCGCATGACCTTGGCGGGCTGTTCCACCATTTCCGTCACTGGGACCTCGCGCGACTCGTCGTCACCGCCGGCCCCGCCGCCGAGCGCCATCCCGTCCTGTCCCACGATGAGGACCTTGGGGTGCTCCTCCGGCTGTTCCGACCGTTCACTCCTCGGCATCTCCATGCCGACATTGTCTCGCACACGTACTCCATGAGGGGTTCTGCCCCCGTTCCGGGTTGATCCACCGTGCGGCGCCGCATCAGCCGGCCCGCCGGGCCAGCACCAGCCGGGACCGGGTGAGGCCCGCGGCCAGCAGACCGGCCAGGACCGGTACGGCCACCACGAGGATGCCGATGGTCTCCCACGGCAGCTCGATCGGGGTGTACGCGGAGTCCATCGGGTGCGCCCGCATCTGGTCCAGCGCCCTCTTGAGGTCCGTGAGCCGCACCGCGACGGCCGGTATCACGCCCGCCGCGGTACCGAGCAGCACCCCCGCCCCCGCGACCACCGCGCACTGGAAGCCGCTGAGCGTGCGCCGTACGCCGGGCGGGGCGCCGATGGCGCTCAGGGTCGTCAGATCGGCCTCCGCGTCGGCCTTCGCCAGGCCCGTGGTGATGGCCGCGGCGCCCAGCGTCACGACACCGGAGAACAGCGCCAGGATCAGCAGGGTGGTGTCGTTGTTCTCCGGCTTCTCGTTCTGGGAGAGGAAGGCGACGTTGCCGGCCTGGGACATCTCGTCGCTGAAACGCTGCTTCTCGGCATCGGTCGGCGGGCGTGCGACCCGGTAGACGGAGACGTCCGGGCCGGTGTGCAGGCCGAGGCGGTCGGCGGCGGCCTGCGGCATGACCAGGCGGATCCCGGGGGTGGCCGCGAACCGGTCGGCCGCCCGGTAGACCGCGAGGCGGCTGACGGTCGTCCTGGCCTTCCCGGGGTGCCGTGCGCGGTTCGCCTTGTCCTCGGGGAGGTAGCGGTGGACGGCCTTCAGGGTGACCTTTCCGTCGGACCCGGCGTACGCGTTGTTGAGGAGTACGGGGGTGCCGGCTGCCAGCGCCCTGGTGGCGGCCGGGTCGGTCAGCCCGGCGTAGAGGCGCAGCGTCGCGCTGTCGCCGACGACGATCTCCGCGTCGTTGTCGAAGGCGGTGTCCGCGTACTCGGCGTCCTTGCACTTCGGTGAGTTCACCAGCTGCTTGTGCTCGGCCGCGGAGAGCCTGGCCGCCAGCTCCTTGCCCCCGGCTGCCTGCAACGGACAGATGTTGGCCTTGGGCTTCGGCATGGTGAGCGTGCCACAGGCAGCGGTGTCCGCGTCCGGGAACGCGGCGCAGTCGCTGCCCGCCCATATGCGGCTGATGGTGGCGGGGGCGCCCTGCACCGGCAGGTCGCGCCGGGCGAGGCCGCGGGCCAGTTCCAGTGCCTTCGCCGGGTTGGCGTGCTCCCGGTAGATGTCGGCGTTGAGCGTGATGACACCGGGCGGCAGGGAGTGGTGGGCGTTGTACGCCTGCTCGGCCTGGGAGCTCGCGCTGTACGTCGCGATGGCCACGGTGCCCGCGACCGCGGCCATCACCGCGGCGACGGCCGGGGCGGTACGGCCCCGGTTGCGGGCCGCGTCGCGCAGGGCGAGCCGTGGGGCGAGCGGGAAGAAGCGGCCCAGCCGGCCGAGCGATCCCACGATCACCGGAGTGCAGGCGAGCACGCCGAGTTCCGCCACGACCGAGCCCGCGGCGGCCGCCATCGCGTGCCCCTTGAGTCCGCCCAGGACCGCCACGGCGCCACCGGCCAGGATGGCGACGACGCCGAGCACCGGCAGCACCCGTGAAGAGCGGCGCACCCCGCGCCGGCCCGTCAGCGACTCGACGACCGGCTGCCGGCCCGCCACGATGGCCGGAGCCAGCGCTGCCAGTACCCCGGTGACCAGGCCGATCGCCGCGATGGCCAGCAGTTCCCAGGGCCGGATGTCGATGCTGCCGAAGCGCTTGCCCGCCCACCCCTCGATCAGGGGACGCAGGGCGATCGTCAGGACGAGACCGGCGGCGGTACCGGCCACGGCGCCCCCGGCGCCCAGCACCGCTCCCCCGGCGAGCACGATGGAGCGGATGTGCCGCCGGTCGCCGCCGCAGGTGCCGACCAGGCCGAGCTGGCGCCGTGAGCGGCGCGCGCCGACCGCGAAGGCGGGGCCTGCCAGCAGCACGATCTCCAGCATCGCCATGGCGACGACGGTCGCCAGCGCCGCGGTCAGCTCCAGTTCGTGCCCCGATCCGCCGACACTGAGCTGGGCGGCGGCCGGGACCTCGGAGTCCGGTGGCGGGTCGAGCACGACGCGGCGGGACTCGACCAGCACGCCGTGCTTGTTGGCCGCCAGGACGTCCTGCCAGCTCACCCCGGATGCCCCGGCGGCCTTGACGAGCAGGGCGGGGTCCCCGGGGTCGGGAGGTGTGACGCCGTGGTCGGCCGCGGCGGCCCGCTGCCAGGGCTTGATGAGGGCACCCGGCCGCACGTACAGGAAGCTCTCCTTCAGCCCGGAGGGTACTTCGACGGCGCCGGTGATCGTGAAGGTCTTGTCGAGGCCCCGGACCGTGGTGTGCGAACCGACGTGCAGTCCGGCCGACTTGAGGAAGGCGTCGGTGGCGACCAGGTCGCTGTCCGCCTTCGGGTACGTACCGCGCAGCAGGCTGACCATGCCGCGGACCATGGGGTCCGCGGTGTCCAGCTCGGTGATCTCGTCGGTCTTGATGCCGTAGCGGGTGGTGACGGTCGCCAGCACGTCCTGCTTGGTGATGGTGCGTGCGCCCCGGGGGAGCGCGGCGGTCAGGTCCGAAGGACCGCTGTGCGCGGTGGTGCGCGCGGCGGACGTACCGCCGGACTTGGTGTCGGCCGGCATGTACGAGTCGGCCTGCGGCAGTTGCTCGATCGGGCGGCCGTCGAGTCCCGGATCGCTGAACAGGGCGTCGGCCGCGCCCATCGTGGAGGTCAGCCTCTCCGACGGCGTCGAGACGGCACTGCGGTACGTGATGTCCGCCGCGGTGACGCCCAGCACCGGCAGCGCGATCATGGCGACGACCAGGGCGCTGCGGCCCTTGGCCCGCAGTGCGTCCCTGCGGGCGATTCGGAGGGCCGCGCGCCGGCCCTTGAAGACGCTCACCTGGTGCCCTCGGCCGTGAGCAGCGAATCGGCGTCCGCCCTGAGGGTCTGGTCGACGACCGAGCCGTCCCGCAGGAACACCACGCGGTCCGCCCAGGCCGCGTACCGGGGTTCATGGGTGACCATGACGCCCGCCGCGCCCGCGTCGCAGCGGGTGCGCAGCAGGGCCAGCACCGTCTCGCCGGTCTCGGAGTCCAGGGCGCCGGTCGGCTCGTCGGCGAGTACCAGCCGCCGGTCGCCGACGAGGGCGCGGGCGATGGCCACGCGCTGCTGCTGGCCGCCTGACATCTCGTCCGGGAAGCGGTCGGCGACCTCGGTGAGTTTCATCGCGTCGAGCGCCTCCCTGGCCTCCGCGCGGGCCTTGCGGACGGATATGCCGTCCAGTTCGCGCGGCAGGGCGATGTTCTCGGCCGCGGTGAGGGCCGGGATGAGGTTGTAGTCCTGGAAGACGTACCCGACGCTGCGGCGGCGGAGCGCGGCGAGCCGCTTGCGGCTGAGGGCGGTGATGTCCTGCCCCTCGATGATCACTTGGCCGGTGCTCGCGGTGTCCAGGCCGCCGGCCAGCGTGAGAAGGGTGGACTTGCCGGAGCCCGACGGGCCCATGACGGCGACGAGTTCACCCGCGCGGACGGTGAGGTTCACCCCGCGCAGGGCGTGCACCTCGGCGATGCCGCTGCCGTGGGTGCGGGTGAGTTCTCTGAGCTCCAGTACGGGTGGTGCGGTGGTCTGTGTGGACACGGGGTCCCCCCTTGGTGCGTGCGGTGGTCGGTCGGCGGGATGGGCGGTTGGGCGGCCGGGCGGTGGTCGGTCGGCGCCGGGTGGACGGTGGCGTGCGCTCTCGGACGGCGCCGGACGGGCGGTGGTGGCCGGGCCGGGTGACCGGATGGACCGTGGTGGCCGGCCACAGGGGCCGGGTGTCCGGCCGCATGGGCGTGGTGGCCGGCCGGATGGACGGTGGCCGGTCTGCCGGGTGGGCCGGGTGGCCGGTCCCGGACGGCCTGGCTGCGCCTGCCCGGCCGGGCGTCTCCGGTGCCCGAACAGCGCCCTGCGGATGCCCGAACGGGCCGTCATGGGCAGTTCGAACGGGCCGTCAGCAGCGGTTCAGCGGCCGGACTTTGAGCGGGGCCTCGCGCGGGGTCTGCGTGCTGCGGCCGGGGCGGGCTCCGTCTGTGCCGCGGCTGCCAGGCGAACCAGACGGGACTCGCAGTGGTCGAGCCAGCGGGCCTCCGCCTCCGCCTGGAAGATCAGCTGTTCCAGTACGAGCAGCCAGGCCACCTCGTCACGGTTGGCCGGGTCGTTCTCCAGGGCGCGGGCCTTCAGCCGGGTGTAGTCCTGCATCGCCTTGACCGTGTGGCCGCGCTGCAACTGGATGACCGCGCGGATGTCGACGCCGGGCGCCCCGACGGCCATCGCCAGCTTGATGGCCAGTTCGTCACGGGCCGGACTGGTGCGGTCGACGGGGGCCTCGTACCAGCTGTGGAGTTCCTCCCGGCCGGCGTCGGTGATGGCGTACAGCGTGTGGCCCGCGCCGTCCTCGGAGTCCTGCACCACCATGCCGTCGCGCTCAAGACGGGCGAGTGTCGTATAGACCTGCCCGACGTTGAGCGGCCAGGTGGAGCCGGTCCTGGACTCGAATTCGGTACGGAGCTGAGAGCCGTAGCGGGGGCCACGCTCCAGGAGGGCCAGTAGGCCGTGACGGATCGACATACTCAGTATGTATACCGAGTATGTCGTCAAAGGCAAACCCCGGCGGGCCTCCCGGTGAGCCGGACGCGGCCTCCTACGGCCGGCGCAGTCGCAGCCCCAGGAAGCCCAGACCGAGGCCGACCAGGGCGAGTCCGGCGCCCAGGGCCCCCACGTGCAGCGCGAGAGCGGAGGTGTCCGAAGCGGTCTGCTGGGTGGCGCGGTCGGCCGCCGCCTCCATGTTCTTGGCGGTGGGATCCGTGGGATCCGTGGTGTCCGTGTGGGCTGTCGGGGCGGTGCTGTCCGCCCGCGCCGTGTGCTCCCGTACCTGCCCGTTGTCGTCGTGGCCCCGCGTCATCGGGTGCCGGCCGGTCGGGCGGTGGACCGGTACGGAGAGGTGGCCGGCCCGTGCCGTGGCGCTCGGGTGGGCGGCGGGGTCCGGTCCGCCGGAAGGGGAGGGTGAGGCGCCCGGTTCCCTGCCGGGCCGTGGACGGCCCTGCCCGGCGGGGGCACCCGCCAGTGAGGGGTGTGCCGAGGGGTCCTTGGGGGCGCCCGCCGCGCCGCTGCCCGAAGTGATGGTGCCCGGGGTGGCGGTGCCGGGCACGGTGCCGGACGGTTCGGGTCCGCCCGTCCCGGGGGGCGTGCCCCAGGGGCCTCCGGGCCCCCTGCCGGTGCCCCCGCCCGCGCCCGGAGCGCTGCCCGCCTGGGCCCCCTTGCCCGGGGAGCCGTCGGTTTCGGTGGGCCCGGTCCCCGCCCCGTCCGCCGCACCCGCGATGCCGGCGGGGTCGGCGGCCGGGTCCCCGGTCGTGTTCCCCGCGATGACCCCCGCGTCGGCACCCGCCGCGGTTCCCGGTGGGGGTGCGAGCGCCGCACCGCTCACGGCGGCCCTGGGGGACGCGCTCTGGGTGACCACCGCGCCGGCTGCCGGTGGCGGCGCCGCCGAGTCCGTGGATACCGGGGACAGCATCACCGCAAGCGCCACCAGACCGATCACCGGGTGCCCCTTCTTTCCTGCCGGAGCGCCCGGCAGCAGAAAGCAAAAGAATGACGAATAGATCGTCACATCTCAGCACGATTCCGGCATCCCGGGCATAGCGAAAGGCCCGGCACACGCCGTACGTGTACCGGGCCTCTGGCCAGATGGGCCTACGCCTGAGAAAGCCTGCGAACAGGTCGGCCCGCACCCGAGGAGCCCGCACCCCCGAGGGGCCCGCACCCGAGGGGCCTTCGACCGAGGGGCCCGCACCCGAGGGCGCCGCCTCAGTTCGCGCCGCCTCAGTTCGCGTCGCCCGTCGAGACCCCGAGCGTGATGGTGAGGTCCTTGGGGCTGACGTTGGTGTGGGCCAGCGGGTACTGGTCCAGGACGACGTCCTGGCCCCACTGACCGCTGGCCTCCTTCTTCGTCGTGATGTGCCAGCCGGCCGCCTGGGCGCACGCCTTCACCGACAGGATGTCCTTGAAGGTGAAGTCGGGCAGCTCGATCTTGTCCGGGTCCGTGACACCCGCCGGCGGGTCGGAGCACTCCGTGGTCTCCATCGTCCGGTCCCGCTCGGGCCCCTTGTGCCCGGCCTTCACCGACGTACTGGAGTCCTTCTTGCCGTCAGCGGCGGCCTTGTCGTCCGAGCCGCCGTAGTGGACCGCCGCGATCACCCCGCCGACCGCCAGCAGCGCCACCACGACGGCGCCCACCAGCATCGGCGTCCGCCGCCCCCCGGAGCCGCCCGGCCCGGCGGGCGACGACGGGGCCGGAACACCGTACGGCGGCGGGGTCTGCATCCCGGCCCCCTGGACCCCGGACCCCTGCATCCCGGACCCCTGCACCCCGTACTGCTGCGCGCCGTACGGAGTGGCGGGCGACTGGTAGCCGTGCTGCGGCGGCGGGGTCTGGTATCCGCCCTGCTGGGGGTAGCCGTACGAGGACGCGGGGGACGGGGTCCCGTACGGTCCGGGCTGGTAGGGCGTCTGGACCTGGCCGCTCTGCGGCAGCGACGAGTCCACCGGCGGGAAGACCGCCGAGCCGACACCCGAGCCGCTGTTCGGCGCGGCGGCGCCTCCGACGACCATCGGGGCGGCGCCGGTGTGGCCCGACGTCATGACCCGTAGACACTCGTCCCGCATGGACTCCGCCGAGGGGAACCGCTCGTTCGGGTTCTTCTTCAGCGCGCGGGCGACCAGCGCGTCGACGGCCGGTGTGAGGGAGCGGTTGAGCGAGGAAGGAGCGACCGGCTCCTCCTGGACGTGTGCGTACGCGATCGCCAGCGGCGAGTCCGCGTCGAACGGCAGCCGTCCCGTCAGCAGCTGGAAGAGCATGATGCCGACCGAGTAGAGGTCGGAGCGCGCGTCGACGCCGCGGCCGAGCGCCTGCTCCGGCGAGAGGTACTGCGGGGTGCCGACGACCATGCCGGTCTGGGTCATCGACGTGACGCCCGACTGCATGGCGCGGGCGATGCCGAAGTCCATGACCTTCACGACGCCGCGCTTGGTCATCATCACGTTGCCCGGCTTGATGTCCCGGTGGACCAGGCCCATCTCATGGCTGGTGTCCAGCGCGGCCAGCACATCGGCGGTGATCTTCAGCGCCTTGTCGGCCGGCATCGCGCCGTACTGGGCGATGTCCGCCTGGAGTACGGAGCCGAGCGGCTGCCCCTCCACGTACTCCATGACGATGTACGGCATCAGCGCTTCGCCGAGGGTGTCCTCGCCGGTGTCGAAGACCGAGACGATGTTGGTGTGCGAGAGCTTGGCGACCGCCTGTGCCTCGCGCCGGAACCGCTCGCGGAACGACTGCTCGCGTCCCAGCTCCGTGTGGAGGGTCTTGATGGCGACCTGCCGGTCGAGCGCCTGGTCGTACGCCAGGTACACCGACGCCATACCGCCCTCGCCGAGCAGGTCACGGAGCTGATAGCGCCCTCCGGCGACCGAATCTCCCGCGTAGCGGCCCTGCGCGCCGTCCTGGCTCATGGCGTGGCTCCCCCTGTGGCGCACCGCTGGGGTGCGCTGCGTACCGATGTGGCGCTCGCCTGCCGTCCGTGTGGACCCGAGCCCCTTGACCTCTTACCCGCGACCTCTGATGACCCGCGACCTCTGCACTGCGGACTGCCTGCGGGTCCCGGCCACACCGGCCCCCGCCCGGGGCCTTCCGGAAAGCCCCGGGGAAAGTCTGCCCGAGGCCACCGACACGTCAAGCCGGGTGCCCGTTCCGTGACCGTACGCGTACCAAGCGTCTCGTAAGCGTTACCGGAAGGACGCAGGATTTGCATGGGTGACGCCCTTCCGGGTTTGATGGCCGGTCATCGCCGGACCGGGCCCTCCTCTGGAGCCTGTAGCGTGGCGAAGCACTGGGCCGCGAGGACCACCGAGCACCCGCGTACCACCGCTGACGCGGACCGAACACGACGGCGAGGACTGATGGCACCCGAATCCGATGCAGGCGGCGGCGGGGTGTCGGACGTGCCGGAGTCGTGGGGCGTCGGCGGACTCGTCGGCGACGGCCGTTACCGGCTGACCCACCGTCTCGGCCGCGGCGGCATGGCCGAGGTGTTCGCGGCCGAGGACGTCCGGCTCGGCCGCACCGTCGCCGTGAAGCTGCTCAGGTCGGATCTGGCCGAGGACCCGGTCTCCAAGGCCCGGTTCACCCGCGAGGCACAGTCCGTCGCGGGCCTCAACCACCACGCCGTGGTCGCCGTGTACGACTCGGGCGAGGACCACTGGGGCGGCAACACCGTCCCCTACATCGTGATGGAGCTGGTCGAGGGCCGCACCATCCGCGATCTGCTGATCAACGCCGAGGCCCCGCCGCCCGAGCAGGCGCTGATCATCGTCTCCGGTGTGCTGGAGGCGCTCGCCTACTCGCACCAGCACGGCATCGTGCACCGGGACATCAAGCCGGCCAACGTGATCATCACGGACGGCGGCGCGGTCAAGGTGATGGACTTCGGCATCGCCCGCGCCCTGCACGGCGCGCAGTCGACGATGACCCAGACCGGCATGGTCATGGGCACGCCCCAGTACCTCTCCCCGGAGCAGGCGCTCGGCAAGGCCGTCGACCACCGCTCCGACCTGTACGCGACCGGGTGTCTGCTGTACGAACTGCTCGCGATGCGGCCGCCGTTCACCGGCGAGACCCCGCTCTCGGTGGTCTACCAGCACGTCCAGGACGCGCCGGTCCCGCCGTCGCAGGTGGCCGGAGCGGTGCCGCCGGAGCTGGACGGGCTGGTGATGCGCTCCCTCGCGAAGGACCCGGACGACCGGTTCCAGAGCGCCGAGGAGATGCGGGCGCTGGTCGCGTACTCGCTGCAGATGCTCCAGCAGCAGGGCGGCCACACGGGTACGTGGAACACCGGCCCGGTCGCGATGCACGAGGGCGGCGCCACCCCCGCGATGGGCATGGCGGCCACCACGGCGATCGGCCACCCGCAGCACGGCGACACCTCGCAGGGCCCGATCCTGCCGCCGATGAACCCGGACGACGGTTCGTACGACGGCGAGGGCCGGAGCCGGGGCGGCCGTGGCTGGATCTGGGTGGTGGCCGTGCTCGCGGTGGTCGCCATCGCGGCGGGCATCGTCTTCGCGAACGGCGGGCTCGGCAGCAAGGGCTCCGGCGGTACGACCACCGACAAGTCGCCCACGTCCACGCACTCCAAGACCGACGAGCCGAGCGACACCCCGACGGACGACTCGTCCCCGGACACCAGCACCGACCCCGGCTCGTCCAGCGGCGGCCAGTACACCGACCAGCCTCCGTACACCCCGTCGGACACCCCGTCGCACAACAGGCCGTCGACGCCTCCGCCGAGCCCGTCGTCCTCGGGCGGCGGTACGTCGTCCAGCGGCGGGTCCTCGTCCTCGGGCGGCAAGACCAACGGCGGCTCCGACAACGGCGGTACGTCGTCGGACGGCGGCTCCTCGTCGACGGGCGGCAAGACGAACGGCGGCGGGTCGTCGGACGGCGGCAGCGGCGGCTCGTCGGACGGCTCGACGACGAACGGCGGCAACCAGGACGGCGGCTCCACCACGGACGGCGCGAGCACGGCCGGCACCGCCGCGGGGAGCACAGCGGGCGACGCGTCGACGGGCGTCACGGGCGGCTGACTCCGGGACGGCGGACGGCTGACTCCGGGACGGCTGACGTCGGGGCGGCCACCGCAGCCCCGGACGGAGCACGGAGCGGGTTTGGAGCCCGCGTGCGGGCAGCACCGCTCGGAGCGGCCCTCGCGGCCCCGCAGTCCGCCCCCCTTCTCACCCCGAGAACGCCTCGCGCACCGCGTCGTACTCGCGGGTCCACCACACCACCAGGGCCGATGCCGCCGGGAACAGCGGGTCGGCCCTGCGGTCGTGCAGCTGGTAGCGCCAGCGCAGCGTCCAGAAGTCGTTGAGCCGCTCCCACCACACCCGGTGGACCGCGGCGGCCAGCTCCGCCGGGGCCGCCGACGCGGCCCGCCGGTAGGCGCGCGCATAGGCCCGTACCTTCGTCAGCTCCAGCTCGCCGGTGGGCTGCACGAAGAAGATCACCGCCGCTCTGACCGCCTCCTCGGCGCGCGGCTTCACGCCCAGCCGGTCCCAGTCGATGATCGCGGCCGGTTCGGCGCCCCGGTAGAGCAGGTTCAGCGGATGGAAGTCGCCGTGCACCCAGCCGCCCGCGGCGCCCGGCGGCGGGCGGCGGTGCGCATGGCGCTCCAGGAGCCCCCGGCGCTCGCGGAGCCGGTGCTCGGCGAGCTCGTCGAAGGCGTCCCGGCCCGAGCGCCTGCGGGCCAGCCGGGAGAGCAGCTCCTCGATGACCGCGAAGGTGTCGGCGGGGTCGGCGCTCTCGTGCGCGGGCGGCGCGGACTCGGCCTCCATCACCCGTTCGAGACCGGTGTGGACCCGTCCGAGCAGGGCGCCGAGCCGCCGGGAGCAGGCCGTGCCGAGCTGGGCGCCCTCCCGGTGCCGCCCGTCGATCCAGGGGTGCAGCGCGTAGCAGCGCCCGCCGATCACCGTGACGGTGTCGCCGTCCGTGTCGGCCAGCGGCGGCGCGACGGGGACCCCGAGCACCTGGAGGCGCTGGGTGGCGCGGTGCTGGCGGCTGATCGCGGCGGGGTCGCCGTCGAGGTGGTGCTTGAGGAAGTAGTCGCCCTGGGTGGTGGCCAGCCGGTAGCCGCGGTTGAGCAGACCCTGGGCGACGGGCTCGCAGGAGAGCGCGTCACCGGGGGACCGGTAGCGGCGCAGTACCTCCCCGACAGGCGGTGTTGCATATGAGCGCGGCACTCGCCAGATGTTAGATCACTGAGAGGCTCCGGCTGTTTCCGGAGCGTTGTACTCCATCCGGTCCAGCGTGGCGAACTGCGGCCTGATGCGCAGATAGACCGCGTCGTACGGTTCGCCGTTGACCTGGACGGGGGCGGTCTCGAACCGGGAGATCTCCTCGGCGTCCGGTGCGGTCAGCTCGGCGGTTCCGGTGAACTGGACCGACCAGATGTGCGCGTCACCGGAGGCCAGGTTGTCGGCCGCGTAGGCGACGACGCTGCCCGCGCACGCCTCGTGGTGCCCGTGGCCCGCGTGCATCCGCAGGACCACGCAGCCGTCCGAGACGATGTGCCGGGCGATGGCCAGGAAGGGGAGCGCGCGCATACTGGCGGCGACTCGGCCGTACGACACGCGGCTGAGCAGGGCGATGGCGCGCTGTTCCTCGATGGGCATGGCTTCCACTGTCCGCGCCGTGGGCCGCCCCGGTAAGAGGACAGCAGCCCCATGATTGAGGACGTAAGTCCCGAATAAGGCCGGACAGGACGATTCAGAAAGATTTCAAACCATTCCGGGCCGACAGAATCCGGTTTCCCGGCCCCGGCCATCGGCCCTGGTCCTCGACCCCGCTCATCGGCCCCGGTTCAGCTGTCGTCCCGCTCCTGTCCCGCCTGGATCCGGGCCACGTATGCCGCCGCCTGCGAGCGCCGCTCCATGCCCAGTTTGGCGAGCAGGCTGGAGACATAGTTCTTGATCGTCTTCTCGGCGAGATGCAGCCGTTCGCCGATGACACGGTTGGTCAGACCCTCGCCGATCAGGTCGAGAATCTTCCGTTCCTGATCGGTGAGGCTCGCCAGCCGGGCGTCGCGTTTGCTGGTGCCACCGTCGCGCAGCCGCTCCAGGACCCGCGCCGTGGCCACCGGGTCGAGCAGTGATTTGCCGGCCGCGACATCCCGTACGGCCGACAGCAGCTCGCTGCCGCGGATCGCCTTCAGTACGTAGCCGGACGCGCCGGCCATGATCGCGTCGAAGAGCGCCTCGTCGTCGGAGAACGAGGTGAGCATGAGGCATTTGATGTTCTCGTCGGCGGAGCGGATCTCCCGGCAGACCTCCACCCCGCTGCCGTCCGGCAGCCGTACGTCCAGGACCGCGACATCGGGCCGGGTGGCGGGGATCCTGGCCAGGGCGTCGGCGGCGGTGCCCGCCTCGCCGACGATCTCGATGTCGTCCTCCATCGCCAGAAGCTCATGAACACCGCGTCGTACTACTTCATGGTCGTCAACAAGAAAAACACTGATTTTTCCATCTTCAGGCACGTTTTCAGTTTCCCACAAGAACTCTTCCCGTGCCCGGGGTGCCCGGTATAACGTGCCTCTGTTCCGGCGGCCTGCAAGGCTGTGACCAGTGATTGTTCGCCCATTTCTCGATTTACTTGGAAATCCAAGCAAAATCGCAGGTCAAGTGGGGTTTCGCAGTTCCGCGAAGCACTGGGTAACGTGCCTTTGAGAGGGTGCTCGCCGGGGCACCTGTCACGCCTGTTCCCGGTTCGCATCGCACCCACCCCGTGCGGGGGATCCGGATTCGGGCGAGCCGCACTGGCCTTACCGGCAACCCCGGGGGCCGGACCGACGGAGGAGCACGCACGTGACCGTGGAGAGCACTGCCGCGCCGCGCAAGCCGCGACGCAGCAGCAAGCGAGCCGGCGCAGCCAAGACGCCGCAGGCGCCTGACGAGCCCCAGCTCGTACAGCTGCTGACGCCCGATGGCGAGCGCATCGAGCACCCCGAGTACGAAGTGGATCTCACGCCCGAAGAGCTGCGCGGCCTGTACCGGGACATGGTCCTGACGCGCCGCTTCGACGCGGAGGCCACCGCACTCCAGCGCCAGGGCGAGCTGGGCCTCTGGGCCTCGCTGCTCGGCCAGGAGGCCGCCCAGATCGGATCGGGCCGGGCCCTGCGGGACGACGACTACGTCTTCCCGACCTACCGGGAGCACGGTGTGGCCTGGTGCCGCGGCGTCGACCCGACCAATCTGCTGGGCATGTTCCGCGGTGTGAACCACGGCGGCTGGGACCCCAACAGCAACAACTTCCACCTGTACACCATCGTCATCGGCTCGCAGACGCTGCACGCGACCGGCTACGCGATGGGCATCGTCAAGGACGGCGCGGACTCCGCGGTCGTCGCCTACTTCGGCGACGGCGCCTCCAGCCAGGGCGACGTGGCCGAGGCGTTCACCTTCTCGGCGGTCTACAACGCCCCGGTGGTCTTCTTCTGCCAGAACAACCAGTGGGCGATCTCCGAGCCCACCGAGAAGCAGATGCGGGTGCCGCTCTACCAGCGCGCCCAGGGCTTCGGCTTCCCCGGCGTCCGGGTCGACGGCAACGACGTACTCGCCTGTCTGGCCGTCACCAGGTCGGCCCTGGAGCGGGCCCGCCGGGGCGAGGGCCCCACGCTGGTCGAGGCGTACACCTACCGGATGGGCGCGCACACCACGTCCGACGACCCCACCAAGTACCGCACGGACGACGAGCGGCAGGCGTGGGAGGCCAAGGACCCGATCCAGCGGCTGAGGGCGTATCTGGAGAAGCAGAAGTTCGCCGACGAGGCGTTCTTCACCGGCCTGGAGAGCGAGAGCGAGGCGCTCGGCAAGCGGGTGCGGGAGGTCGTACGGGCGATGCCCGACCCCGACCCGCTGGCCATGTTCGAGAACACCCACGTCGACGGCCACGCGCTCGTCGACGAGGAGCGCGCGCAGTTCGCCGCCTATCAGGCGTCCTTCGCGGACTCCGCCGAGGAGGGCAACTGATCATGGCTGCGAAAAGCATGAGCATCGCGAAGGCGCTCAACGAGTCGCTGCGTACGGCGCTGGAGACCGATCCGAAGGTCCTCATCATGGGTGAGGACGTCGGGAAGCTGGGTGGTGTCTTCCGTATCACCGACGGGCTGCACAAGGACTTCGGTGAGGACCGGGTCATCGACACCCCGCTCGCCGAGTCCGGCATCGTCGGTACCGCGGTCGGTCTGGCCCTGCGTGGTTACCGGCCGGTCGTGGAGATCCAGTTCGACGGTTTCGTCTTTCCCGCGTACGACCAGATCGTCACGCAGCTGGCGAAGATGTACGCGCGGGCGCTCGGCAAGATCAAGCTGCCGGTCGTCGTCCGTATCCCGTACGGCGGCGGCATCGGCGCGGTCGAGCACCACAGCGAGTCGCCCGAGGCGCTCTTCGCGCATGTGGCGGGGCTGAAGGTCGTCTCGCCGTCCAACGCCTCGGACGCGTACTGGATGATGCAGCAGGCCATCCAGAGCGACGACCCGGTCATCTTCTTCGAGCCGAAGCGGCGGTACTGGGACAAGGGCGAGGTCGACACCGACGCGATCCCGCACCCGCTGCACAAGGCGAAGGTGGCCCGTGAGGGTTCGGACCTGACACTCGCCGCGTACGGGCCGATGGTGAAGGTCTGCTTGGAGGCGGCGGCTGCCGCGGCCGATGAGGGCAAGTCGGTCGAGGTGGTGGATCTGCGGTCGATGTCCCCGATCGACTTCGACACCGTGCAGACCTCGGTGGAGAAGACGCGCAGGCTGGTCGTGGTGCACGAGGCCCCGGTCTTCCTCGGCGCGGGCGCGGAGATCGCCGCCCGGATCACCGAGCGGAGCTTCTACCACCTGGAGGCCCCGGTGCTGCGGGTCGGCGGGTACCACGTGCCGTATCCGCCGGCGCGCCTGGAGGACGAGTACCTGCCGGGCCTGGACCGGGTGCTCGACGCCGTCGACCGCTCGCTTGCGTACTGAGGAGCGCCGTGACCATGACTGATATCGCGACTCCGGTCCGTGAGTTCAAGATGCCCGACGTGGGCGAGGGACTCACCGAGGCGGAGATCCTCAAGTGGTACGTCGCACCCGGCGACACCGTCACCGACGGCCAGGTCGTCTGCGAGGTCGAGACCGCGAAGGCAGCGGTCGAGCTGCCCATCCCCTACGACGGTGTGGTGGGTGAGCTGCGCTTCCCGGAGGGCACCACGGTCGACGTCGGCCAGGTGATCATCACGATCGGCGGGGGCGCCGGGGCCGCCCAGGCCGCCGCCCCGCAGCAGATCGAGCAGCCCGCCGAGCAGGAGCAGTCGGCGGAGCAGGTGGAGTCCGCGCGGGATTCCGGGGAGGCCGCCCAGGAGGCGAAGCCCGCGGCCCGTCAGCCGGTGCTCGTCGGGTACGGGGTCTCCGAGTCGTCCACCAAGCGCCGGGCCCGCAAGAGCGCGGCGCCGGAGCCGGAGGCCGCACCGGAGGGCACGTACGACGCGCCGCCCGCCGCCGCCCCGGTCGCGCCCGCAGCGCCCGCCGCGCCGGTCAACGGGCACACCGTCTCCCGCCCGCTGGCCAAGCCGCCGGTCCGCAAGCTCGCCAAGGACCTCGGCATCGACCTGGCCACGGTCACGCCGTCCGGCCCGGACGGGATCATCACCCGCGACGACGTGCACGCGGCCGCGGCCCCGGCCGCGCAGCAGCCCACGGTTGCCGCAGCCGCTCCGCCCGCTGCCGCCGAGGTGCTCACCGCGCCGGACGCCCGGGAGACCCGTATCCCGGTCAAGGGCGTACGGAAGGCCACCGCGCAGGCGATGGTCGGCAGCGCCTTCACGGCCCCGCACGTCACCGAGTTCGTCACGGTCGACGTCACCCGCACGATGAAGCTCGTCGCCGAGCTGAAGACCGACCGGGCCTTCGAGGGACTGCGGGCCAACCCGCTGCTCCTCATCGCCAAGGCGCTGCTGGTCGCGATCAAGCGGAACCCGGAGGTCAACTCCGCCTGGGACGAGGAGACCCAGGAGATCGTCCAGAAGCACTACGTCAACCTGGGCATCGCCGCGGCCACCCCGCGCGGTCTGCTCGTCCCGAACATCAAGGACGCCCACACCAAGACACTGCCCGAACTGGCCGGCGCACTCGGCGAACTGGTCTCCACCGCCCGCGAGGGCAAGACCTCCCCCGCCGCGATGCAGGGCGGCACGGTGACCATCACCAACGTCGGCGTCTTCGGCGTCGACACCGGCACCCCGATCCTCAACCCGGGCGAGTCCGCGATCCTCGCGGTCGGCGCGATCAAGCTCCAGCCCTGGGTCCACAAGGGCAGGGTCAAGCCCCGCCAGGTCACCACACTGGCGCTCTCCTTCGACCACCGCCTGGTCGACGGCGAACTCGGCTCCAAGGTGCTCGCCGACATCGCGGCGATCCTGGAGCGGCCGAAGCGGCTGATCACCTGGGCTTAGCGGGCGGGCACTGCTGCCTGAACGGCCCCCGGAATCCGCCATCGGCGTCCGGGGGCCTTCCGCTGTCCGCCCCGACTACGCTGACCGGCAACCCAGTTGAGAGAGGTTGAGCGATGCGTCTTGCCGATGGTCCCCATGTGGAGTGTGAGATAGAGATCGCCGTGGCACCGGATCGGGTGTGGGAGTTGGTCTCGGACATCAGCACATCCGCCCGTTACAGCCCCGAGCTCCAGGCGGTGGAGTGGCTCGACGGGGCCGAAGGGCCGGTCGTCGGGGCGTGCTTCGCCGGGCACAACCGCAACGAAGGTCTTGGCGAGTGGAGGACCGTGAGCCGGATCGCGGAGCTGGAACAGCACCGCACCTTCCGGTGGGAGGTCGTCTACGACAAGGAGCGGAGCGGCGCCCCCCTGGCCAGCTGGACCTACACGCTGGAGCCGCTCGCGGACGGCGCCCGCACCCGCGTCCGGCACGGCATGCGGCTCGGCACCGCCGAGGGCCCGCTCCAGGCGTTCATCGCCAAGCACCCCGACCAGGAGGAGCAGATCATCGACGGCCGGCTGGCCCTGCTGCGTACCGGCATCGAGTCGACGCTGGCCGGTGTGAAGGCCGACGCGGAGGGCGCGACGGCCTGAGCGGTCGTACGGAACGGGCCCCGGACGCGGTGTGCGTCCGGGGCCGCGCTATGTCCGTACGAGGGCGGGGGCAACGTCGAGTTCGGCCCAGACCGCCTTTCCCACGGTCAGGGTCTGTACGTCCCAACGGGCCGCGACCGTCTCCACGATGAGCAGCCCGCGCCCGAACTGGTCGTCCGGATCGGCCTTGCGCGGCACGGGCAGCCGCTCCCCGCGCGGATCGGTCACCGCGATCCGTACGGCCCTGCCGTCCAGGCTGACCTCGACCCGGAACAGCCGGTCCCGCAGACAGCCGTGCAGCACGGCGTTGCCGCACAGCTCCCCGGCCACGAGTGCGGCGTCGCCCGCGAGTTCGGGGTGCCCCCACTCGGCGACGAGCGAGGCGACACGTCTGCGGGCCAGGGGCACGCTGCGCGGGTACGGGGGGTAGTTGACCTTGTCGTGCCGTACGGCCATGACACGTGCCTCCTCGTGCGAGTGCGGCGGTGGCAGTACCGCACCGGGCAGGCCGGAGCGGTGCACTTCCGCCAACTGGCGCCGCTGTGCGAGCGGTTGCGTACTGACCGTAGCGGTGTGACTTGCTGGGCAGCAAGTTATTCGGGCAGAAAATTCTCTGCCCTTGTTGTGTTGCGCCTGGGACGACAGCAGACTGAAGCGAATTGCGGGGAAGGGACGGCACATGGCAGGTACGAGTCCGGACCGGGGCAGGGCGGTCTCCACCGTCCTGGGACGGCGTCTGGGGAGCGAACTGCTACGTATGCGTGAGGCGAGTGACCTTCGCCAGTCGCACGCGGCTGAAGCGCTGACAGCGTCCGTCGCCAAGGTCGCGAAGATAGAGCGCGGACTTGTGCCGGTTCGCGATCCGGACGTCCGGGCGTTGTGCCATCTGTACGGCAATGATGATCCCGAGGCCGTCAACCGGCTGCTGGCTCTTGCCAGGGCGGACCGGGAGAGGCGCAAGGCCCACGGGTGGTGGAATCAGTACCCGCAGCTCCAGGCGATGGGCGAGTACGTGGCGCTGGAAGACATCGCGACCCTTGTGCGTACCTGGCAGCTTGCTGTCATCCCGGGCCTGCTCCAGACCGCCGACTACGCCCGCGCCCTGGCGGTGGGCAACGGTTCGTGGTCCGACCTCGACGAGATCGACCCGTTCGTCGAGTCCCGCATGGCGCGCAAGGCGCGGCTGGTGGGAGAACATCCGCTGGAGCTGTGGGCCGTCGTCGGTGAGGGCTGTCTGCGGCAACTCGTCGGAGGCCGGGAAGTCATGCGCGAACAGCTCGGTCATTTGCTGGAAATGACACGACAGCCCCACGTGAAGTTGCAGGTGGTGCCTTACCTCGCCGGTGCTCATCCGGGGATGACCAGCGCGTTCACGATCGTCTCGTTCGCCGAACCGGGTGCGCTCGATGTGGTGCACATGGATACCACGTCGACCACGCTGTGGTTGGAGGGCGATACTGATTCCGCGCATCACGGCCAACTGTTCGAGCGGATTACTCGGTTGGGCCTGGCTCAGCGCAATTCGATCAGGCTGGTAGAGAGCATCCTCAAGGAGCTGTAGCGCGTGACCCCGTTCGAGTTCGCCAAGTCCAGCTTCAGCGGGGGCAACGCCGGACAGGAGTGCGTGGAGGTCGCTGTGAACGTGCCCGGCACGGTGGCCGTGCGGGACTCGAAGGACGCGGCGGGGCCTCTGATCTGCGTCGGTCCCGGTGCGTGGGATTCGTTCCGGCGTCACGTCGTGGAGGGTCCGACCCTCTGACCGTGAAGCCGTGACGGGCTGTCCACACTGGGTTTAGCCGCCGCTATGACCCGGGAATTCCTGGGAGAGTGTCGTCCAGCACTGTCCCAGAAGGGAACGATCCTGTGCGGTCCTTCCGGTTCATGAAGTCCAGTTACAGCGCCGGTTCCGCTGACTGCGTGGAGGTGGCCCGCAATGTCCCCGGAGCGGTGGCCGTACGCGACTCCAAAGACCCGGCGAGTCCGCTGATCCGCGTCCGGCCCGCCGCCTGGGACGCGTTCCGCGTCCACCTGGTCGGCGGCTCGAATCCCTGACCCGGTGAGCCGCGCTCCGCGCCCGTCCTGTCTCGGTTCGGTGTCAGCTTCGAGTGCATCCGGGCGAATCGGCTCCGCGACGCGTCTTACGGGTCAAGGTCGTCCGTCGTGAGACGGCTGGAGCGAGGGCCCGCGTCGCTGGAGCCGTGGGTCCCTCAGAGAGAGGGGAGTTGCTTCGGATGGTGCACCGTCTGCGTGTTCTTCTGCTGGCCGTCTCGCTGCTGATCGCAGGCGGACTGGTGTCAGCCGCACCGGCCTCCGCCGTCATCGGCGGGTCGGTGAGTACCTACGCCCCCTGGGCCGTACGGATGGTGGTCGACGGCAAGCAGGAGTGCACCGGGACCGCGGTCTCGTCGCAGTGGATCATCAGCGCCTCGCACTGCTTCTTCGAGCAGGCGCAGCCGGTCGCCGACTCCCGGATCTCGTTCCGCGTCGGCAACCTGGACGAGCGCAAGGGCGCCACGGTTCATCCCGTACGGGGTAGCCGGGTGGGCAGCGCGAAGGCCGACATGATGCTGATCAAGGTGCAGCCGATGAAGGTCCGGGCGGCGAAGCTCGCCACGGTCGCGGCGCGCCCCGGGCAGCTCGTGCAGCAGTACGGGTGGGGCGCCACCTGCACGGGGGACGAGAACAAATGTCAGTCCCCCGTGGTCAAGCAGTCGAAGCTGCGCGTTCTGCGGTCGGACGACCCGCACTGCGAGGGGTTCGCCGTACCGGGCGGGACGGACTTCTGCGCGCAGAAGGTCTCCGGGATCCCTGCCGGTGGTGACTCCGGAGGCCCGGTGATGACGATCGGCCCGCGCGGCAGCGAGAAGCTCATCGGGGTCTTCTTCGGCTCCGACCGGGCGAAGTACGCGGGGGCCGCCGAGGTCTCCCAGCAGCTCAAGTGGATCCGCTCCGTCATCACCCGGCACTGAGTCCGGCGGGGGAGCTCCAGGGCCGCCCGGACCGGGTCCGGGCGGCTCGCCTCACGGCGAGGTGAAGCCGCTCTCGCCCGGCTTGCGGCAGCTGACGATGTTGGACATCGGGATGTCCCCGAAATAGTCCATCTCCTGGGTCGGGCCGATCGGTCCCATGACCACCACGGTCGCCGACTCCAGCGTCGTGCTGTTGGCGTAGAGGGTCGGCTTGGCCAGGAGCTTGCTCCGCGCGGGCGGTCCGTCGAACCTGTTCAGGCCGGAGACCGAGATCTTGTAGATGTGCCGGTCCGCACTGGCGTAGCCGCCGCACTCCTCGTTGTTCGCCATGGACACCAGCTCCCGCTTGGGGCTCCTGACGTGGGCCTGGGAGTATCCGACCGGGTCGGCGAGGAACGCGCTCAGCTCGCTCTTGGCGTTCGAAGGGCGCCACGCCCGCATGCCGCCCGACTTCCGGAGGGCGTCGGGCGAGCGCGAGTCGGCGCGGAAGAACTCCATGGTGCCCGCCGCCGAGGTGAGCGTGTATCCGTGCGCGGGGGCGGCGGGCTGCGCGGGCCCGGCTTCCTGGTCGTCCCCGGTCCCGGTCCTGTTGCCCGTCAGGCGGGCCGGCTTGGGCGGCACCTCCGGCGCGGGCATCCGCTGCACCGACGGGGCGTGGCCGCAGCCGGCGCCGTGGGTGTGCCGCTCCTCCATGGCGCGGACCACGGCCGCGTTCCCCGCCGAGCGCTGCAGGGCAAGCAGCCCGCCGGGCGCGCCCGGCCTGGTGGTACGCCGCACCGCTCCACGGCTGCTGGCGTTGTCATTCCGTTGTTCCTGCGCGCGCAAGGCGGTTCCTTCCATGGCCGACACCACAGCATTACCGGTACGGACCCTCCCGGAGGAAGGGCCTTGAGGGCACATCCCGGGTCGGTCCGGACCGGACCCGGGGGCATCGCGGGGTGCCCCCGGTCCGGGAGCACCCCGGCCGCACCGCCCCCGGGCCGGGCGTACGTCGTCAGCCGAGCTGTCCTGGACGGTAGTCGCCGCCGGGCTGCCGGATGATGACGTTCCCCCGGTTGAAGGCGTTGATGATGGCGATCAGGCCGACCAGCGCGGCGAGCTGGTCCTCGTCGTAGTGCTTGGCGGCGTTGGCCCAGACTTCGTCCGTGACGCCACCGGCCGCGTCGGCGAGACGGGTGCCCTGCTCGGTCAGCTCCAGCGCCGCCCGCTCGGCCTCGGTGAAGACCGTGGACTCCCGCCAGGCGGCGACGAGATGGAGGCGTACGGCGCTCTCACCGGCCGCGGCGGCGTCCTTGGTGTGCATGTCGAGGCAGCCTCCGCATCCGTTGATCTGGCTCGCGCGGATCTTGACCAGCTCCTGGGTGGCGGCCGGCAGCGACGAGTCCGCGACCGCCTTGTTCGCGGCGATGATGTGCTTCCAGACCTTCGCCGCGACCGGGTTGTCGAACATGTTCATACGGGCCGTCATGGCGCGCTCCTCTGTCGTTGTCTCTGCCGTTGTCGATACCTGCACCGATACGACGGATCAGGCCGGCGCGATGTGACATCGGCGCGGAACACGGGTGCGGGACACCGCAGGACGTACGCCGAAAGTCCGGTTCGACCGGGGCCCCGGACCGAAGCGGGGCGGGGGCTGGGCGGGCTGGGATGGGCGGATGAGCATTCTCACGCGGCATCCGGCCGACCCCGCTGTCCTGGACCGACTGGCCACCGAGCGCACTGTCTGGCTGTGCGGTGTCCGACCCGACGGCTCACCCCATGTGACGCCGGTCTGGTTCGTCTTTCTCCGGGACAGCTGGTGGATCGGCGTGGACAGCGGCTCGGTCAAGGTACGCAATCTCCGGGAGGACCCGCGGGTATCCCTGGCGCTGGAGGACGGCCGGTTCCCCGTCGTGGCGGAGGGCGTTGCCCACCTGCGCCACGACGGGTTCCCCGCCGAGGTGACGGCCGCGTTCGCCGCGAAGTACGCCTGGGACGTCACAGCTCCCCAACGCCCGGACGGGCGACGCGTACTGCTGCATGTCCAGGTCCGGCGCTGGCTGCTGCTCGGCGTCGCGCAGTGATGGCGGAGGCCGAGCGAGGACATCCCAGCACCTGGGGCCTGCGCCGCACGACAGCCTCCCGGGGCCGCCGGTATTGACCGGGCTGGCCAAGTGTGGCGATATTGTGCCCAGTTGAGTGAGACCGGCAGGCATCTGGGGGATTGCGTGAAGACAAATACTGTGTCACGGGGCGCCGCGGTCGCACTCGCGGCGGCGATGGTGCTGTTCGGCGGGGTGGCGGCCCGTGCGGACGACCCCGGCACCGACCCGGCCGGGCCCGGTCCGACCTGCCCGGAGCTGTCCGTCTGCTTCATCAAGGACGGGGCGATCGTGGCCGAGTACCACGAGGTGACGCCCTGGGAGTCGCTGCCGGCCCCGCTGGCCGGCCCCCTCCAGGTGGTCAACAACCGGCCCTGGACGGCCTGGATCGGTGACACCAAGGGCGGCGCGGAGTGCCTTCGGCCCGACTCGGTCAACGACATCTATCTGACCACGATCGACTCCGTACGGGTCACCGAGTCGGACGGGTGCGCAATCGTCTGAGCCGGGGCTACTCGTCCCCGCTGAACATGCTGATCAGGCTCTGCGGTGTCGCGTCACCGAAGAGGATCCCGTGCAGTTCGGTGCCGTCCGCGGCGGCCGCCGCGCTGCGCGGGAACATGGCCTGCTCGTACGAGGTGAGCGCGGCCTCGATGTCGTCGGGGTGCGCGGCGATGGCCTCGCCGAGGTCGGCGCCGTCCAGCATGGCCAGATTGGCGCCCTCGCCGTTCGGCGCCGCGAGGTGGGCGGCGTCGCCGAGCAGGGTCACCCCGGGCACCCGCTCCCACCGGTGCTCCACGGGCAGAGCGTTGAGGGGGCGCAGCACCGGCGCGGACTCGCCGTCGGTGATCAGCGCGGTGATCTCGGGCGCCCAGCCGGTGAACTCCTCGGCGACCCGTGCGGCGGCCGCGGCGGAGTCGGTGAAGTCGATGGCGGCGAACCACTCCTGCGGCTTGGTGAGCGCCACATAGGTGTGGAGGGTCCCGCCGCTCTCGCGGTGCGCCGTGATGCCCTTCCCGGGTGCGAGCACGGACAGCGATCCGGCGCCGACCGTCTTCGCGGTGACCGGGTGGCGGTTGTCGGCGTCGTGGAGATAGGTCTCGACGTACGACATGCCGATGTACTCGGGGGTGGTGGCCGAGAGCAGCGGCCGGACCCGGGACCAGGCGCCGTCCGCGCCGACCAGCAGGTCGGTGACGGTGGTGGTGCCGTCGGCGAACCTCACCTCGTGGCGGCCGTCGCCGAGGGCGCGTACGCCGCTGACCTTGTGGCCCCACCGGACGGTGCCGTCCGGGAGCGATTCGAGCAGGATCCGCCGCAGCTCGCCGCGGAGCACCTCGGGGCGCCCGCGTTCGGTGTCGTCGTCGTACAGGACGGTCCCGTCCGTGGCGAGGATCCGGGTCGCCTCGCGGCCCTCCAGGATGAGGCCCCGGAACTCGTCCGTCAGTTCCGCCGCCCGGAGTGCGGGCTGGCCGTTGTCCTCGTGGATGTCGAGCATGCCGCCCTGGGTGCGTGAGGTGGCGGAGGCCTCCGCCTCGTAGACCGTGGGCCGGATGCCGTGGACGTGCAGGACGCGGGCCAGGGTGAGTCCGCCGAGGCCGGCGCCGATGATCGTGACGTGGCTGGTCATGGGGGTGTCCTTCCGTGGTGCGGGGCGCCGGGCCGGTGTCCCGGTGGCCCTCTGGAATGCTGTTCCACAAATAGCCTGGAACGTCGTTCCAGGGTTGTCAAGCTGGAACGGGGTTCCAGACGTATGTCAGGATGTGTGCATGGCAACGAGGACACGTCGTACGGAGCGACGCGAGGAACCGCTCTCCCGGGAGCGCATCGTCGAGGCCGCGGTCGGGCTCCTCGACTCCGCGGGCGAGGGCGGCCTCACCTTCCGCGCGCTGGCCGAGCACCTGTCCACCGGGCCGGGCGCGATCTACTGGCATGTCACGGGCAAGGGGGAGCTGCTCGACGCGGCCACGGCCGCCGTCCTCGATGCGGCGATGGCCGCTGCGGCGGCCGGTCTCGGTGCCGCGGCTGATCCGGGCGCCGAGGCTGGTCCCGGTGAGGCCGCTGATCCGGGCGCCTCGACTGGTCCCGGTGAGGCCGCCGGCGGTCCCGCTGGGGTCGCCGCCGCTCCCGCCACCGTCGCCGGGGCGACCCCGCAGGAGGCGATCCGCGCCCTCGCCCTCGGTGTGTTCGACGCGATCGATGTCCACCCGTGGGTCGGCACCCAGCTCTCCCGCGCCCCCGGGCAGTCCCCGATGCTGCGGGTCCTGGAGCACATCGGACGCCAGGTCCAGGCGCTGGGCGTGCCGCATGCCGCCCAGTTCACCGCCGCCTCCGCGCTGCTGAACTACATCACCGGAGTGGCCGGGCAGAACGCGGCCAACGCCCGTGCCCACCAGGCGCGTCGGCCGAGTCCGGGCCGTGCCGAGTTCCTCGGTGCGGCGGCGGACGCCTGGGCCGCACTCGACCCCGTCGAGTACCCCTTCACGCGGGGTGTCGCGGACCAGCTGCGCGACCACGACGACCGGGCGGAGTTCCTCGCGGGGATCGACCTGGTCATCGCCGGTATCACCGCGGTGCACCCCCTCCCGGAGTAGCCGCACCCCCACTCGCGGAGTAGCCGCACCCGGAATCCCCCTTCCGTCCGGGCGTCGCCCCCGTACGGGCAGCGGCGTCCCGCCATCCGGACGCCTCTCCCCGACGCATCCCTGTTGTATCTATGCTGTGCGCATGCCCGTCGCCCCGCTGAGACAGCCCCCCGCAGCCGACCGCGTCTACACCCACGTCAAACAGGCCGTGCTCGACCGCCGCTACGAGGGCGGGACGCTCCTCACCGAGGGCGAGCTCGCCGACGCCGTGGGCGTCTCCCGGACGCCCGTACGGGAGGCGCTGCTCAAGCTGGAGGTCGAAGGGCTCATCAAGCTCTACCCCAAGAAGGGCGCCCTGGTCCTCGCCGTCTCCGCGCAGGAGATCCACGACGTGGTCGAGACCCGGCTGCTGGTCGAGGAGTTCGCCGCGCGGAAGGCCGTGCCCGCGCCGCCCCGGCTCATCGAGCGGCTGGCGGAGCTGCTCGACGAGCAGACCGCGCAGGTGGCGGCAGGCGATCTGGCCGCGGCCGCCGTCAGCGACCGCTGCTTCCACGCGGAGATCGTCCGCAGCGCGGGGAACGAGATCCTCTCCCGCCTCTACGACCAGCTGCGCGACCGGCAGCTGCGGATGGGCGTCGCCGTGCTCCACGCGCACCCCGACCGCACCGCCACCACCCTCGCCGAGCACGGCGAGATCCTCGAAGCGCTGCGCGGCGGGAACGCCGACGCCGCCGTCGTGGTCGTCCGCCGGCATGTCACCCGGGTCCGGCACCTGGCCCGGGGGGAGGACCGATGAGCGCGGTGCTGCCCGGCGATCCGCCGGGAGGCAGGCGTGCGGTCACCGTCTGGTGCATCGGCGTCGCCGTCTACTTCGTGGCGATCGTCTTCCGTACCAGCCTGGGCGTGGCCGGTCTGGACGCCGCCGCCCGCTTCCACATCAACGCCTCCGCCCTCTCCACCTTCTCCATCCTCCAACTGCTCGTCTACGCGGGGATGCAGATACCCGTCGGCCTGCTCGTGGACCGGTTCGGCACCAGGAAGGTGCTGACCCTCGGGGTGGTGCTGTTCACGCTGGGCCAGCTCGGCTTCGCGTTCTCGCCCTCGTACTCCACCGCCCTCGCCTCCCGCGCGCTGCTCGGCTGTGGTGACGCCATGACCTTCATCAGCGTGCTGCGGCTCGGCAGCCGCTGGTTCCCCGCCCGGCGCGGCCCGATGATCGCGCAGCTGGCGGGCCTGGTCGGGATGGCCGGGAATCTCGTCTCGACGGTCGTCATCTCCCGTACGCTGCACGGCCTCGGCTGGACCGCCACCTTCGCGGGCAGCTCGCTCGCCGGGGTGCTGGTGCTCGTGGTGATGCTGCTGTTCCTGAAGGACCACCCCGAGGGCTTCGAACCGCCGCCGTCCCCGCACCGGGGAGCCGCGTCCGTGCGCCGGCAGATCGCCGCCGCCTGGCGGGAGCCCGGCACCCGGCTCGGGATGTGGGTGCACTTCACCACGCAGTTCCCGGCGATGTTCTTCCTGCTGCTGTGGGGGATGCCGTTCCTCGTCGAGGCGCAGGGCCTGTCCCGTGCCACCGCGGGCGAGCTGCTCACCCTGATCGTGCTCTCGAACATGGTCGTCGGCCTGGTCTACGGGCAGATCATCGCCCGGCACCAGGGCGCCCGCGCCCCCATCGCGCTCTCCACGGTCGGCGCCACCGCGCTGCTCTGGGCGTCCACCCTCGCCTACCCGGGCTACCACGCGCCGATGTGGCTGCTGCTGACGCTGTGCACGGTGCTCGGCGCCTGCGGCCCGGCCTCGATGATCGGCTTCGACTTCGCACGCCCCGCCAACCCCCCGGAGCGCCAGGGCACCGCGTCCGGCATCGTCAACATGGGCGGATTCATCGCGTCGATGACGACGCTCCTCGCGGTCGGGGTCCTGCTGGACGCGACGGGCGACAACTACCGGATCGCCTTCTGCTCCGTGTTCGTCCTGGAGGCGCTGGGCGCCAGCCAGATCCTCCGGCTGCGGCGGCGGAGCGCACGCCGTGAGAGCGAGCGGCTGGTGACCAGCCGGGTGGAGGCCGTGCACGTCCCGGCGTAACCACGTCGCCGCGTGGCCCCGGGCGTGCGGCCGGTCAGGGCGGGCCGGTCACGGCGGGTCGGCCGCAGCGGGCCGGTCAGGGGGTCACCGGCGCACGACCGCCGGTCAGGGCGTCACCGCGAACGACCCCAGGATCGCCGCGCCCAGCTCCTCGTCGCCCTCGGTCTTGATCTGGTCCATGACCGACGCCGGCCTGACCCGCCCGCAGGCCAGCCGGAAGTACGTCTCCCAGTCCATCGCGATCGTCACGGCGGGCCCCAGCGACGGCGATCCGTCGACCGAGCCCTGCCCTTCGGCGTTCACCCGGACCGTCCGCATGAACTCGACGGCGCCGGTGATGTCGAAGACCACCGCGGTGTTCGGCGGCGCACCCGCCCCTTCCGTGACGACCTTCGGCAGCGCCTCCACGAGGGTGTCCCGCGCCACATAGGCACCCGGCGAGTCCAGATTCCCCGGCCTGCCCAGGGTGGTGCGCAGATCCTGCTCATGCACCCAGACGTCGAACGCACGCATCTGGAGAGCCAGTTCCAGCGTCTGCTCCGCACCGAGCGGCGCGCGGACCAGGGTGTCCGGCTTCCGGGTCTCGTTCCGCAGCTGCCGCGAGCGCCGGATGATCGTGTACTCCAGGTCCGCGAGCATCTCCGGCGATGTGTGGTGGCGCCGCACGTCGACCTGCATCTCCATGTACCGCTCGTGCTCCGTCTTCACATGGAAGAGGTCGCGGGGCAGGGTGTGGATCGGCCGCGGGTCCCCGAGCTGTTCGTTCTCCATGCCGATGATGTGGGAGATGATGTCGCGCACCGACCAGTTGGGGCAGGGCGTCCCGCGGTTCCACTCGCCCTCGACGAGCGGCTTCACCAGCTCGGTTATCGCTTCTGCGGAGTGGGTCCAGGCGTCGGCATAGGTCTGAAGGCTTGGATGGACTGTCACGGGACCCCTCGGAGCGGTGTTCTGCGGTACGGCGGGCGTAGACCTGCTGGTTTTCGAGGCGCTGCTGGGGGTCTGGGGGCATCCCCCGGAAAGGCACAGTACGCTGCCCAGTGGCACCCCGGCAGTGCTTTCGTGTGACGATCGTAGGCCCGCGTTGAAGGCCCGAATGCCAGGACGGTGGTACTGTGCGCGCCTCTCTCCTCCAGATCGCAGTGAATCCTGCGGAATCGCCCGCTTCACGCCGTTTGCGCGTGGCGGATCTCGTACGGGAACAGTCCGGTGCGGACCTCGTCGTCCTGCCCGAACTCTGGTCCGTAGGCGCCTTCGCGTACCAGTCCTTCGAGTCCGAGGCCGAACCGCTGGACGGGCCCACGTACCGGGCAATGGCCCAGGCCGCCCGTGACGCCGGGGTCTGGCTGCACGCGGGCTCGATCGTGGAGCGGGGCCCCGGGGACGCGCTCTACAACACCTCGCTGGTGCTCACCCCCGAGGGCGAACGGGCCGCCGCCTACCGGAAGATCCACCGCTTCGGCTTCGACAAGGGCGAGGCGGTCATGATGGCCGCGGGCGGCGAACTGGTGACGGTGGACCTGCCCGAGACCACGCTCGGCCTGGCCACCTGCTACGACCTCCGCTTCCCCGAACTCTTCCGCGGCCTGACCGACGCGGGCGCCCGCCTCCTGGTCGTCCCCGCGGGCTGGCCGGAGCGCCGCCGCTCGCACTGGACGCTGCTCGCGCAGGCGCGCGCGGTGGAGAACCAGGCGTACGTCCTGGCCTGCGGGTCCGCCGGTACGCACGCGGGCGTGGAGCAGGCGGGCCACAGCATCGTGGTCGACCCCTGGGGCGAGGTGCTCGCCCAGGCGGGCGCGGGCGAGGAGGTCCTCACGGCCGAGATCGACCCGGGACTCGTCGCCACGGTCCGCGAGCAGTTCCCGGCCCTGAAGGACCGGCGGCTGGGGCTCGCCCCGCCTGCGGTCCCGCCGCGCTGACGTCCGGGCCGGGCGGCGGCCTGGGTCCGCCCCCCGGCTGATCCACGGGGCCGGTCCCGCCGTGCGGCCCCGGGCCCCGGCCCCGCCCCGCCCGGGTGGGCAGGGCCCGCCACCCACGACGTACGGAGCGCCGCCATGACCGAACCCGGACCCCGGCCCGAACCCGGCTACCTGCGCACCATCCGCGCGTCCTACGACACCGCCGCGGTCTCCTACGAGGAGATCGTCCGTGACCATCTCGCGAACAGCCCCTACGACCGGGCGATGCTCACCGCCTTCGCCGACCAGGTGCGCACCGACGGCGGTGGCCCGGTGGCCGACATCGGCTGCGGTCCCGGCCGGGTGACGGCGTATCTGGACGCCCTGGGCGTGGACGCGTTCGGTATCGATCTCTCGCCGGGGATGGTCGATGTGGCCCGCCGGGCCTGTCCGGGGCTGCGGTTCGACGTCGGGTCGATGACCGCCCTCGACCTGCCGGACGGCTCGCTCGGCGGCCTGGTCGCCTGGTACTCGATCATCCACCTCCCGCCGGATGTGCTGCCCTCGGTGTTCGCCGGGTTCCACCGGGTGCTCGCGCCTGGCGGCCGGCTGCTGCTCGCCTTCAAGGCCGGTGACGAGGTCCGCCATCTCGGCCGCGGCTACGGCCACGACCTCTCGCTCGACGTCCACTGGCTGCCGCCGGCCCGGGTCGCCGGATGGCTGGCCGATGCCGGGTTCGAGGTCCGCGCCCAGCTGGTACGCGAACCGGACCCGCAGGAGAAGCAGCCGCAGGCGTACCTCCAGGCGACCCGGGGCCGCTGACCGACGAGACGCTCCATGGAGGCCGGGTCCGGTCAAGGCCGCACGGTTGACTCCCTGGGGCCAGGTCCGGCCAAGGCCGCACGGTTGCGGTCAGTGCCAGTTGTTGTTGCTGGTGTGGTCGCCTGCGAGCCAGCGGGCGAGGTCGGCGTGTGCCGTGGCGCGCCGCTCGGCGTCGATCTTCTCCACATCGGGGTGGTCGACCGCGAACTCCAGGATCAGCCCGTTGGGGTCCGTGATGTACAGCGAGACGCAGAAGCCATGGTCGATCACGTGGGCGTTCGCCTCCGGAATCCCGGCCGCGTCGATGCGCTCGCGCATGGCTTCCTGGGTCTCGGCCTCGACCTTGAAGGCGATGTGGCGCAGTGGGGTCGCATTGATGCTGGTCCTGAACTCCTTCTGGTCCTCGGGGTCGGCGAACTGGAAGAAGGCCAGTGCGCTGCCGTCAGCCAGACCGTAGAGGGCATGGCTGTAGACGCGCTCGGCCCCGGACAGCACCTCGCGCTCGGTCCACGTGGCCACCAGGGGCAGGCCGATCACGTCCTCGTAGAAGCGCCGGTTGGCTTCCTGGTCGTCGGTGATCCAGGCGTGGTGGTGGAGGCGGAGGGGCAGGGCGGCCTGTGTCATGTCGGGTCATCTCCGTTGGTCAGGTGGGGTGTCGGGCCGGACCTCCGGGTGGTTGCCGGCTCGTTGACCAGCATGCCGCCAAATCATGTTGAACGTTAAATCAATTTGGGCCATGTTCGTGGACGGGGATGCCGGCTGCCCGATCACCGACCCAACGGGGAGGGATGGGGCGGTCCGCGCCCGCCGAACCGGACCCCCGCCCTTGCCCCCGCCGTGCGGGTCCGCTCCGGGCTGCCGCGCGATCCGTCCGCGCCCGCGCCGGCCGCGTACGCCCTGAGCTGCGCGGGCTGAGCTGCGCGCGTGGGGTCGCCCGGTCCGGGCCCGGGTGGAGCGCCCGGGATATCGCGGACTTGACGTCTCTCCCGTCCCCGTGCGAAGTTTCACTAGTCAATTAGTGAAAGAGGGTGCGCCTGGTGGCCGACCACCATGTCGAATACCGCATCGACCGCCACAGCGGCATCCCCGCCTATCTCCAGATCGTCCAGCAGACCCAGCAGGCGCTGCGCCTGCGCCTCCTCGAACCGGGGGACAAGCTCCCCACGGCGCGTGAGGTCGTCGAGATCACGGCCATCAACCCGAACACCGTGCTCAAGGCCTACCGCGAGCTGGAGCGCTCGGGCCTGGTCGAGGCGCGGCGGGGTGTGGGCACGTTCGTGCGCGGCACGCTCGACGGCACCGGCGCCGACTCGGCCTTCCGCGCGGAGCTGGACGGCTGGGCCCAGCGGGCCCGCGCCGCCGGTGTCGGCCGGGAGAGCGCCGCCGCGCTTCTCACTTCGGTACTGGACGAGCACTTCCCGAAGGGGGATCAGTGAGCACCACCAGCAGTTCCCCGGCCGCGATCGCGGCGACCGGCCTCACGCTGCGCCGCGGGCGCGGCCGACGTGCGGCACTCGCCCTGGAGGACTGCTCCTTCCGGGTCCCCGCGGGCAGCGTCTGCGCGCTGGTAGGTCCCAACGGCGCGGGCAAGTCCACGCTCCTGCACGTACTCGCCGGCCTGATCAGGCCGGACGGCGGCCCCGCAACCGGAACCCTCCCGGACGCCGCCTCCGGAGCGGGCCCCGTCACCGTGCTGGGCGCCGCGCCCGGCGTCCACCGCGACAGGGTCGGCTACCTGGACCAGGAGCAGCCGCTCTACGGCCACCTCTCGGTCGCCGACACCCTCGCGCTGGGCGCCCGTCTCAACGCGGGCCGCTGGGATGCCACTTATGCCGACCGGATCGTCGAACAGGGCAGCATCGACCCGCGGCGCAAGGTCCGCGGACTCTCCGGCGGCCAGCGCACCCGGGTGGCACTCGCCCTCACCCTGGGGAAGCGGCCCGACCTCCTGCTGCTGGACGAACCGATGGCCGAGCTGGACCCGCCGGCCCGTCAGCAGCTGATGGGGCTGCTGCTGGCCGACGCCGCCGAGAACGGCACCAGCATCCTGTTCTCCTCGCACATCGTCTCCGAACTCTCCTACTCCTGCGACCACTTGCTGCTCCTCGACGGCGGACATGTCCGCCTGGGCGGATCCGTCGAAGCGCTGCTCGCCGCACACACCCTGGTCACCGGCCGGGACACCGGCCTGGCCCCGCACACGGTGGTGGAGTCCCGCCCCACCGGCCGCGGCCTCACCGCGCTGATCCGCCCCCGCGGCCCGCTCGCGGGCACCTGGCAGACCCAGAAACCCACCCTGGAAGAGCTGCTGCTGGCCCATCTCCGTACACCGTCGGCCCCGGCGCTCCTCACCCCGGACATGCGGGGGGACACCACGGCCGCCGCCTGACCGCACCGGTCCCGCCGACCGCACGCCTCCGGTACCCCGTCACCCAAGTCAGCTCCCCCCCCCACACACCACCGTCCCACCGCAGCTCACAAGGACTCCTCATGACCACCGCTCCCGTGGACCAACACGCCCCCACGCCCTCGCTCCGACCGTCCGCCCTCGACCTGCTCCGGGCCGAACTGCGGCTGCACCGGGCAGCGCTGTGGTGCTGGGCGGCCTTCGTGGTCGTCACCGCCGGGCTGCTGCTCTGGCTGTGCGGCCCCGGCGCGAACGCCACCCAGAAGATGTTCGACAGGTTCGGCTACGCCGGGGTGCAGGAAGACGCCTGGAAGGGCGCGTTCCACAGCGCCGTCCCGTTCTTCTCGGGCACGTACAACGACCTCTTCTACGATCCGGCCACCCTGATCAGCATCGCCACCTTCTGCGTGGCCGTCTTCGCGGCCGGCCCGCTGATCGGCCGCGAACTGGAGAGCGGCACCACCAGGCTTGCCTGGTCCCAGTCCGTATCCCCGGCCCGCTGGCTCGCCGCCAAGCTCGCCGTCCCCGCTCTGGTGACCACCGTGAGCACCGGTCTGCTGATCCTGCTCTACCGGCTGCTGTGGTCCTCCCACAGCGACCTGCTGCGGGCCGGATACGACCCCCGCCACCTGTACTTCTCCATCGGCCCTTCCACAGTCCTCGCCCCGCTCCTCGCCCTCGCGATCGGCGCGCTCTGCGGGATGCTGCTGCGCCGTATGCTGCCCGCCATGGCTGTCGCGGCCGTCGTCCAGTACGCGGTGACAGCCGTCCGCAGCGGTCTGTGGCCCTTCCAGCGTGCGTGGCAGGTGCCCGACCTCTCCGTGGACAGCCGGGCGATCACCTCCACCGGCGCCCGGATCACCGACCCCGAGTGCTACGACAACGCGCGGTGCCTCGCCCAGCACCACGTGACCGGCTTCACCCGCACCTATCTCCCGTCAGCCGACTTCTGGCCCCGCCAGCTGATGGAGTGCGGCGTCCTCGTCATCCTGGCCGCGCTCGCGGTCGCCGTCGCTTTCCGGGTACTGAAGCGCCGTACGGCCTGAGCCACGTCAGAAGCCGCGCCGGGACACGTAGTCGTCGCGGGTCTCACCGTGGTAGGCGGGCACGGTGATGTCCCACCAGCCGGTGGGGTGCATCTCCGTCCAGGGCAGTTCATGGGCGCTCATCGCCTCGATGACGACCGGGCCCCGAGTCCCGAAGGCACGGCGCACGGCGTCCGCGAGCTCGGCCGGGTCCTCGACGCGCTCGGCCGTACAACCCAGGGACCGCGCGAACTCGGTGATATCGGCGAAGTACGGCTTGCCGTCCTTGGTGGTCCAGCCGCTCACGATCTGGCGCTCCTGGCCGAAGAGGCTGATCTGGAGGTCCTTGATGGCCTCCCAGCCGCCGTTGTTGAGCACGACCACGACGAGCGGCAGATCGAGCATGACAGCGGTGGCCAGTTCGGTGCCGGTCTGCAGGAAGCTGCCGTCACCGACGAGGGCCAGGACGGGCCGGTCGCCCACGGCGACCTGGGCGCCGACCGCGGCGGGCAGGCCGAATCCGATGCCGGACATGCCGCCCGCCACGATGTTGGTGCGCGGCCCGTGGACGGGGAACTCGTTGAAGGCCTGGTTGGCGGGGTTGCTGGAGTCGGTGACCAGGATGCCCTCGCGCGGGAGCGCCTCGCGGATCTCCACCATGGCCCGCGAGTTGGTCATCGGCAGGTGGTCGGTTGTCCGCATCGGCCGCAGGTGCTCCTCCCACTGGGCCTTGAGGTCCCGCAGTTCGGCGAAGTAGGCGGAGGAGCGCCAGTCCGGGGCCTCGCCCAGCTGGTTCAGCTCGCCGAGCAGCGAGGTGAGGCAGGCCCTGGCATCACCCACGATCCCGACCTCGGCGGGATAGTTGCGGCCGATCTCGAAGCCGTCGATGTCGATCTGGACGAGCTTGGTGTCCGGGATGTTGAAGGTGACGCCCGGCTTGTACGAGGAGGTGATGCGGTCGCTGAAGCGGCAGCCGACCGCGAGGATCACGTCGGCGGTGCGTGTGACGCCGTTGCCGGAGATCGACCCCATGTCGCCACAGGGCCAGGCGTACAGGTCGTGGTCGGCGGGGAAAGCGCCCTTGCCCATGAAGGAGTGGGTGACCGGGGCCCCCAGACGTTCGGCGACGGCGAGCAGTTCGGCGGTGGCCTCCGCCGCGATGACACCGCCGCCGGCCAGGATGACCGGGCGCTCGGCGGCGGCCAGGAGCGCGGCGGCCTCGGCGATGCGCTCGGGGTCGCCGGCGGTGCGGCCGTGCGCGCGGCGCATCCGGGGCTGCCCGGGTTCGTAGTCGCCGTACTCGGCCTGCAGGTCCTGGGGGATGTCGAGCAGGACGGGGCCGCGGCGGCCTTCGTACATGGTGTTGAAGGCCTGGGCCAGCACGGTGGGGAGCTGGTCGACGCGGCTGGGCTGCCACCACCGCTTGACGACGGGCTCGGCCATACGGGGAAAGTTGTTGCCGTGCGGGCGGTCGATCTCCTGCAGGACGCCGTGGTTCTCCATGTAGGTGTGCACGGCGCCGGTGATCAGCAGGAACGGCTGCGAGTCGGCGAACGCGGTCGTCAGCCCGGTGAGGGTGTTGGTCGCCCCCGGGCCGATGGACGTACAGCAGGCGGCGATCCTGCCGGTGGCCCGGTAGTGGCCGTCGGCCATGTGGGCGGCGCCCTGTTCGTGCATGGCCGGGATGACTTCGATCTCGTCCTTGCGGTCGACGAAGGCGTCGATGAGGGCGGTGTTGCCGTGCCCGGGGACGGCGAAGACCTTCTCGACGCCTTCGCGGATCAGGTAATCGACGACGATCTGGCCGCCGGTGAGCCTGGACATGTCTCTACCTCTTGGTCGGGTGCTGGGCGGGGGCTGCTTGCTGGGTGGTTCCGGTGATGCGGTCGGCGACGCGCAGTGCGTTCGCGGCGATGGTCAGCGCCGGATTCATCACCGGCAGCGACGGGAAGAAGGACGAGTCGACGACGTAGAGGTTCTCGACGTCGTGGGAACGGCAGTCGGCATCCAGGGCGGAGTCGGCCGCGTCGGCGCCGGAGCGGACGGTGCCCGCCTGGTGCGAGTTCACTTCGATGCCGGTGCCCTGACTGAAGACCAGCGGGTACCCCATGCGGCGCAGGATCTTCTTCGTCTCCCGGACCAGGACCTCGTGCGCGCGGACGTTGTTGGGCTTCCAGGCGACCTGGATGCCGCCCTCGGGCGTCAGGGTGATGCGGTTCCGCGGATCGGGCAGGTCCTCGGTGAACAGCCACCAGTCGAGACTGCGGTGGGCGGCGTAGCCGAGCGCCCACTGGGGGATGCCGGGGCGCTGGCCGGCCAGCATCTCCGCCTGGAGCTTGCCGATGAGCTGGACGTGTCCGAGCGGGTAGGGGTGGTCGTCCGTTCCCCTGGTGTAGAAGTCGTTGAAGTAGAGGGTCTTCTGGAACTCGACGTTGTTCTTCCGGGTGGGGTGGACGGCGACCATGACGGTGTTGTTGTGCACCATGTAGTGGCGTCCGACCGTGCCGGAGGAGTTGGCGAGGCCGTCGGGGTGCCGCTCGTTGGCCGAACGGAGCAGCAGGGCGGCCGAGTTGACAGCGCCGGCGGACACGACGACGGTGTCGGCGCCGACGCTGACCGACGCCCCGTTGTGCGTCAGCTCGACGCCGGTCGCCCGTCGGCCGGAGTCGTCGGTGCGGACGCGGGTGACGTGGGCGTTGGTGACCAGCTCCACGGAGCCGGACGCCAGGGCGGGGCGGACGAAGGTGACGTCGGCGTCGGACTTGGCCAGGACGCGGCAGGGGAAACCGTCGCAGAAGGCGCAGCGGATGCAGCGTCCGCCGTCGCGCAGGTCGATGCCGATCGGGAGGTTCGACGGGGTGAGCCCCATCCGGGTCAGGGCGTCGGCGGCTTCCTGGACCGTGCCCTCGTGCCCGAGCGGCGGGTAGGGGAAGGGCTCGGACCGCTTCAGCGTGGGGTCGTCGTGCTGGTCGCCGTGGACCCGCAGCAGCTCCTCGGCGCGCAGGTAGTAGGGCTGCAGGTCCTCGTACCGGAAGAGCCACTCCGGCGACGTGCCGTCGGCGTGCTCGGTGGCCTTGAAGTCCTCGCGGCGGAAGCGGACCAGTGAGGAGCCGTAGAGCTTGGTGTTTCCGCCGACGTAGTAGTAGTTGCCGGGCGTGAAGGCCCTGCCGTCGACGCCGTACCACTGCTCCGCGTTCTGATAGCGCTTGCGCCGGAAGACGGCTCCGGCGTCCCAGTTCTGCTTCTCCTGCGGCAGGAAGTCGCCGCGTTCGACGAGCAGCACGCTGGCCCCGGTGTCCTTGAGCGCGTACGCCATGGCGCCGCCGCCCATGCCGGAGCCGACGATCACGAAGTCGTAGCGCGTCCTGGTGGGGCCGCCGTCGGGGGGAGTTCGTTTTCCACTCATGGGAGTTCATCCCTCGCTGGAGATCTGGAGTGTGCGGAGGACCTGCTGCAGAACAGGGGGAGGGCGTCGGCCGAGGTGCGGAAGCCGTTGCTCCGACGTCACCGGGAGGGGTGTCCGCCGACCGGAGGGGCGGCGCGACCACCCTTTGGTTATTCGATTAACTACTTTGGTTATTCGATTAACTAGAGGCGAGGTTAACACCGCGACCTGCGCTGTCAACCGCTGCGCGGGCCCGGACCGATGCCCTGTGAACAGGGGTGCCTCGGTAAGGTTGACCGTGCGCCGGGCGAGCGAGGGGAAGCGGGGACCGTGGTCACGATGCGAGATGTCGCCCAGGCGGCAGGCGTCTCCCAGGCGGCGATCTCGTACGCCTACAACCGGCCGGAGAAGCTCTCGGCCGCCCAGCGGGAGCGCATCCTCCAGGTCGCTGACCGGCTCGGCTACGTCGGTCCCCATTCGGCAGGCCGGACCCTGCGCACGGGGCAGGTCGGCGCCATCGGCCTGATGATCACCGACTCGCTGCCGTACGCCTTCGACGACCCCGCCACCAGCGCCCTCCTCAAGGGGATCTCCGAGGCGGGAGAAGTGGCGGAGACCGCGCTCACCCTGCTGCCGTGCCCGCTGGAGTCGGACCAGCCGGCGCAGCGCTCGGGGGTGGTGCTGCGGGGTCTGGTCGACGGCTTCCTGGCCTATGCGATGCCGGAGGGCCACCCCGCGGTGGAGACCGTGCTGCGCAGGAAGCTGCCGGTGGTGGTCATCGACGGGCCGAACCCGGGCGGGCTGGCGTGGATCGGCGTCCGGGACCGGGAGGCCGCCCGCTCGGCCGCCGCCCACGTGCTCGCCCTGGGGCACCGGTCGGTCGGGATTCTCGTCGACCGGCTGGTGCCCGACGGGCACCGCGGTCCGGTGTCCCCCGCCAGGCGCCGCCAGGCACGCGACCGGGTCATGCGGGAGCGGCTGGCGGGTTTCGCCGCAGCCTTCCGTGCGGCCGGTGTGCCCTGGGCGTCGGCCACCGTGATCGAGGCAGGCGGCTTCAACGAAGCCGCCTCCGTTTCGGCCGCCGAAGCCCTGCTCGACGCCGGGCCGGTGACGGCCGTGCTCGCCGCCACGGATGTCCTCGCTCTGGCCACGATGGGCGTGGCGCGCGGCCGCGGCCTGAGCATTCCCGGGGACCTCTCGGTGACCGGCTTCGACGATCTTCCTGCGGCGGCCGGGGCCCGACTGACCACGGTGCGACAGCCGTTGGTCGACAAGGGACGTCAGGCCGCCCGGTTGCTGCTCGATGTCATCGAGGGCGGAGAGCCGCAGGAGATCTTCCTGCCGACCGAACTGGTCGTGCGCGGTACGACAGCTCCGCCCGGACATCGCTGAGACCTCGGCGGACACGGCTACCGCCGGGTTCCGCCGGGACGGACGTCCCGGTCGGTCCACGACAGGGGAGTCCCACCGTGGCGCGCGGCCCGCAGATCGCCCGAGCGGGCGTGCCCCTCGAAGTTCTCCAGCCGCGAGGCGCGGCCGCAGATCTCCCCCAGCAGCGCGCTGCTGGCCTTGTCCCTGACCTCCTGGTAGGTGACGGTCTTGAGGTACTTGCCGACCCACAGGCCGCCGGTGTAGCGGGCGGCGCCCATGGTCGGCAGGACATGGTTGGTGCCGATCACCTTGTCGCCGTAGGGCACGCAGGTGTCCTGGCCCAGGAAGAGCGCACCGTAGTCACGCATGCCGGTGAGGGCGTCGCGGGGCTCGGCGGTGAAGATCTGTACGTGCTCGCTGGCGTAGGTGTCGGCCAGGGCGAAGGCCTCTTCCTGGCTCTCGACGAGGATGACCTCGCCGTGGTCACGCCATGCGGCACCGGCGACCTTTCCGGTGGGCAGTCCCGGCAGCAGTTCCTCGACGTACTCAAGGGTGCGCCGGCCGACCTCGGGGGAAGTGGTGATGAGCACCGCGGGGGAGTCGGGGCCGTGCTCCGCCTGGCTGAGCAGGTCGACGGCGACCGTGAAGGGGTCGGCGGTCTCGTCGGCGACGATGAGGACCTCGGTGGGGCCCGCGAACAGGTCGATGCCGACCTCGCCGTACAACTGCCGCTTCGCCTCGGCGACATAGGCGTTCCCGGGACCGGCCAGCATGTTGACCGGGGCGATCGTCTCGGTGCCCAGGGCGAGCGCGGCCACCGCCTGGACCCCGCCGAGCACGTAGATCTCCTCGGCGCCGGCCAGATGCATCGCGGCAACGCTGACGGGCGGCGGCGTGCCCTGGTTGGGCGGGGTGGTGGCGGCCACGCGCGCCACGCCCGCGACCTTCGCCGTCACGATCGTCATGTGGGCCGAGGCCGTCAGCGGGTAGCGTCCGCCGGGCACATAGGCCCCCGCCGCGGTGACGGGTATGTTGCGCTGCCCCAGGAACACACCGGGCAGGGGCTCGGTCTCGAAGTCGTGGAGCGAGTCACGCTGCGCCTGGGCGAAGTTCTGCACCTGCTGCTGTACGAAACGCAGGTCGTCCAGGACGGAGGTGGGCACTGTGGAGACGATGGAGTGGATCTCCTGCGGGCTGAGCCGATAGGAGTCCCGGGCCCAGGAGTCGAACTTGGCGGAGTACCGGCGGACGGCGTCGTCGCCGTCGGCCCGCACATCGGCGATGACCTCGGCCACGGTGTCGACGACATCCGGGCGGCTGGCGCGGACCGTGTTCTTGGCCGGCGCGGACTTGAGAACGACAGGCACGGCTGCGTCTCCTCGTGTTTCGGAGCGGACAAGCCACAGGGCTCGGCCGGAGGGCGGGAAGGGGGCGGAGTCAGCGCCGTCCACGGATCAGCGGCCGGCGATGCGGCCCGGCTGACGGACGTGCCTGTCTCAGGCGTTCTGCGGGAAGCCGAGGTTGATGCCGCCATGGCTGGGGTCGAGCCAGCGGGACGTGATCACCTTGCCCCGGGTGAAGAAGTGGACGCCGTCGGTGCCGTGAGCGTGGCTGTCGCCGAACAGCGAGTGCTTCCACCCGCCGAAGGAGTAGTAGGCCATCGGGACCGGAATCGGCACGTTGATGCCGACCATGCCGACCTTGATCTCCTGGGAGAACCGCCGTGCGGCGCCACCGTCGTTGGTGAAGACCGCGGTCCCGTTGCCGTACGGGCCGGCGTTGACGAGCCGCACGGCCTCGTCGTACGAGTCGACCCTGACCACCGAGAGCACCGGGCCGAAGATCTCGTCGGTGTAGATGCTCATGCCGGTGGTGACATGGTCGAAGAGCGTGGGGCCGACGAAGAAGCCCTCGCCCTCCGCGTCGGGCCGGACGGTGCGGCCGTCCACGACGACCGAGGCGCCCGCCTTCTCCCCGGCGTCGATGTAGCCGGAGACGCGCTGCCGGGCCTGGGCGGTGATCAGCGGGCCCATGTCGCAGCCGCGGGTGCCGTCGCCGGTGCGCAGCTTCGACGTGCGCTCCTTGATCTTCGCGACCAGTTCGTCGGCGATACCGCCGACCGCGACCACCGCGGAGATGGCCATGCAGCGTTCGCCGGCCGAGCCGAAGCCGGCGTTGATCGCCTGGTCGGCTGCCAGGCCGAGGTCCGCGTCGGGCAGGACGATCATGTGGTTCTTGGCGCCGCCCAGCGCCTGGACACGCTTGCCGTGCGCGGCGGCCGTCCCGTACACGTACCGGGCGATGGGAGTGGACCCCACGAACGAGATGGAGTCCACGTCCGGGTGCGTGAGCAGACCGTCCACGGCGGTCTTGTCACCGTTCAGGACGTTGAACACGCCGTCGGGCAGCCCGGCCTCCTTCCACAGCTCCGCCAGCCACAGGGCGGCGCTCGGCACCCTCTCGCTGGGCTTGAGTACGACGGTGTTCCCGGCCGCGATGGCGATCGGGAAGAACCACAGGGGGACCATGGCCGGGAAGTTGAAGGGCGTGATGATGCCGACGACGCCCAGCGGCTGGCGCACGGAGTGGACGTCGACGCGAGTGGAGGCGTTCTCGGTGAACCCGCCCTTGAGGAGGTGTGCGATGCCGCACGCGAACTCGACGACCTCCTGGCCGCGGCTGACCTCGCCGAGTGCGTCGGAGAGCACCTTGCCGTGCTCCGACGTGATGATCTCGGCGAGCTCGGGCTTGCGCTCGTTCAGCAGTTCGCGGAAGCGGAAGAGGACGCGGGTGCGCGCCGCCAGCGAGGTGTCACGCCAGGCCGGGAAGGCCGCGGCGGCGGCGCCGATGATCTCGTTGACGTCGCTCTCGTCGGCGAGGGCGAGGCGGGCAGTGGTCTCGCCTGTCGCGGGGTTGGTGACGTCGGCGAAACGGTCGGCGGCGCCTTCGTGGACGCTGCCGTTTCGCCAGTGGTGCAGGGTGAGTGCCATGTTCTGAGTCCCTTGCTGGTACGGGTGGGAGCGGGGCCGGACACGGCCTAGACCTGGACCTCGATGAGGGCGCGGCCGACGATCTTTCCTTCGCTGAGCAGGCGGTAGGCCTCGTCGGCGCGTTCCAGCGGGAAGCGCCGGCTGATGAGCGCCCCGGGGTCGAGCCGGCCGTCGGCCACGAGTTGTCCCAGGTGGGCCAGGTCGCTGCGGGGCCTTCCGCCGAAGGAGCCGCAGATCTGGATCTTGCGGCGGACGATCCGCGTGATCTCGACCTCGGCGGTGCGGCCGGCGGGCGCGATCCCGATCACCACGCACCGGCCGCCGTCGGCGGCCATCTCGGTGGCCTGCCGGAAGGTGGCGGGCTGCCCAATGGCCTCAAGGACGAGGCTGGATCCTCCGCCCGTGATGTCGCGGACCGCTTCGACCGCGTCGGTCGTGGAGGCGTTGACCACTTCCGTCGCTCCCAGACGCAGGGCGGCGCCGAGCCGGTCGTCGGCGATGTCGACGGCGACGATCCGGCCGGCTCCCAGCGCCTTGGCCACCGCCACCGCGCTGAGACCGACGCCTCCGGCGCCGATGATCACGACTGGAGCGCCCTGGCGGAGTTCTCCCACGTGGACCAGCGCGCCGTAGGCGGTGAGAAACGCACAGCCGAGGATCGCCGAGTCCTTGAGGTGGCTGCCGGAGGGGAGCGGGGCCGCACCGAGCGCGGGCAGTACGGCGTACTCGGCCAGTCCGGCCATCGAGTACATCCAGACGGGGTCGCCATTCGCGTCGAACAAGCGCGTAGTGCCGTCGTAGAGCGTGCCCTTGAGTCGGTTGTGCGCGAAGAAGGGCTCGCACAGCTCTTCGCGTCCCGACGTACACATGGCGCAGGCTCCGCACGGCATGATGAAGGCGCCGACGACGCTCTGGCCTTCGCCGAGGTGCTCGACGCCGGCTCCCACCTCGGCCACCGTGCCGGAGATCTCATGGCCGAAAACCGCGGGAAAGGGGAAGGCGACAGAGCCGTCCTGGACATGGAGATCCGTGTGGCAGACGCCGCAGGCCGCGACCCGCACCAAGATCTCTCCCGGCCCGGGGCGGGGGGTGCGCAGGTCGGCCATGTCGAATGATCCGGACGGTCGGGAGACAACAGCGGCTCTCATGGGTCCTCCTGGAAGGGGCTCTCACGCTGCGTGTTCGCGTGTGGGGCACCATGTGCGTGACGGCTGCAGGGAGCTGTTGGTCGTCCGCCGGGCGGGTGTCGTCACGTGGTGGCTGCACACCAGCATGGGAGCGCACACAGAGCCACGGCAGACACAGCGTGTGCAAGAATTGCTCGATACGCTGCATCATTCGTGCAAGGGCTGTTCGGTGGCCCTTCGGTGCAGGATGGTGCCGGGTTGGCGTGAATCCGTTGGTTGTGAACATGCTGTCGACGCGCCAGTGGCGCCCCCCCCCCCCCGCGAGTGGGAGAAGCCCCTCTCGTTCTCCGGTCGTCCTGTCCTCAGGCCCCGGGGGCCCGCCGTTACCCGTCGAACAATCGCCGGTCTGAAGAGGTCCTGTCATGGCTCTGTCTGTTGCGGCTGCCCTGCAGCTGGAGGTCTTCAGCCGTACGACCGTGCAGGTCCACGCCGGTGAGGACCAGCTCCACCGCACCGTCCGCTGGGTGCACCCCGTGGAGATTCCGGACATCGGTCAGTTCCTGACGGGCGGGGAACTCCTCCTGACGGCGGGACTCGGCGTGGGGCGCAGCGCAGGCGATCAGCGGCGTTACCTCCGTGAAGTCAGCGAGTCCGGAGCGGCGGCCCTCATCCTGGAGCTCGGCGGCCGAGTGTTCACCTCCATGCCCCCCGCCCTCATCGACGAAGCGAAGCAACTGGACTTCCCCTTGATCGGCCTGGCGGACGAGCTGCCGTTCGTCGAGGTGTCGGCCCAGGTGCATGAGCTGGTCACCGATGAGAGGAATTCCGATCTCCTCTCGTTCCAGCGGCTCAACGACGACTTCATCCAGCTGCTGCTGGCCAGCCGGAGCCATGTGTCGTTCACCGAAGCGCTGGCCCACCATGTGGGCTCTCCCGTGGTCCTGGAGGACACGGATCACCAGGTCATGGCCTATGCGGGCGGAACGGCAGGCACCGACCGGCTGATGAAGAACTGGGGGCTGCACGCCCGGATGGCACACCGGGGCGACACCCCCGGCGGGCACAGTCGCTCGCACATGGTCCAGTCCCATGACGAGCCCGGCTGCACCCGGCGGATGGTCGTCCTGCGGGGCGAGGCGTGGGGGTGGATCCATGTCTTCCACGGCGACGGTCCGTTGGTGGATGTCCATGCCTACGCACTCGATCGCGCCGCCGACACGATCGCCATCGCCCTGCTCGGTGACCGGGAAAGCGGCGCACGCGCCTCCCACCGGCAGAGTTCGCTGATCAACCGGCTGCTTCTGGGCGACCTCACCGGCGAACAGTTCGTCGACCGCGCGCTCAAGGTGGGGCGGGATCTGCGGGACCGCCCCCTGGCCGTAGCCGTGCTGAGCAAGGACCCCGGCGCCGAGGGCTCGGCCGGTCTGCTCCTGGACTCGGTGCTCAAGGACCTGAAGCTGCCGGCCGTCGTCGCGGACACCGGCGACCATGTCGTTGCGATCACCGGGCTGACGAAGCAGTTGTCCGTACAGCAATTCGCCGCTCGGCTCGACACCTGCGGGGCACGGGGCGGGGTGAGCCGCAGCGGCCCGCCCGCCCTGCTCACCGACGCCGTACGGCAGGCCCGCACGGCCGCCTCGGTCGCCGAGACCCGCTCCAGTCCGGCCACCCTGCACTTCGACCGCCTGGGTGTCCTGCGCCTGCTGGTCGCGTTGGCGGACGGGCCCGAGCTGCGGCGGTACGTCGATGACGAACTCGGCCCGCTGCTCACTCATGACGGATCCGAGACGAATCCGCTCCTGCCCACCTTGAAGGCGTACCTCGCCGCGGACGGCAACAAGTCCCGTGCCGCCGAGGCGCTCTACATCCAGCGGCGCACGCTCTACTACCGCATTGAGCGCCTCAACGGCCTTCTGGGCAGATCCGTCGACGATCCTGAGGTGCGCGCAGGTCTGTCCCTGGCGCTGCGCGCGCTCGACCTTCTCGGCACCTCGTCCCGGATGCCCGCATCCCCGTATCCCGGGGCGAATCCGTAGGCCGTGTCCGGCGGCCGGGCGGCGGGCACGGGCGAGTCAGCGGTTCCTGCTGGCCCAGGCGATCCCCTGGCGCATGAGGCGCTCCACAGGCTCCGCGGTCAGGTCGTCGAGGTAGTGGCCCAACGCGCTGTAGAAGACGCGGCCCGCGCCCCATTCCTTGGTCCAGGCCTGCGGCATGCGCTGTCCTTCGAGCCAGGGCATGTGCTGACCGTCGAACACGGTCTCCAGGAGCACATGATTCCGCGGGTCGACGTTCATGTAGTACTGCTCGCTCGCCGCCCGGAAGTCTTCCACCCCCTGGGTGACCGGGTGGTTCCTGTCGACGACGAGGAGGGGGTACGGGTGGCGTACTCCTTCTCCGGCCGGGTGATGGAAGACATCGGCACCGAGCATCATGTGATACATCACGCTGCCCCGGAACGCGGCTCCCCCGCCGTGCCAGGAGACGAACCCGGTTCCGGCTTCGACAGCTCCGAGCAGAGCGGATTCCTGTGAGGCGGTCAGCGTCTCGCTGAGGAGTGCGTTGTTCCAGTTGTTGAGGATGACGTCATAGCGAGTGAGGTCCTGGTCGAGGACGAAGATGTCGTTCGATTCTTCGACCTCGAATCCGAGTCCGTCGAGCAGAGCGCGTGTCCATTCCGCGACGCCGTAGGGGTTGTGCCCCGGCCATCCTCCGTAGAGATAGAGGGCGCGAGTCATTGGTTCTCCCTGTTCGTGATCGTGGACGTGAGCGTATGCCCGACGCGACGCCGGGCCGACCGAGGCCCTGAGGTTTCTCACGTCCTCCGGCCGGACGTCTTCCGGCCGGACGTCTCCGCTCCGGACGTCTCCGCTTCGCTGCGTCCGATGCTCAGGTATACGTCGGGGCGGGTCTTCCGCCACCGCATCCCGAGGAGAGCACCGACGATGAGGATGGCCACCAGCAGCAACTGCTGGCCATAGGCGAGCCATTGTGGCGCCTCGATCGACATCGCGTAGTGGACCGAGGTCAGGGCCAGGAGCAGCAGAAGGCCGGCCAGGGCCAGTATCGGTGCGAACAACGTGTTCCAGACCTGCTCGCGATGCTCGATGACGCGGAAATACCGCAGTACGGAAAGCGTGGTGAGCGTGAACAGCATCAGCAGCGCGAACGTACCCAGGGCGAACATGGAGGAGTACATCTTCACTGCGTCGATGCCCCCGAGAAGGAAGGGCAGAGTGCAGACGACCGCCAGTAGCGTGGAGATGGCGGAGGCGTTGGCCGGGGACCCGTGCCGGCCGTGTGCGCGTCCGAGAAAGCCCGGAAGGATGCGGTCGCGGCCCAGGGAGTAGAGGTAGCGCGAAAGAGAGTTGTGGGTGGAGAGCGCGCCCGCGAAGACGCTGGTGACGACCAGGGCGGTCATGGCCTGTGCGACGGTGCCGCCCATGTAGTGGCGGAAGCCGCCGTTGAACAGGGACGTCGGATTGTCCGCCCCGGCCGCCGCGACCCGGTCCGGGCTCCAGAACGTCACGAGCGCCCAGGACGTGAGGATGTAGAAGCCCGCGAGTCCGCCGATCGCGAGGTAGGTCGCCCGGGGAATCGTCCGCTCGGGCTGCTTGACCTCGTCCCGGTAGATGGCCGATGACTCGAACCCCATGAAACACGAGATGGCGAAGAGTGTGGCGACCCCGAGATCTCCCCCGAATATGTGGGTCGGTTCGAAGGACTGGATTTGGTAGCCGTGCGGCCCGCCGCTGAAGAGCACGGGCACGTTGAACATCATGACCAGTGCGACTTCGATGACCATGAAAAATGCGAGGACTTTACCCGAGAGTTCCACATTGAAGTGCCCCAGGGCTGTGATGATGCCGCAACATATCGCGCCCCAGATCCACCAGGGGGCGGTGGGGAGATCGAAGGCTTTGAGTACGTTCTCGACCGAGACGCCGAAGAACGCATAGGTCCCCACCATGTACACGAGATAGGTGAAGGCGGCCAGGAATCCCGATCCGAGGCCCACGGTCTTCGAGAGTCCTGCGGTGATGTACGTGTAGAAAGCGCCTGGCTTGGTCAGGTTGCGGGTCATCGTGGTGAATCCGACTGCGAAGAGCAGAAAGATGAGACCGACGAAGGCATAGATCATCGGAGTTCCAATGCCATTACCTCTTGTGATTCCAAGGGGCAGTACTCCGGTGACATTGCCAATGGGCGCCGACATGGCAAGCACGGTCAGTGCCAGCTGCAGCGTTCCCATCGTGCCTCGCAAGGCGCCTCTGCCCTCCGGCAGCGCAGCTCCTTCTCCGGCAAGGGCTTCGTCCCGAGGGCGGGCTTCTATGCTTTCGGCGCTCATGGGGTCCTTTCTGGGCCGCACCCCGTACGTCTGCCTCCAGGAGAGTCGTGCCTGGCGGTGGAGGGGGGCGGGGCCCTGCTGCCATCTGCGTCCTCAGCGGACTGCGCTGCATCCGCGGGAGCGACCTCGCACATGGCGGGAAGTCGGGCGGCGAAGGCAGGCGGAACTCTGCGTTAACGGCAGAATGGGCGATCCCGGCCAATGGCCGAAAGACACACACCGTGCAGCGATAGCCACCACGCTGCACAGTCCGGGAAGTCGCGCGTGGGGGGCGGGGGTGCGGCAGCCCGCTCGCACGGCCTTCGTCGTGGTCCCGTGCACCTCGGCCGGAGCACGGGATCAGACGAAGGCCGCCCCTGCGTCGGTGAATCCCCGGGTGAGCGAATCCCCGGGTGAGCGAATCCCCGGGTGAGCGAATCCCAGGGCGAGCGACCCCCGTTCAAGTCACGCTGCGAAGATGCAGGACAGAAAAGAAAGCTCAGACCGGCAGCTTTCAGACCTCGCGCCCTCCTCGGGCCCAGCCCTCAGTCCTCAGTCCTGGTGCTCCTTCTCGTGTTCCTTCTCGTGCATGTGGATCACGGAGACCGCGATGGCGATCATCAGCGCCGGGTCGGAGTCCTCGCGGACCACGTTCACCGCGTACGCGTCACGGACGCTGAACCACTTCTTCGAGATGTCGGCCAGCAGCTCGTTCTCGTACTCGACCGCGAACTCGCGGTCCAGGATGTTCCCGCTGACCTCCAGCTCGGTGCCGTCGACCAGCTTCACGCGGTAGTGGTCGTGCAGCAGGGTGAGCTTCTTCTTCCTGACGGTGGCCAGCTCCTCGCCGTCCCGCTTCAGGGTCATCGTGTCGCTGATGGCGATCAGCTTCTCCTTGAGCGTGATCAGCACCCGCCCGTCGAGATCCTTCAGCTCAAGGGTGTCGCGGATGCGCATCACCTTGCCGTCGACGAGATACGCCTTGTGGCCGTTCTCGTCCTCGATCCAGTAGTCGTCGCCGATGTCGAAAATACGGTCCCGCACCAGGAATTTCATGCGGATGACGTTACCGCCGGGCGCCGCACCGGGGCAGGGCCGGGCCAACTCGGCGCGGAGAGTCAGACCTTGAGCACGGTGACGCTCCTGCCGCACAGAGGCGCCAGGCCGTCCACATCGGACGTCAGGACGGTGACGGGCCCGGAGGCGGCCCGCGCGGTGGCGGCGACGATCGCGTCCAGCGCGTACTCGTGGCCGCCGCCGAGCCCTGCCTCGCGGAGGAGGCGGACGGCGCCGGCGGCTGTCTCCTTACTCACCGGCTCCACCGTCAGCCGCGACAGCGCCCAGTCCATGCGGCCCCGGTGTGCCCCCTGTGGGTCGGCCTCGACGAGCGTGACCGCGCTGGTCACCACCCGTACGTCGTGGCGCAGGGCCGCCGCCAGCCTCGCCGTCATGGCGCGGTCCGCGCCGAGGTAGAGCGACAGGGCCTGACTGTCCAGCACCCAGGTACCGCTCACGCGGCCCGCTCGGCGCCCGGCCGCGTGGAGCCGAACATCTCCCGCTCGGCCGCCTCGATCTCCTCGGGCGTCAGCGGGCCGTGGAGCTCCTCGTTCGCTGCGATCAGCTCCGCGAGGCTGTCGCGTTCGATCTGGCGCTGGATGGCGGCCTCGACATAGGGGGAGACCCCGCGCTTGCCGACGCGGGCCCGGACGGCCGAGATGGTGCCCTCATGTACGGAGACGGAGACGGACATCGTGGGGCCCTCGCCCGGGGGGTAGACCGTTTCGCTTCCGCTCGCTTCGCCCATACCGGAACTCTAACAAAACTTCTATGAGAGGGGCCGCCGGACGTCGCCGCCCCCGTGCTGCCTGGTCGGCGGGCCATATGCCGCAGGTCACACCGGCCCGGGTGGCACCCTTGACCCCATGAACGATGTGACTCCCCCTCCCGCACCCCGTCGCGCATGCGGGAGGGCGACACCCTGTGCGTGTGGAAGCTGGACCGGTCGGGACGTCCGTACAGATTGACTGCCGACCGCGGCTATCCCAGGTAGGGCGTCGGCCGGTTCTCCAGGAAGTGTTGGATGCGCAGCCGCTGGGTGTGGTGCATGGGCAGTTCACTCACCTCGCCCGGGTCCACGAATCGGAGTTCCGTGCTCTCCTCAGAGATGGCCAACGTCCCACCGACGACGCGGCCGCGAAAGCACACGTTGAACTGCCGCCGTACCTCCCCATCCGTGTACGCGATGATGTGGCGCGGGTCTGTGTAGGTGCCGACGAGCCCCGTGATCTCCACGTCGAGACCCGTCTCTTCCTTGACCTCGCGCACGGCCGCACCGGGCAGGGAGTCGTCCATGTCCATGCCGCCGCCCGGCAGCGCCCACAGATCGTTGTCCCGGCGTCGTTGAAGCAGGATGCGGCCCCGCTCGTCGGTGACGACGGCGGAGGCCGCTACGACCAAGCTGTTGGGGTGGGGGGCGTTGGGATCGTCGTAATACTCGGTGCGTGCCACCGGCTCACCCTTCCACGGTCCGCGCTGTCTCCCACACGGCGTTGAAGCTGTTCGCGTAGGCGTCGAACACGCCCCCGTCGCCACTGCGCCGAAGGTGCCACACGGGCGCACCGTACGCGTTCACGCCCCACACGTGGGCATTGACCAACACCTGATCGTCCGCGCGGTACAGGCTGTTGTAGAGCGTTGTTCCGTGCATCCGCAGTTCAATGCCCGGTACCCGGAGAAGCGGCTGGTAGTGCATCAGTGCCAGACGGCACCGGCTCTCGATCCCGTGACCGAACTGCTCCTCCTGGCCCCGCTGTCGCACGTTCTCCGCGTCCGCGTCCCCAAGGGCGATCCGGATCGCGCATCCCCCGGCGGCCCGCTCCCGGAGAAGGCCGTTCAGGCGCGGGTACGCCTCATGCAGGAACACCCCCGCGTAGACCAGTACGTCAATGTGCTCCCGCGCTTGGGCGAACAGCTCCACGTACGTGGAAACGGGCACGTCCGCCCGCTGGTCGTACAACGCCACAAGTTCCGGGCTGACGGCCCGCGCGGCGCGTGCCTGTCTCAGCATCGGCCAGAGCGCGTGTACGTCCTCACCCAGGGTCTCGGCAGCTTGCAGGGCTGTCGCGCGCCGTGGTGTGCGGCCAAGGTTGACCCACCGTTCCACGGATTTGGGATCTACTCCCACCGACTCGGCCAGGCTCCCGTGCGTCCATCCTCCGGACGCCATGGCGGCCCGGAGACGCTCGTTCGGCATGGCGATCTCCCTTGTACGCGGACGCTCCAGGGACGTTCTACCTGCTGTGGGACGTCCCGAAGTGGGAAACGTACGAGGTTCCCCCGTCTCGGCGACGGCTGGAAGATCGCCTCATGAGCGAGCCCAGGACGTATCCCAGTGCACCGGTAGAACTACCGTTGTGGCCAACGGCCTTGGAGCCGACACCCGTGGACGGATGTGCCGGTTGCATGGAGTTGGCCAACGTGCGTGACCGTGCCCGTGCGGGGGCGACATGACCACGGTGTCCGACTGCAACGTCTACATGCGACGCCACGGAGGGGCACCAATGAGTACACGAACGGTGTACCGGTTCGTATCCCACACGATCCGGAACGCTCCGGAGGGTGGAGTCGTCCACGAGGCGTTCTGTACCGCTGCTGACTGCGGGGCCGACTCCGGTCCCCAGCATGACCAGGAAGCCGCACAGGACTGGGCTCTCCGGCACGCGGGGCGCACCGGTCACGATCTTTTCCGGCGCGTGGTCACCGATCATGGGCGGGTGACCCGCGCCGGGTAGCAGGGGTCAGGGCTGGGTGAGCCGCAGGAGAGAGCACCAGGAGTGGCACCCTTGACCCCATGAACGATGTGACTCCCCCTCCCGCACCCCGTCGTGCCCGTGTCCGCGCCCCCGAGCTGGTCGGCAAGGGTGGCTGGCTCAATACGGGCGGGCAGCAGTACACCCTCGCCGATCTGCGGGGGCGCATCGTCATTCTGGATTTCTGGACCTTCTGCTGCATCAACTGCCTGCACGTCCTCGACGAGCTGCGCGAGCTGGAGCAGCAGCACAGCGACACCGTCGTGATCATCGGGGTGCACTCCCCGAAGTTCGTGCACGAGGCCGAGCACCAGGCCGTGGTCGACGCCGTCGAGCGGTACGGCGTGCACCACCCCGTCCTGGACGATCCCGAGCTGGCCACCTGGAAGCAGTACGCGGTCCGGGCCTGGCCGACGCTCGTGGTGATCGATCCCGAGGGGTATGTCGTCGCCCAGCACGCCGGTGAGGGGCATGCGCACGCCATCGAGACGCTGGTCGGTGAGCTGGAGGCCGAGCACGCGGCCAAGGGGACGCTGCGGCGCGGCGACGGTCCCTATGTGGCGCCGGAGCCGGTCGCCACCGATCTGCGCTTCCCGGGCAAGGCGATCGCGCTGCCGAACGGCCATCTGCTGGTGTCGGACACCACCCGTCACCAGTTGGTCGAGCTGGAGCCGGACGGCGAGACCGTCGTACGGCGGATCGGCGGCGAGGGCGTGTTCAACGAGCCGCAGGGGCTGGCGCTGCTGCCCGGCGGGAAGGTCGCGGTCGCCGACACCGTCCACCACGCGATCCGTACGTACGACCCGGAGAGCGGCGAGATCGCGCTCGTCGCCGGGACCGGCAAGCAGTGGTGGCAGGGTTCGCCGACCAGCGGGCCCGCGCTCGGTGTGGCGCTCTCGTCGCCCTGGGACCTCGCCTGGTTCGACGGGCGGCTGTGGATCGCCATGGCCGGTGTCCACCAGCTGTGGACCTACGACCCGGAGAACGGCACCGTCGAGGTGGCGGCCGGGACCACCAACGAGGGGCTGGTCGACGGGTCTGCCGCCGACGCGTGGTTCGCGCAGCCGTCCGGGCTCGCGGCCGCCGGGGAGCGGCTGTGGATCGCCGACTCCGAGACGTCCGCGCTGCGCTGGATCGACCGGGACGCCACCGGGGGCGCCGTGGTGCACACCGCCGTCGGCACCGGGCTCTTCGACTTCGGCCACCGGGACGGCGACGCGGAACAGGCGCTGCTCCAGCACCCGTTGGGGGTCACCGCGCTACCGGATGGTTCGGTCGCGGTGTCCGACACGTACAACCACGCGCTGCGCCGCTATGACCCGGCGACCGGCGAAGTGACCACGCTGGCAACGGACTTGCGGGAGCCGAGCGACGCGGTGCTGGTCGGGGACGACATCGTCGTGGTGGAGTCCGCGCGCCACCGGCTGACCCGGCTGCGCCTGCCCGACGAGGCGGTACGGGTGGAGAGCGTCGCCCACCGCACCCAGCGGGCCGCGACCGATGTGGCGCCGGGCAGGCTCCGTATCGATGTCGTCTTCCAGGCCCCCGCGGGCCAGAAGCTTGACCTCCGGTACGGGCCCTCCACCCGGCTGCTGGTCTCCGCGACCCCGCCCGAGCTGCTCACCGGCGGGGACGGCTCCGGTACGGATCTCTTCCGGGACGTGGAGCTGAACCCTTCGGTCACCGAGGGCGTGCTCCATGTGTCGGCGATGGCCGCGTCCTGCGACGACGACCCGGCCAACCAGTACCCGGCCTGCCATGTGCACCAGCAGGACTGGGGCGTCCCGGTCCGTGTGACGGACGAGGGGGTGGCCCGGCTGCCGCTGGTGCTGGCGGGGATGGACGGCTGACCGGCGCGATACCGGGGTGGACCGGCCGTCAGCCCAGGTGGTGGTGGTCGTCCTCGACGACCGTGGTCGCGGTGGGCATCGTCGGCCGGCGACGGCGCAGGACGCTGGTGTAGACGGCGATGCCGATGACACCGACGAGCATCATGATGATGCCGACCAGGTCGAGGTTGACCCCGTTCATGTGCCAGTCGGTCGCGAAGGTGAGGATGCCCCCCACCACGAGAAGAATGATGCAGCCGCCAAGGCCCATCGGTGTTCGCCTCCGAAGTCGTTGTGGCTGTTCGGTCCGTACAAGGCGCGTACCCGGGGCCGGAACGGTCAATCAACATGCTTTCGGATCGGTGGAGTTCGGGGCCGGCGGCCCGTGCCGGTCCCCGGCCGGGGACCGGCCCCCGGTCAGCCCTCCAGGAAGGCGGCCAGGGAGTTGGCGAGCAGGTACGGGTCGTCGGCCCCGCACAGTTCACGGGCGCTGTGCATGGAGAGGATCGCGACGCCGATGTCCACGGTGCTGATGCCGTGCCTGGCCGCTGTGATGGGGCCGATGGTGGTGCCGCACGGCATGGAGTTGTTCGACACGAAGTGCTGCAGGGGCACCCCGGCCTTCTCGCACGCGGCGGTGAACACCGCCCGCCCGCTGCCGTCGGTGGCGTACCGCATGTTCACGTTGACCTTGAGGATCGGTCCGCCGTTGGCGCGCGGGTGGTGGGTCGGGTCGTGGCGCTCGCTGTAGTTGGGGTGCACGGCGTGGCCGGTGTCGGACGAGAGGCAGACCGACCCGGCGAAGGCGCGGGCGCGGTCCTCGAAGGTGCCGCCGCGGGAGAGGACGGAGCGCTCCAGGACGGTGCCGAGCAGCGGCCCGTCGGCGCCGGTGTCGGACTGGGAGCCGTTCTCCTCGTGGTCGAAGGCGGCCATCACCGGGATGTGTGACGGCTCGTCATCCGTCGCGGAACCGGAACCGGAGGCGGATTCCGTCGCGACGGCGGCCAGTGCCGCGGTGGCGGCGTGCACCGAGAGGAGGTTGTCCATCCGGGGCCCGGCGAGGAGTTCCCGGTCGCGGCCCAGGTAGGAGGGTGCCTCGACGGGGCTCACCATGAGGTCCCAGCCGGTCACGTCGTCGGCGGCGACCCCGGCCTCGTCGGCGACGAACCGCAGCAGGTCGCCCTCCCGGACCTCGCCGAGGCCCCAGACCGGCTGCATATGGCGCTGCTTGTCGAGCTTGAGTCCGTCGGTGTGGACCGAGCGGTCCAGGTGGATGGCGAGCTGCGGTACGCGCAGCAGCGCCCGGTCCACGTTGACCAGCCGGTGGCTGCCGTCGCGCAGCGTGAGCCGCCCGGCGAGGCCCAGGTCCCGGTCGAGCCAGGTGTTGAGCAGGGTGCCGCCGTAGACCTCGACCGCCACCTGGCGCCAGCCGTCGCTGCCGCTGTCCGGGAGGGGCTTCACCCGCAGGTTGGGGGAGTCGGTGTGGGCGCCGACGATCCGGAACGGGGTGTGCGGCGACGCGTTCTCCGGGACGTACCAGGCGATGACGGCGCCGCCCCGCAGCACGTATTTGCCGCCCGTCGACCCGTCCCAGGCGTCGGTCTCCGACACCTGCCTGAAGCCTGCCTTCTCCAGCCGCCCGGCGGCGTTCGCCACGGCGTGGTACGGCGAGGGGCTGGCCGTGAGGAAGCTCATCAGGTCGTCGGTGTGGCCGCGGTCGAAGCGGACGGAGGTGCTCATGGCAGCCACCATAACGACCGCGGCTGCGGCCCCGCCCGCCGGAAGGGAACGGGGCCGCGGGGCCGGTGGGCGCATGGGACATGTGGGACGGATCGGCCACTGTCAGTGGCGGGTGCCACTATCGGCGCATGGTCGAATACGGTGCCGACACCAGGGAGCCCGTGCTGCTGGGCGAGGTCCTGGCGCATGTGCTCAACGCCGCAACCGCCCGCGCCCGCAGGCCCCCGCGCCCGGAGAGGGCGCCCGTGAGAGCGCACGGCGGCGGTGCGCCCCGGGAGACCGGGGCCGCGCCGCCGCCGTGCGGATGACCGCGGCTCCGCGGAGCCGCTGCGAGGTTCCGCCGGGGTACGGGGTTCCGCCGGGGTACTGCGAGATCCGGCGCCGGCCCCGCGTGACTCCGCGGGGCCGACGTGGACCGGCTGCCGGCTGCCGGCTAGAACGCCGCCTCGTCCAGGTCCATCAGCGAGGTCTCGACGGTCTCGGCGAGGGCGCGCTGCGTGCTCACGCCGGGCAGGATCTCGGTGGCGAAGAACTTCGCGGCCGCGATCTTGCCCTGGTAGAACGCGACATCCTTGGCGGAGGCGTTCGGCAGCTTCTCGGCGGCCACCGACGCACTCCTGAGCAGCAGGTACGCGACGACGACATCGCCCGAAGCCAGCAGCAGGCGGGTGGTGTTGAGCCCCACCTTGTAGATGTTCCTGACGTCGTCGCCGGTCGAGGTCAGGTCGGTGATCATCGCGCCGACGATCGCCTCCAGGTCCACTGCGGCCTTGGCCAGCTGCTCACGGGCGCCGGTCAGCTCCTCGCCGCCGGGACCGGCCGCGAGGAACTTCTTGATCTCCTCGGAGAGGGTGTTCAGCGCGGTGCCCTGGTCGCGGACGATCTTCCGGAAGAAGAAGTCCTGGCCCTGGATGGCCGTCGTGCCCTCGTAGAGGGTGTCGATCTTGGCGTCCCGGATGTACTGCTCGACCGGGTACTCCTGGAGGTAGCCGGAGCCGCCGAAGGTCTGGAGCGACTGGGCCAGCTGCTCGTACGACTTCTCCGAGCCGTACCCCTTCACGATCGGCAGCAGCAGGTCGTTGAGGCCGTGCAGCGCCTTGGCGTCCTCGCCCGCGGCCTCCTTCTCCTGGATCGCGTCCTGGACGGAAGCCGTGTAGAGGACCAGGGTGCGCATGCCCTCGGCGTACGCCTTCTGCGTCATCAGCGAGCGGCGCACGTCGGGGTGGTGCGTGATGGTGACCTTGGGGGCGGTCTTGTCCATGAACTGCGCGAGGTCGGGGCCCTGCACGCGCTCCTTGGCGTACTCCAGGGCGTTCAGGTAGCCGGTCGAGAGCGTCGCGATGGCCTTGGTGCCGACCATCATCCGGGCGAACTCGATGATGCGGAACATCTGGCGGATGCCCTCGTGCTTGTCACCGATCAGCCAGCCCTTGGCGGGGTGGCGGTCGCCGAACGTCATCTCGCAGGTGTTGGACGCCTTGAGGCCCATCTTGTGCTCGACGTTCGTCGCGTACACGCCGTTGCGCTCGCCCAGTTCGCCGGTGGTCCAGTCGAACTCGAACTTCGGCACCATGAAGAGCGAGAGGCCCTTGGTGCCGGGGCCCGCGCCCTCGGGGCGGGCCAGCACATAGTGGATGATGTTGTCCGACATGTCGTGCTCGCCCGAGGTGATGAAGCGCTTCACGCCCTCGATGTGCCACGAGCCGTCGTCCTGCCGCACGGCCTTCGTGCGGCCCGCGCCCACGTCCGAGCCGGCGTCCGGCTCGGTGAGGACCATCGTGGAGCCCCACTGCTTCTCGACCGCGATCTCCGCGATCTTCTTCTGCTCGTCGGTGCCCTCCTCGAAGAGGATCCCGGCGAAGGCCGGACCCGAGGAGTACATCCAGATCGCCGGGTTGGCGCCGAGCAGCAGCTCCGCGTACGCCCAGATCAGGGAGCGCGGCGCGGTGGTGCCGCCGATCTCCTCGGGCAGGCCGAGCCGCCAGTACTCGGACTCCATGAAGGCCTGGTAGGACTTCTTGAAGGTGTCAGGCACGGGGGCGGTGTTGGTCTCCGGGTCGAAGACCGGCGGGTTGCGGTCGGCGTCGGCATAGGACTCGGCCAGCTCGTTCTCCGCGAGCCTGGCCACCTCGTCGAGGATGCTCCGCGCGGTGTCGACGTCCATCTCTGCGAACGGCCCGGCGCCGTACTGCTTGTCGCGGCCGAGGACCTCGAAGAGGTTGAACTCGATGTCGCGGAGATTCGACTTGTAGTGCCCCATGGCGACAGCCCTCTCGTAACGCATACCTGTAACGAATACCAGCAAGTAGCTATGATGATGCTACCCACGAGTAATAAGACGCAACCCCTTTCGGGCAAGTGTGACGAGACCGCCCCTGCGGCCGGACCCCTTTACTCAGTACTCTTGCGCGCATGTACGGCTACGACTCGAACCAGGGCGCCCAGCAGCAGTACGCCGCGCCGCAGCCCGGCTACGGGGATCAGCCGCTCTACCCCGAGCCGTCGCCGCCCTCGCTCGCCGACGGGGTGCGGGCCTTTACCACCGGCTCGATGGCCGCCGAGGACTTCCAGCAGATCTTCGCCACGTCGAAGGTCTACTGCCCGCGCGGCGACAACCCCGGATTCCTCGCCCTGCACAACACCCAGCAGCCGGTGATCCCGATGTTCACCTCGCTGAAGGAGCTGCGCAGGTACGCCGGGAAGGAGTCCAAGTACTTCGTGATCACCGGCGCCGAGGTGATCGACCTGCTGCCCACCGGGTACGGCTTCGTCCTCGACATGGAGGGCGAGCACCGGATGGTCTTCGACGCGAAGGCCGTGGAGCAGATGGTCGACTTCGCGATGCGGCGGATGTACGGCTGAGGCTCCCCGTACGCGGTTCGATCCGGCCATTTCCGGGCTGAAGCCGGAGCGGCCCGAACCGGCATGAACAGGTCTGCACTGTCCTGAACCACGGGGTCGGCCACGAGGTCGGCCACGGGATCGGAAGGATCCCGGGAATGGCCATGCCTTGCTAGATGTTCACCGTTCAACTACTTTGAATGCCGAGCATCCTGCCAGGAGGGCCGCCATGCCTGCCGTGACCGTCGAGAATCCACTGACCCTGCCGCGCGTCCACGCGCCGGACGGCGCCGTGCCGCGCCCCGTGCTCGCGGTCTCCACCGCGCCGGGGGGCTTCGAGGGCGAGGGGTTCCCGGTGCGCCGCGCGTTCGCCGGGATCAACTACCAGTACCTCGACCCGTTCATCATGATGGACCAGATGGGCGAGGTGGAGTACGCGCCCGGTGAGCCGAAGGGCACTCCCTGGCACCCGCACCGCGGCTTCGAGACCGTCACGTATCTGATTGACGGCACCTTCGTCCACCAGGACTCCAACGGCGGTGGCGGGACCATCAACGACGGCGACACCCAGTGGATGACGGCCGGTTCCGGCCTGCTGCACATCGAGGCGCCGCCGGAGTCGCTGGTGGTGAGCGGCGGGCTCTTCCACGGGCTCCAGCTCTGGGTGAACCTCCCGGCGAGCGACAAGATGATGGCCCCGCGCTACCAGGACATCGGCGGCGGCCAGGTCCAGCTGCTCACATCGGCCGACGGCGGCGCGCTGCTGCGGGTCATCGCGGGTGAACTGGACGGCCATGAGGGCCCCGGGATCACCCACACCCCGATCACGATGATCCACGCGACGGTACGGCCGGGCGCCGAGGTCACGCTGCCGTGGCGCGAGGACTTCAACGGCCTGGCGTACGTGATGGCCGGGCGCGGCTCGGTCGGTGCGGACCGCCGCCCGGTCCGCACCGGGCAGACCGCGGTGTTCGGGGCGGGCTCGTCGCTGACCGTCCGCGCGGACGAGAACCAGGACGCGAAGAGCCCGGACCTGGAGGTCGTCCTCCTCGGCGGGCGCCCGATACGGGAGCCGATGGCGCACTACGGGCCGTTCGTCATGAACAGCGAGGCCGAGCTGAAGCAGGCGTTCGAGGACTTCCAGCGCGGGCGGCTGGGCACGGTTCCGGCTGTGCACGGGATGTCTGAGGGCGGGCTGTAGGACGACTTGAGGCGGCGCCGCGTCAGGTCCCTCTGCGGCCGCCGGCCGCGGCCAGCGTGCGGGCGGCCTCGATGACGGCTGCGCGGCGGCGGTCCAGCGCGGCCGTGTCCGTCTCCTCGCCAAGGGTGACGCGGCATGTCCGCGGTACGGCGAAGTTCCATGAGATCAGGCTCATGACGGAGAACAGCAGGTCCTGGGCGTCGCGGAGCCGGACGTCCTCGGGTGCCCCCCGGTCGCCCGCGCGGGCGAGGCGCGCGGCCTTCGCGCGGAAGGCGTCCCGGAGCCCGGTCTCGGGGGCGTCCCCGTGCCCGCCCGCCGAGGCGCCCGCACTGTCCGGCCCCGTCGCCCCCGTTGATCCCGTCGACTCCAGCGCCTCCCACAGGAGCAGCCGGATCAGCTCGGGGTGTTCGCGGTGCCAGTCGAAGAGCTGGCCGACCGACTCGGCGACGTCGTCCGGGTCGATGGAGATCGCGGCCCCGACCTCGTCCAGCTTCGCGCGGACCACGGCGGCGAACAGCCGTTCCTTGTCGCCGAAGTAGCGGTAGATGGCCTGCTTGTTGGCCCGGGCGGAATCCGCGATCCGGTCCACTCGGGCGCCCGCCAGGCCCCGCTCGGCGAACTCGGCGGCGGCGGCCGCGAAGATCCGCCTTCTGGTGTCCTCGGCGTCGTAGGCCATGACCGTATTAAACCATCCGGTTGACTCGGGTCGTCGCGCGAGGCACCATCACGGCAAGAGGAAAACAACCAGATGGTTTATTGCTTGGAAGGGCTTCCCATGAGCACTGACGCCGCCGCGGTCACTCCCGCCCCCGCCCCCGTCACCACCGTTCCGCTGCCCGGGTCCCTCGCCGGCGCGACCATCGTGGTCGTCGGCGGCAGCTCCGGTATCGGGCTGGCAGCGGGCACGCTGCTGCGCACGGTCGGCGCCCGCTTGGTGCTGGTCGGCCGGGACCCGGACCGGCTGGCGTCCGCCGTCGACCACGTACGGAAGGCCGCCCCGGCGGGGGAGGACGACGCCGTCCTGAGCGTCGCGGGCGACGCCGGGGACGAGCGCACCATCGCCGCGGCCTTCGACGTCGCCGGCCGCGTCGACCACGTCTACGTCACTGCCGGCGGCCACGCGGCCCCGGGCCCCCTCGGCGGGCTGTCCGACGACGGGGTCCGCGCGGCGGCCGCCGACGGCATGGGGAGGACGTTCGCCCTCGCCCGTGCTGCGGCGGAGCGGCTGCCCGCGGGCGGATCGCTCACCCTCAGCTCGGGCGTCCTCCTGGCCCGCCCGCTGCCCGGTCTGTCCGTCACGCTGGCCGTCGGCGGCGCGGTGGAGGCGCTGACCAGGGCGCTCGCCATCGAACTCGCCCCGGCACGGCAGCGCGTGAACGCCGTCCGCTACGGCGCGATCGACACCCCGCTGATGCGCTCGCTGCCCGGCCTTGAGACGGACGAGGCCATCGCCGCCGCCGGAGCGTCCGTGCCGCTGGGCCGGTACGGGACGGCTGAGGAGGCGGCCGCTGTGGCGCTGTTCCTGATGTCGAACCCGTACGTCACCGGCCAGATCATCACCGTCGACGGCGGCCACGTCCTCGGCTGAGCCGAACCGGCCGCCGCGCCCGGAGCCCTCCCACCACCCGCCCGGCCCCGGCGAACGAGCCGTCGCCCGGCGCCCGTGATCGGCTGGGGGCGTGCATACCCAGAAGCCGCTGCTCCCCGTCCACGCCCGACGTCTGGCTGCCTGGTGTGCCGTCGCACTGCTCGTCACGGGCGTGGCGGCGGTGGGGGTCTGGCTCTGTGTCACGCTCAAGACCGCCGTCACCCCCGTGATGCTGGCCCTGCTCGGTACGGCGCTCCTCGGGCCGGTCCACCGGTGGCTGGTCCGGATGCGGCTGAACCGCTCCCTGGCGGCCGGACTCACCTGCGTCGCGCTCGTCGCCGTGGTCGGCGGGGCCGCGTACATCGTCGTCACCGCGCTGATCGACACCGGGGACCAGATCGTCGCCTCGCTCAAGGACGCCGGGAAGTGGATCGCCGACCACTTCGGGGTGGCCACCGGGGACGGCATCACCAACATCGCCGACAACGCCAAGAACCTGCTCGGCAAGTTCGGCGCGAACGCGGCCGGCGGGCTGCTCAACGGACTCAGCCTGATCGGCACGTTCATCGCGACCAGCGTGCTGGCGCTGCTGCTCACCTTCTTCTTCCTCCGCGACTCGGACCACGCCCGCGGACTCGCGTACGCCGTCGCACCGGGCCACGGAGCCACCATCGAGGCCATGGCCCGGCGGGCCTTCGAGGCGGTCGAGGGGTTCATGCGCGGCACCACGCTGATCGCGCTCATCGACGCCATCTGCATCACGGCCGGCCTGCTGATCCTGGGGGTGCCGGGCGCGCTGGGGCTCGGTGCGCTGGTCTTCGTCGGCGCCTACATCCCGTATCTCGGTGCGTTCATCTCAGGTGCGGTCGCCGTGCTGGTGGCCCTCGCCGACCGGGGGTTCGTGACCGCGCTCTGGGCGCTGGGCGTGGTCCTGCTGGTGCAGGTGCTTGAGGGGCATGTGCTCCAGCCGGTGATCCAGAGCCGTACGGTCCAGATGCACCCGGCGATGGTGATGATCTCGCTGACGGCCGGGGCGAGCGTCGCGGGGCTCCTGGGGATGCTGCTCGCCGTGCCGGTGGCGGCGGCGGCCTTCGGGGTGATCGGAGAGCTGCGGAAGCGCTACCCGCCGGAGCCCGGCCCGGAAGCGGGCGCCGGTTCCGGCCCGGAGCCCGGTCCGGGGTCCGGTCAGGAGCCGCGTCAGGAGCCGGGCCCGGCATCCGATCCGGCGTCCGGCCCGGACCGGGAGGCGTGAGCGGACCCGGGCTCGGGCTTCCCGGGCTCGGGCTGATCGGACTGATCCGGCTGCTCGGGCGCTGCTCCCCGCGAGCCGGCCGGCCGCCCGCGGTCTCCGTGCGAGCCGCTCTTGACCGCGTCACTCTTGTTCGCGTCGCTCTTGTCCGTGCCGCTCTTGACCGCGTCGCTCTTGGCCGTGCCGTTTCCGTTCGTGCCGTTTCCGTTCGCGCCGGGCCCCTCCGTCCCCTCCGTCTCCATCTCCAGCAGTTCGTCCGGTGCGAGGTCGGCCAGGAATTCGGAGAGGAGGTCCGACGACGGCCCCTCGGTGTCGTCGTCGCCCGGCCCCGCGGAACCGGCGGAGCCGGCCGACCCGTTCTTCGAGTCGCCGCGCGACTCGTAGAGCTCGAACCAGATCGACTTGCCGGAGCCCTGCGGATCCACCCCCCACATGTCCGCGAGTATCTCCATCAGCAGCAGCCCGCGCCCCGACGAGGCCATCTCGCCGGGGCGCCGCTTGTGCGGCAGTTCGTCGCTGTCGTCGGCGACCTCCACCCGCAGCCGCCGGGTGCCGGTCACCCCGGTGACGTCGGCGGTCAGCGTCGCGTCGCCGTCCGTGTGGATGAGGACGTTCGTCGCCATCTCGGAGACCATCAGCGCCGCCGAGTCGACCTGTTCGCTGTCCGCCCAGTCATGGAGCAGCTCCCGCAGTTGGCCACGGGCCGCCGAGATGCGTTCCGGCTGGGCCTGCGCGATCGCCAGGGACATATGGCGGGTGGTGCCCGCCTGTACGCGCTCACCCTTGCGGGACATCAGCAGGACGGCGATGTCGTCCTCGCGGCGGTCGGAGAACGGCCCCGTGTGATGGCGCTCCGGCGGGCCGTGCGCGGCCTGCACCAGGGCGTCGGCCAGGATCTCCAGATTGTCCCCGGTATGCCGCTCCAGCGTTCCGCGGATCCGCTCCCAGCCGGTGTCGAGATCGTGGCCGCCGGTCTCTATGAGCCCGTCCGTGCACATCATCAGCGTCTCGCCGGGCTGGAGCACCAGCCGGGTCGTCGGATAGTCGGTGTCCGGATGGATGCCCAGCGGCAGCCCGCCCTCGACGGGACGCACCAGCACCGTGCCGTCGGATGTGCGGACCGTCGGATCGGGGTGACCCGCGCGGGCCACGTCGAGGGTGCCGCTGGCCGGGTCGACCTCGATGTACAGACAGGTCGCGAAGCGCGGGGTCGGCGGCTCGTCGGATTCGCCCTGGTCATAGGTGTCCGTGAGGCCGTACAGAAAGCGCGAGGCCCGGGAGAGCACCGCGTCCGGCGGATGGCCCTCGGCCGCGTACGCGCGCAGGGCGATCCGCAGCTGGCCCATCATCCCGGCGGCCCGTACGTCATGCCCCTGGACGTCACCGATGACCAGCGCCACCCGGCCGCCGCCCTTGCCGTCCTCGTACGCGGTGCTCCCCGGCAGCGCGATCACGTCGTACCAGTCCCCGCCGACCTGGAGCCCGCCCCCGGTGGGGACATACCGTGCGGCCACCGCCATCCCCGGGATACGGGGGCCCAGCATCGGCAGCATCGAACGCTGGAGCCCGAGCGACAGCTCACGCTCGTTGTCGGCGACCCCGGCGCGGGCCAGGGCCTGGGCCAGCATCCGGGCCACCGTCGTCAGCACCGAGCGCTCGTCGGGCGAGAAGCTGACCGGGTACGCGAAGGCCGCCATCCAGGCCCCGATCGTAACCCCCGAGTCGACCAGCGGGACAAAGGCCCAGGAGTGCCGGTTGAGGGGTCGCACGGCGGGCCAGTACTTGGGGTAGCGCTCGCGGTAGGTGTCCGGCGTCGGCAGATAGATGGCCCGCCCCGTTCTGGCGACCTCGGCGGCCGGATAGTTCTCCTCCGTACTCATCGGGAACTCGGCCAGCAGCCCGTCCTCGGCCGGGTTGTGCCCGTGGTGCCCGATGACCGTCAGCCAGTCGCCGGTGATCCCGAAGACCGCGAGGCCGTCCGGCTCGAACCCCGGCATGGAGAGCGAGGCGGCGACCCTCAGCACCTCCTCGGTGGACCTGGCCTCGGCCAGCGCCCGCCCCGCGTCCAGCAGGAACGCCTCGCGGGAGCGGCGCCAGTCACCGGTGATCGGGGTGTGGGCCGCATCGCCCGGCTGCGGCTCCGCGACCTCCTGGAGGGTGCCGACCAGGACATAGCCATGGGCGCTGATCTGCGGCTTGGAGCGGCTGCGTACGGTACGCAGGACCCGGCCCGTCTCGTCCACGATGCGCAGCCGGGCCTCGGCGAGGGTGTCCTCGGCGATCGCCAGATTCACCGTCCCGTTGATCTCGTTCCAGTCGACGGGGTGGAAGCGGGAACGGACGGCGACCTCGGACAGACTGGTCGCTTCGGCGGGCAGACCGAGGAGCCGGGCGGCTTCCGCGTCGAGCGTGACGATCCCGGCGGTGTTGTCCCATCGCCACAGGCCGGTCGCGATGGCGGCCAGGACGTCCTCGGTGCGCATTGCCCCACTTTAAGAAGGGAGGACCGGCAGCCGCCACACAGGGTGCGCCCATGCGGCCGCTCCGGGGCCCCGGGGGCGGGCCGATAAAGGCGTAAAGGCATGGTGTGCCCGGCGGTACCCTGGTGCGAAGTACACCCTTCCCGCCTGTCTCGCGAAGAACTGGATGAACGATGCATCGGTACAGGTCCCACACGTGCGGCGAACTGCGCGCCTCCGACGTCGGCTCCGACGTCCGGCTGAGCGGCTGGCTGCACAATCGCCGAGACCTGGGCGGCATCCTCTTCATCGATCTGCGCGACCACCACGGCATCACGCAGCTCGTCGCCCGCCCCGGCACCCCCGCCAACGAGGCGCTCTCCAAGGTCACCAAGGAGACGGTCGTCCGCATCGACGGGAAGGTCTCCGCGCGCGGCACCGAGAACGTCAACGCGGAACTGCCGACCGGCGAGGTCGAGATCGAGGTCGGTGAGGTCGAGGTGCTCGGTGCCGCGGCCCCGCTCCCCTTCACCATCAACGCCGAGGACGGCGTCAACGAGGAGCGGCGCCTGGAGTACCGCTTCCTCGACCTGCGCCGCGAGCGCATGCACCGCAACATCATGCTGCGCACGGCCGTCATCTCCGCCATGCGCCACAAGATGACCGAGCTGGGCTTCAACGAGATGGCGACCCCGATCCTCACCGCGACCTCCCCCGAGGGCGCCCGTGACTTCGTGGTCCCCTCGCGGCTGCACCCCGGCAAGTTCTACGCGCTTCCGCAGGCGCCGCAGCAGTTCAAGCAGCTGCTGATGATCTCGGGCTTCGACCGCTACTTCCAGATCGCGCCCTGCTTCCGCGACGAGGACGCCCGCGCGGACCGCTCGCCCGGTGAGTTCTACCAGCTCGATGTCGAGATGAGCTTCGTCGAGCAGGAGGACGTCTTCCGGCCGATCGAGAAGCTGATGACCGAGCTCTTCGAGGAGTTCGGCAACGGCCGCCATGTCACTTCGCCGTTCCCGCGGATCCCGTTCCGCGAGTCGATGCTGAAGTACGGCAACGACAAGCCCGACCTCCGCGCCCAGCTCGAACTGGTCGATGTCTCGGACGTCTTCACCGACTCCGGCTTCAAGGCGTTCGCCGGGCTGCACGTCCGTGCGCTGCCCGTCCCGGACACCGCAGGCCAGTCCCGCAAGTTCTTCGACGGCCTCGGGGCGTACGCCGTCGAGCAGGGCGCCAAGGGCCTGGCCTGGGTGCGCGTCGGGGACGACGGCACGCTCGCCGGGCCGATCGCCAAGTTCCTCACCGAGGCCGATGTCGCGGCGCTCACCGAGCGGCTGGAGCTCAAGCCCGGGCATGCGGTCTTCTTCGGCGCCGGCGAGTTCGACGAGGTCTCCAGGATCATGTCCGCGGTCCGTGTCGAGGCGGCCAGGCGCGCGGGCCACTTCGAGGAGGACGTGTTCCGCTTCTGCTGGATCGTCGACTTCCCGATGTACGAGAAGGACGAGGAGACCGGGAAGATCGACTTCTCGCACAACCCCTTCTCGATGCCCCAGGGCGGCTATGCCGACCTGGAGGAGAAGGACCCGCTCGACATCCTGGCGTACCAGTACGACATCGTCTGCAACGGCATCGAGCTGTCCTCGGGCGCCATCCGTAACCATGAGCCCGACCTGATGCTCAAGGCGTTCGAGATCGCCGGTTACGACCGGGAGACCGTGGAGCACGAGTTCGCCGGGATGCTCCGCGCCTTCCGCCTCGGCGCTCCGCCACACGGCGGCATCGCCCCGGGCGTGGACCGTATCGTCATGCTGCTCGCGGACGAGCCGAACATCCGCGAGACGATCGCCTTCCCGCTCAACGGCAACGCGCAGGACCTGATGATGGGCGCCCCCACGGTGCTCGACGAGACCCGACTGCGCGAGCTGAACATCCAGCTGCGCAAGCCCGCGGCTCCGGCGAAGGACAAGCAGGAGAAGTAACTCTCCGTTGTTTCACGTGAAACGGCAGAACAGGCGGAACAGCCCCCGGTCGAGGGACCGGGGGCTGTTCCGCGCCCTCGGTCCCCTTCTCCGGCACGGGTGTCGACCGGAGCACACGGGACGAACCAGTACGACGGACTGATCGGCGTGCCGGTCGGGGGCAGGGACAGGGGCGGGGGCAATCTGATTCCGGCGACTCTCCGTGTGCGGCGACGCGCACGGCATGTCCTGGCCGTACAGCAGGCCCGGACGGGACGCAACGCGTGACCACGACGTCGAATCCGCCATCGAACGTCACACCGACTTCCGCACAGGGGCCGGCCCCGGGGGGAACCCCACAGGGTTCCCCGCAATGAATCGACGCCTACCGCACACACCAGTCGTTAACGGCATGGACCCGACGTGATCCGATGTGAAATGAAAGGCTCGTACATGTCTCTTCGCCGACTTCCCAGAGGTGCGCTCGTCGCGACCGCACTGGTCACCGGCGGGTTGGTGCTCTCCGGATGTGCGGGTTTCCCGGGACACGCGACCACCCCGGCGCGGGCGGTCGAGGACAACAGCGGTCACGGTGGTCCGCCGGCGGCATCCCCGACACCCGCGGCCGGCCCGCAGCTCCGACGGGCCGCTGAGCTCCAGGTCAAGGAGATCCCGGCGCTCGGCCCCAAGACCCTGGCGAAGATCCCGGACTCCGCCCGCCAGGCCGCCGTGGTCACCGGCGACGGCGCCGACTCCAGCCGCTCCACGGTCGTCCTCTATGTCCGCGATCCGGCCAAGGGCTGGGAGCCGGTCTCCGAACCGTGGCCCGCGCACAACGCGCTGCACGGCTGGACCGAGAAGCACTACCAGGGCGATCTCCACTCACCCGCCGGGGTCTTCGGCCTCACCGACGCGGGCGGCCGCAAGGCGGACCCCGGCACCCGCCTGCCGTACGACCAGGGGCCCGCCTTCGTCGCCGCGGGCACCGGCTTCCAGGGGGAGTCGCTGGCCGGGGCCTTCGACTATGTGGTGGCGATCAACTACAACCACAAGCCGGGCACCACCCCGCTCGACTGGACCCGCCCGATGGGCGCGGACCGGGGTGGCGGCGTCTGGTTCCACGTCGACCACGGCGGCCCCACCCACGGCTGCGTCTCCCTGCCGGAGGACCGGATGAAGGAGCTGCTGCGCTGGCTCGACCCGACGAAGAAGCCGGTGGTGGTCATGGGGGACGCCTCGATGCTGGGGGAGTGAAGCCGGACCCGGAACTGTGGCTCTACCCAGGCCAGGGCCTGCGGATCGAGAGTTACGGCAGGGGCAATGCTCGCCCCGATGGCGCCCTGGCTCCGAGCAGCACCTTTGTCGGCCAGGGCGAATGGGCCAGTGCGGATGGTGTGCTGATGGTGGTCGAGGTGACATCGAACGACGCCGACACGGACCGGCGGGACCGCGTGGAGAAGCCGCGCGCCTACGCCGAGACCGGGATCCCCGTCTATCTGCTGATCGACCGGGACACCGGCGAGGTCAAGGTCCACTCGCAGCCGGACGGGGTGCGCTACGAGCAGGTGGCCACGGTTCCGTTCGGGAAGACCGTCGAGCTGCCCGCTCCGGTCGGGATCGAGCTGGACACCGAGCCGCTGACGGCCTGGGTGCGCTGACGCACCACACGGAAGGAGGGCCCGGAACCGCTCGGCGGTTCCGGGCCCTCCTTCCGTGGTCCGGTCCGGTTAGGCCGGCTTCTCCTCCAGGCGCGGGAACAGCACCGCGCCCTTCGTGACCGTGGCACCGGCCGGGAGCTGCCCCCACGCACCGGAATCCCCGAGCTTCTGGTCCGCCAGCGCGCCGAGACCCGCCTCGGCTCCCAGCGAGTCCCACAGGCTCTGCGAGGTCTCCGGCATCACCGCGTTGAGCAGGACCGCGACACCGCGCAGCGACTCGGCCGCCGTGTAGAGGATGGTCGCGAGGCGGGCCCGGCCCTCCGGCGACTCGTCCTTGGCGACCTTCCACGGCTCCTGCTCCGTGATGTAGCCGTTGACCTGCTTCACGAAGTCGAAGATCGCCAGGATGCCGCCCTGGAAGTCCAGCTCCTCACCGATCAGCCGGTCGGACTCGGTGACCGCCCTGGCGAGACCGTCCTGTACGGCCTGCTCGGCCGCGCCAGCGGCCTCCGCGGCCGGCAGGGTCCCGCCGTAGTACTTGCCGACCATGGCGGCCACCCGCGAGGCGAGGTTGCCGTAGTCGTTCGCCAGCTCGGAGGTGTAGCGGGCCGAGAAGTCCTCCCAGGAGAACGATCCGTCGCTGCCGAAGGCGATCGCGCGCAGGAAGTACCAGCGGTAGGCGTCCACACCGAAGTGCGAGGTCAGGTCCTGCGGCTTGATGCCGGTCAGGTTCGACTTCGACATCTTCTCGCCGCCGACCATCAGCCAGCCGTTCGCCGCGACCCGGCCGGGGACCGGCAGACCCTGGGCCATCAGCATCGCGGGCCAGATCACCGCGTGGAAGCGCAGGATGTCCTTGCCGACCAGGTGCACATCGGCCGGGAAGGTCTCGTCGAACTTCTGCTGGTTCGCGCCGTAGCCGACCGCCGTGGCGTAGTTGAGGAGCGCGTCCACCCAGACGTAGATGACGTGCTTCTCGTCCCACGGCACCGGGACGCCCCAGTCGAAGGTGGAGCGCGAGATCGACAGGTCCTGAAGTCCCTGCCGTACGAAGTTCACGACCTCGTTGCGCGCCGACTCGGGCTGGATGAAGCCCGGGTTGGCCTCGTAGAACTCCAGCAGCTTCGGCCCGTACTCGCTCAGCTTGAAGAAGTAGTTCTCCTCCTTGAGGATCTCCACCGGCTTCTTGTGGATCGGGCACAGCTTCTGGCCGGGGAAGTCGGTCCCGCCGTCGATCAGGTCACCGGGGAGCTTGTACTCCTCGCAGCCCACGCAGTACGGGCCTTCGTACCCGCCCTTGTAGATCTCGTCCTTGTCGAACAGGTCCTGCACGAACTCCTGCACACGGTCCGTGTGCCGCTTCTCCGTCGTCCGGATGAAGTCGTCGTTCGCGATGTTCAGATGCTCCCAGAGGGGTTTCCAGGACTCCTCGACGAGCTTGTCGCACCACTCCTGCGGTGTGACGTTGTTCGCCTCGGCCGTGCGCATGATCTTCTGACCGTGCTCGTCCGTGCCGGTGAGGTACCACACCTTCTCGCCGCGCTGACGGTGCCAGCGCGTGAGCACGTCCCCTGCAACGGTCGTGTAGGCGTGGCCCAGGTGAGGAGCGTCGTTGACGTAGTAAATGGGGGTCGATACGTAGTACGCGTTCGTCCCCTGCTTCTCGGATCCAGTGGCCGCCATGGTCGAAATCCTAACTTCCTCACGGCGGCCCTCCGAACGCGATAACGGCCGGGGCCCCCGTCCGGTGGACGGGGGCCCGGTCGGCCGGTGCGCGTGCGGTGTCAGCCCTTGCGCGCCGCCAGCCAGGCCGGGAAGGCCGCGAGCAGCTGCTCGTACACCTCGGAGTCGGCCAGCTCACGGGGGGCGGGGCCCGCGTGGAAGAACGCGGCGTGCGGGGAGTCCAGCTTCCGCAGGAAGTCGAACGCCTTCGACTCGTGGTCGCCGAAGGCCACGAACTGCCAGAACAGCGGCTTGTCCGCCACGGCGGCGATGGCCTGCTTGGCCACCACCTTGGCGTCCGGTGCGCCGTCGGTCTGGAAGATCACTAGGGCCGGGGCGGTGGGGTCGGCGGACTGCTCGTGCAGGGACGCGACCTCCTCGACGGCCCGGTGGTAGCTGGTACGGCCCAGCCGCCCCAGTCCGGCGTGCAGCTCGTCGACACGGCCCTCGTACGAGTCGAGCGTCAGCTCTCCGGTGCCGTCGATGTCCGTCGAGAAGAAGACGACACGGACGGTGGCCCGCTCGTCGAGGTGCGCGGCGAGGGCGAGCGTCTGCTCGCCGAGGGCCTGCGCGCTGCCGTCCTTGTAGTACGGCCGCATGGAACCCGACCGGTCGAGCACGAGATAGACGGTGGCCCTGGCCCCGCTCAGTCCGGCCTTGTCGATCTCGGCGCCGGCGGCCTGGTAGGCACTGACGAGCTGGGGTGCGCGTGCCGCGAGGTCGGTGGGGGTGTCGGCCGTGGCTGCGGTGGTGGGGGCGGGCGCGGGCTCTGCGTCGCTGACAGCTTCGGGCTCGGCCGCAACGGCTTCCTTCTCGGGCGCGGCTGCGGTGCCTTCGGGCTCGGTCTCGGGCTCGGGCTCGGCTACGACGGTTTCGGCTTCCGGCTCGGCCGGTTCTGCGTCCGTGGGCTCTGCGTCGGCGGGCTCTGCCTCAGCCTGGTCCGCGACGGCCTGGTCCGCGACCGGCTCGGTCTCCGGCTCCGCCGTCTCGTCCTCCACCGCCTCAACGGCCTCCGCCTCAACGGCCTCCGCCTCAACGGCCTCCGCCTCAACGGCCTCCGCCTCAACGGCCTCCGGCTCAACGGCCTCCGGCTCAACGGCGACCGGTTCCGTCTCGGTCTCGGTCTCGGGCTCCGCAGCGACCGGGTCGGCTTCGGTCGCCGTTGCCCCGGCCTCAGGTGCCTCGGCCGCCTCCGCCTCGGTCGCCGCCGCCTCAGCGGTCTCCGGCTCAACCGCCGTTGCCTCAGCCGCAACCGGTGCCTCTTCGCCAGCCGCTGTGTCCTCGGCGGTTCCGGTGGCGGTGGCGGGAGCCGACTCCGGTTCCGCCTCCGGTGCGGTCTGGTCCGATGCCTTCGCCTGGGCCGGGACAGTCGGCTCGGCCGGCCTCGGCTTCGGGTTGTCGAAGGCCTCCGCCACCAGATCGGACGCGATGCCGGTGCCGGACCTCCGCGCCGGCTTCGGCACCGTCTTCTCGGCGGCGGGCACGGAGGTCGACGTCTTGTCGGCCTGGGCGGGCAGCGACACCGTGCGGGACTTCTCCGACGACGAGGCCGACGACGCGGCCCCGGACGACGCGCCCTCCGACGACGCCCGTTCCGAGGACGCGTTCTCCGGCGTACCGCCGGCGGTGGCTGCCTTCTCCTGCGAATCCGCCGCCGAGTCCTGCGAGGACTCGGCGGCGGATTCGGACGGCGTCACGGGCGTCGTCGTACGCTCGGCCTGCGCCGGAACGGTAGTGGCCGCCGACGGCTCACCGGACTCCACGCGGTCGCGTCCAAACACCTTGCGCAGCAAGCTCCGAATGCCCATGGGCGAGACCTTTCGCAATGATTCGCAATGATTCGCAATGACGTCGAGTACGAGACACATCCACGCCGACGGGAGTCGATCCCTGGCCAGGGCGGACACGTAAGGTTAGCGACCGCCTTCGGCGATCTTGGACCGGCTGGCCCTGAAGGGACGGTCTCAGGAGAGGGTAAGGGCTGTCCCGTAATCCCCGGTGGATCAGCGCGAGGCGCCGCAGCGGTGGTTGCCCGTCCGCCGTGGGTTCCGGGAAAGACCCGCGGAACTCACGCCGCCGGGCCCGGGTCCAGATCGAGCCGTGCGCGGGTCGTGTCGGCGAACAGCGCCGCCAGCCGCGCTCCGTCCGGCTGCCCCGGAGCGAACAGCCCGGCCGCGTCCGCCCGTACGACCAGCAGGGCGTACGCGTCGACGGTCTCCGAGACGCCCCGGGTCTCCACCACGTCCCACCACGCGTCGAGGTTCCTGCCGAACCAGCCGGGCAGCCCGCACGGCCCGGCCACCGCGTCCCAGAAATCGTCCAGCGAGACGAGCGGCAGCGTGCGCAGATCCACGACCAGTTCGGAGCCCATGGCAGCGGATGGTACGCGGAAGTCACCCCAGGCGTTCCGGGCCGACGGCCCCCGGACCTCCCGGTGTCTCCACGGCGAACCCGGCCTCACCCTCAGTGACCGATGACGCCCCGGCCGCTCCGGCAGGCAACCCGCCGACAACTCCCCGGCCGCTCCAGCAACCATCCGCCAAGCCCCCGCCCCTACAGCAACTCCCCGTACGCGGCGGCCAGCTCCTCGTACACCATGTCCAGCTCCGCCTCGTCGCTCCCGGGCCGTGCGGCGAGCAGCAGCCGTACCCCGAGAGGGTCCCCGTGCAGCGGTCTTATCACCAGGTCGGGTCTGGGTCTGGTGGTCGGCTGGCAGACCGTGACCACCTCGCCGGATGCGACCAGCGCGAACGCCGTGAGGTAATCGCCGTGCAGCACCCGGGGGTTGAGGCCCGCCGCGCGCAGCATCCGTCGCATACCGTCCAGTTCGCCGTCCACGGTGGGATCGACCATCCACTGGTCCGCCGCCAGGTCGGCCAGTTTCACCACCGGGTCGGCCGCGGCCGGATGGTCGGCCGCCAGCGTCACGGACTGCGGTTCGCGCTCGACCAGGACGCGGATGTCCAGGCCGTCCGGCAGGCGCAGCGGGCACCCCTCCACCTCGTGCACGAACGCCACATCCAGCTGGCCCGACGCCACCAGCCGCAGCAGCGCGTTGGCCGACACGTCCATATGGAGCGAGGTCTCGGTCTCCGGCAGCCGGGCGCGTAGCCTGCGCAGCCAGCCGGGGATGGCGCGGTTCGCCGTCGCGCCGATCCGCAGCCGGGGTCCGGCCGCCCGCGCGGCGGCGGCCTTCGCCTCGGTGACCAGGGAGCGCATCTCGTCGATCAGCGGGCGGGCCCGGCTGAGTACGGTGCGACCCAGCGGGGTGGGCCGACAGCCCGTGCGGGTACGGGAGAAGAGCTGCCCGCCCAGCGAGTTCTCGATCCGGCGCAGCTGGGTGGTGAGCGAGGGCTGGCTCATCCCCAGCTCACGGGCCGCCCGGTGGAGGCTGCCGGTGTCCGCTATGGCGCACAGTGCGCGGAGATGCCGCACCTCAAGGTCCATGGAACCCGAGAGTAGGGGCGGGCCAGGGGCCGCACCAGACCATCAAACCCCCACCGATAGCACCAAGTTATCGCCAGTTGCCATCATCCCGGCGGGGCGCCCGCACAGCACACTCTCCGGTACCACCCGTTCACCCCCACACCGGACGAGTAGGAGCCCCCCACATGAAGCACCGTAATACCGCGATCTCCGCGATCCTCGGCCTCGGCGTCGCCGCCGCTCTCGGCACCGTTGTCCCCGCCCAGGCGGCCTCCACCACGGTCGCCCCCGTGCCGCACACCGCGCAGAGCGCCCAGCACTACACGAGCGCACAGCAGGAGTCGGGGAACAAGGCGTTCTTCGACGCGGTCATGAAGTCGGTCGCGAAGAAGCAGGCGGCCCACCCCGGCCTGAAGTCGGTCACGATCACCTATGACGCGTCGGCCGCGCCCAGTTACCAGAGCCAGATATCGGCCAGCGCGCAGATCTGGAACTCCGCGGAGACCAACGTCAAGCTCCAGGCCGGCTCGTCCGGCGCCGACTTCTCCTACCGGGAGGGTGACGACCCGCAGGGTTCGTACGCCTCGACGGACGGGCACGGCAGCGGCTACATCTTCCTGGACCACGCGCAGACCCAGGAGTACGACTCGATCCGGGTCACCGCCCACGAGACCGGCCATGTGCTCGGTCTTCCCGACGACTACAGCGGCCCGTGCAGCGAGCTGATGTCGGGCGGCGGCCCCGGCCCGTCCTGCACCAACCGCCAGCCGGACGCACAGGAGCGCGCCCAGGTCGACTCGCTCTGGGCGAACGGTTTCGCCAAGGCCCTGGCCAAGGCGGAAGCGGCCCGCTCCTGACCGCAGGCTCCTGACCCGCATGCCCTGACGCCACCTCCCCGGCGTCGGCCCCCCACCCCCCGCACCCGGCGTCGCTGACGGCGCCGGGTGCGGGTGACCTGCCGGGGCGGAACAAACCGGGCCGGGCCACACACCCGGCCCGGTCTCAGCGCTGCGGGGAGGCGATCTCCCGGGCCGCGACGACCTCCTGGCGCAGTGGGGCGAGTACGCCCTCGTCGTCCCCCTTGATACGGGTCGCCACCTCCACCAGGGTCGGGCTGGACCGCAGCCCCTGCGCCAGTTCCCGCAACTCCTTCGTCACATCGCGGACTTCCTGCGGTGCGGGCGGCCGGGCCCCATGGTCGACACGGACCCGGGCGGCCGTCGTCGCGTCCACGATCCGTTCCGCCGCGACGACCAGCGGCCACCAGGCGGCGGCCCGCCTCCCGGTCGGCGGCGGCTCGGTCAGGGCCCGCTGGAACTCCGTCCGTACGACCGACAGATCGCGGTAGAGCCGCCGCCGCAGCCGCTCCCGGTCACCGGGGTCACCCGCTCCGTCCGGCGCACGCGCACCGTCGCCCGCCGGGCCGCCGCCACCCGTACCGGCCCCCGCCGGGCCGGATCCGTCCGCCGGGCCTGGTCCGCTCCCGCCGCCGAAGGCGCACTCGACGTACCGGGCGCTCTCCTCGACCGCGGTGGCGAGCCGGTCGCCGATCCGGGTGTGCCAGCTCTCCGGCCAGAGCAGATACCCCGCGACCAGGGTGATTCCGCAGCCGATCAGGCTGTCGAGCAGCCGGGGCAGCACCAGATGGAACCCCAGATGGTTGAGCTGGTCGGAGATCAGCAGGATCACCGGGGTGATGGCCGCGGTCTGGAAGGCGTACCCGTTCGCGGAGACCGCCGGGATCAGCGCCGCGAGCACCACCGTCACCGGCACGTCCCACCAGCCGCGCGGGACGACCCCGAGGACCAGGGCGGCCGTGAGCACCCCCACCGCCGTGCCGAGCGCCCGCAGCACCGCGCGGGAGAAGACCGAGCCGAAGTCCGGCTTCAGTACGAAGGTGACGGTGAGCGCGACCCAGTACGAGCGAGGAACGCTGACCACCGACACCAGCACCTGCGCCAGACCGATGCAGAGCGCGAGCCGCAGACCGTAACGCCAGGAGGCGGGCGAGAGCAGGACGGTGGCGGCGGCCCGGCGGGCCCGTACGCCGAGCGCGGCGGGGCGGCCGAGCCGGTCGTCCGTGCCGTACGGGCCGGGGCGGTCGGAATCCGCGTGGTGGACGACGGCGGCCGCGTGCCGCAGCGCCGCGTTCATGGCACGGTCGGCGGGGCCCTCCGGCTCGGGGAGCAGCAGACCGGGCACCGCGTCCGGCCGCCCGGAGGCGACCACGTCGGCCAGGTCCCGGACGGCGGCGGCGATCTCGGGGCGGCGCGAGGCGCGGCCGTGCAGATGGGCCGCCGCTGCCGCCTCCACCAGCGGAACCAGCACATTGAGCTGGGCGAGCATCCGCACCATCGACCTGCTGCGGCCGTGGTAGTGGGCGCGCCGGGCGAGGATCAGATCGTACGAGGCGTTGAGCGAGGCGGTCACGGCCTGGCGCCTGGGGCCGTACGCGGGTGTGCCCGCCGCCGCGAGCAGTTCGGCGACCGAGCGGTAGGTCGCGGCGACCGCGGTCCGCTCCGGGGTCCGCGCCCGCAGCGGCCAGCCGAGCAGGGCGAGCAGCAGCACGAAGAGCCCGCCGAGCGAGAGCAGCAGCGGCGCCTTCCACCAGGGTCCTGGCATCGGAAGACCCGCGCCGACCACGGAGTTGAGCAGGAGCAGCAGCCCCGATACGGAGGCCACCGCACCGATCGTGGAGATCATCCCGGAGACCAGTGCGACCAGCGTGAGCATCGCCACCGCGACCCAGCCGTCGCCGTACACCAGGGTGCCGAGCATGACGCCGACCGCACCGAAGCACTGCGGCACGGCGATGTTGAGGATCCGCATCCGGTACGCGTCGGCGGTGTCGCCGATGACACCCGAGAGCGCGCCCATGGCGACGAGCGCGCCGTAGCCGGGCTGCCCCGCGGCGAGACCCACCGCCAGCGGCGCGGCCAGCGCGATGCTCGCACGGACCACGGCGGCCCAGGGGACCGGCGCCGGCTGCGGGCGCAGCCCCCGGATCAGCCACTCCGGCGGCGAGACCAGCGGCTGCCTCTTCCGCGCTTCTGCTCCGACGTCGGCCGTGTCACCCATGCCCACAAGTTACGTCCTGGCCCGTGGCGCCCGCCGCTGCGCCGTACGAGTTGCCGGGACGCGGCTGCGGGTGTGCGCTGGTGGGAGGGCGAGTGGAAGGAATCTGCCATGGCCACACCCACCACACTCCGCGGACACCGGTCGTCCCACGGGCCGTCCCACCGGCGCCCGGCGGCCCACCGGCGCCTTCCGGCGGCCGCGGTGGCGGTGCCTCTCCTCCTCGGCGTCGTCTACGGCCTCTACACGGCGTTCATCCTCAGCTCGGGCCATGTGTTCAGCACCGCCAAGACGGTGCTCAGCATCGTCTCGGGGCTTGTTCTCGCGGTACTTGCCTTCGTTTTCGGCCGGATCCAGCACGCGCTTCCCAGGGAGGCGAGGGCTGCCGGGTACGGCGTGCTCATCGGCGGAGCGATGGGGTTCCTGTACTCGATGACCGGGTCGAGCGTCCTGTCGTCCTCGTTCATCGGCGCCGGGTTCGGCATCGGTGCCCTGCTCACGACGTTCTATCTGTTCTACACGCACGAGGAGTGACTCATCGCGCCGGACGGGAGCCCGCTGACGGGCTCCCGTCCGGCGTGCGCGGCTCGCCGTCGTCGGCCAGCAGCTCCACCACCGCCAGCGCGACGAGCGCGGAGAGGACGATGCCCACCGCGACGCCCGCGGTGGGCCGGTACCAGACCAGGTAGACGGCGAGGGCGACGGCCACCACCGCCCGGTCCAGCCAGATCCTGGCCCGCCACACCCAGAGCCCGGCCCGCCCGGTGCGCAGCCCCATGGCGTCACGTACGGCGCCGACGGAGCCCCGGCACGCCGTACGGACCCGTACCGCGGCCCGGCCCGGGCCGCCCAGCCAGGTCGCGAGCGCCACCACGGCGCCGGAGACGGCGATCATGCGGGCCGCCGTCCGCAGGAAGGCCGTCAGCGCGTCGAAGACGGCGGCCGCGGCGGGCTCCGGGACGCCGCCCGGTAGCCGGTCCAGATACAGGCTGCGGAAGACGGCGAGCGCCGGAGCGAGCAGCAGCGCACCGGCCGCCACCGCGAGGGCAGCGGTGACCAGGGCGCGCCTTCTGCGGACTGAGAGGAGGACGCCGCCCGCCGCGAGCAGCACGGTGACGTACGGCAGCCAGAGGGCGCCGGTCCGCAGCAGCCGGAAGGTGGTGCGCGCACGGCCCATTGCCGCGGAGTCCAGCACGGTCAGCCGGGTGTGCACCGTGGGGATCTTCGACGCGAGCGTCAGTCCGCTGTCCACGAGACGCTTCTTCGCGGCCTCCGTCACCGGGGACAGATCGATCGTGAGGGCGCTGCCCCGGTCGCTGGTCAGGGCCCGTACGGCGGCGGTGTGCGCGGTCCTGTTGAGCTGGACCCAGAGACCGGTGAACGCGTCGCTGCCGACGAAGTCCGCGACCGTGCGGTGCACCAGGTTCCTCAGCCCCGAGGTGATCGGCTGGTGGAGTGCGCCGATGGCCAGCTCGATCTCGGCCCGTTCCGCGGGCCCGACCGACTTGAGCAGTGCGTCGACGCTGACGTACTTCATGATGGCCTCCGTCGCCCGGTCGGTCACGGCGGACCGTACGGCGGGATCGGCGGCCAGCGGCCGCATCAGGGCGACATAGCGGCCGGTGTCGCCCACGACATCGCGGGTCCAGACGGCGACGGCCGAGACCGGGGTGAGGATCCCGGCGGCCACGATCAGCAGGACGGCGAGGAACGACCGCATCAGGCGGCCCGGCGGGCGCCGCTCAGGCGTCGCGGTCCGGGCCCGGAGCTCACCGGGCTCACCGAGTCCGTGGGTACCGTCGTCCGTCACGTATCCAGGGGAAGGCACCGGCCGGAAGCCCGCACTCCGGACGGCGCCATTCGGCCATTTCCGCCGCGCGCCCTGCCCGCACCGCGCCACCTGGCCTTGTCCCCGGGCGTCCGGGCGAGGCCGGATCCCGCACTGGCCGTTCCGCTGATCGCCCGGCGCTGGGACGATGGCCGGAAAACGGGAGGAACACATGGCAGAGGTCTTCATGCGCCGCCTGACCCGATGGCAGGCCGAACAGCAGCGGGAGGCCGTCGCGGACACCCATGTCGAGGTGTACCGGGGGCCGCGTGGCGAGGAGTTCCACGACCGCGGTCAGTTCCTGGAGCGCTTCGCCGAGGACATGCAGCGTCCCGGCTTCGACATGATGGTGGCCGACGGCCCGACCCTGGCCGGATGCGCGTACGGGTACGTCCTGGACCGGGACGGCGGGTTCTGGGAGGGCTTCCGGGGTGTGCTTCCGGAGGCGGTCGAGGAACTGACCGCGTCCGGGCAGGTGTTCGTCCTGGCCGAGCTGATGGTGCAGCCGTCCTACCGGCGGCAGCGGATCGCCACCCGCCTGGTCGGGCAGTTGCTGGTGCGTTCGCGGGCCGCGCTGGTCACGGCCCTGGTGGAGCCGGGGAACGAGGCGGCCAGGGGCGCGATGCGGCAGTGGGGCTGGACCCCCTTCGGCGACGTGCGGCCGAGCGAGCCGCCGGAACCGCTGGAGCCGGCCCGGCCGCGGCCCACGTACGAGGCATGGAGCCGGGCCATCGAACACGCGGGCAGCGCGGGGTAGGAGGCGGGGCGCGGGGCGGTCGGCCGGTGGCCCGGGGTTCTGGGCGTACGGGTGCGGGGGGTTCCGGGCGTATGAGCGGGGGGGGGCGTACGAACGGGGGTGCGGGGGGTTCCGGGGCGTACGGGTACGGAGGCAGGTACGGCTGCCGGGGTCGGCGGCTTCCGGGTCCAACTGCCGTGCTACAGCCAGCCGTTGCGCCGGGCCAGTGCACCGCCGGGCCCGGCCGCTGAGAGGCGGTGGCGCCCGGCCCGGCCGCTGAGACGCGGTGGCGCCCGGCCTCGCCTCCCCCGGCCTTCCCGCCGCTCCCGGGCTACAGCCCGGCGGCGGTGGCCGCCTCGCGGAACACCGTCTCCAGCATCGGACGCGTCAGCAGCCCGGTGTTCACATTGCGCCGGCTCGGGTGGTAGCAGCCGAAGAGCCTCAGCTCCTCGCGGCCGTCCGTACCGGCGAGCACCACCTGCGCGCCGTGGCCGAACACCGGTCGTGGCCGGGGCAGCACCCAGCCCGCCTCGGCCAGTACGGGCAGCAGGGCCTGCCAGCCGAATCCTCCGAGCACCACGACCGCACGCAGCCCGGGACGCAGCAGTGCCAGCTCCGCCGCCAGCCAGGGCCGGCAGGTGTCGCGCTCCTCGGTGGTGGGCTTGTTCTGCGGCGGCGCACAGTGCACCGGGGACGCCATCCGTACCCCGCGCAGGGTGAGGCCGTCGTCGGCGCCGGTCGCCGTGGGCTGCGAGGCGAGGCCGAGCGCGTGCAGCCCGGCGATCAGGAAGTCGCCCGCCGGGTCCCCGGTGAACATCCGCCCGGTCCTGTTCCCGCCGTGCGCCGCGGGCGCCAGGCCCACCACGGCCAGCGCGGCATCGGCGGGACCGAAGCCGGGGACCGGCCGTCCCCAGTACTCCTGGTCCCGGTACGCGGCCCGCTTCTCCACGGCCACCTGTTCCCGCCAGGCCACCAGGCGGGGGCAGGCACGGCACTCCACCACCTGCGCGTCCAGCGCACCGAGGTCGGCGCAGCCGGGTGCCCGCAAGGCGGGGAAGCGCCGGTCGTCGGCGCTCGGCTGCGGCTCTGACACTCCGTACTCCGACTCGGCCATCCCGCCACGGTACGGGGCCCCGGCCCACCTACCGGTCCCGGCGGCGCGGAAATCCTGTCGCGCACCCGGGAGACGTACCGCTACCCTCGCGTGGCTCGCGGTGACAGCCGGGCAGCCCGGACACTCAGCGGAATTTCAGCGGAAGAAGAGGCAGACGATGCGCCAGTTCCACGGATTCACCAGGTCGTCGTCCCTCTCTCCCACCCCCACTGAGGACCTCTGTGCCCGACACCCCGAATCCCGGCACCCCGAATGACGGAACTCCGAATGACGGAACTCCGAATCGCGGAACCCGGAATCCCGGAGCCACTCTCAACCTGGGCGTGCTCGCCCACATCGACGCGGGCAAGACCAGCCTGACCGAACGGCTGCTGCTCGACAACGGCGCCATTTCCGAACTCGGCAGCGTCGACGCCGGCAGTACGCAGACCGACACCGGCGACATCGAGCGGGAGCGTGGCATCACGATCCGTTCGGCGGTGGCGCCCTTCGTCGTGGGAGGTGTGGGAGGCCGCCAGATCAATCTGGTGGACACCCCGGGCCACCCCGACTTCATCGCCGAGGTCGAGCGGGCGCTCTCCGTGCTCGACGGTGCGGTTCTCGTGCTCTCCGCCGTCGAAGGCGTACAGGCGCAGACCCGTGTCCTGCTGCGGTCGCTGCGCCGGCTGCGACTGCCGACGCTGCTCTTCGTCAACAAGACCGACCGCCCGGGTGCGCGTACCGACAGCCTGCTGGCCGACATCCGCGCCCGGCTCACACCGGACGTCCTCGCCATGGCCACAGTGTGCGGCGCGGGCACCCCGGCCGCCCGGACGGCCGTACGGTCCCTGGAGCAGCCGGAGTTCCGCATGGCCGCCGCCGAGGCGCTCGCCGAACACGACGACGCCCTGCTCGCCCGGCTCGTGGCGGGCGAGCTGCCACCGGCCGACGAGGTACGGACGCTACTGGCCCGGCAGTGCGGGGCCGGAGTGCTGCACCCGGTCTTCTTCGGCTCGGCCCTGACCGGCGAGGGCGTCGCCGCCCTCACGGACGGCATCACCGCACTGCTGCGCCCGCCACGGCCCGCCCCGGAGCCCTCCGATCCCGCCCCGGCGGCCGGAACCGGCCCACGCGGCACGGTCTTCGCCATCGAGCGCACGGGGGCGGGCGAGAAGATCGCGTACCTCCGGCTCTTCTCGGGGGAGGTACGCGAACGGCAGCGCATCACCGGCATCCGCCGTGAACCGGGCGGCCGGCAGACCGAGTTCAGCGGCCGGATCACCCGTATCGACGTCGTGGGCGCCCCCGGCGGCCCGGACACCCGCGCGGCGCACGGCACCGCGGGCGGGAAGTCCGGCCGCGAGGCCCACGGCACCGCAGGCGGGAAGTCCGGCCGGCGGCTGACGGCGGGCAGTATCGGCCGGGTGCACGGCCTGCCCGGTATCCGGGTCGGCGACCAACTGGGCACATCCACGGACCACTTGGCGCAGCAGACCCACTTCTCCCCGCCAAGCTTGGAAACCGTCGTACGGGCATCGGTCCCCGGACATGAGGCGCGGCTGCACGCGGCCCTGCTGGCGCTCGCGGACGAGGACCCGCTGATCCGGACCCGGCCGACCGGTGGCGGCGCCACCTCCGTACTGCTCTACGGAGCCGTACAGCAGGAGGTGCTCGCGGCCCGGCTGGAGCGGGACTTCGGCCTTGAGGTGATCTTCGAGCCGGTCCGCCCGGTGTACTTCGAGCGGCCCGAGGGCAGCGGCGAGGCACTCACCGACGTCGGCCGGCACGGCCCGGACGCCGTCCTGGCGACGGTGGGCCTGCGCGTCGAACCGGCCCCGCCCGGCGCCGGTGTCACCTTCGCGCGCGAGACCGAGCGGGGCACGCTGCCCCGCGCCTTCCACCGCGCCATCGAGGAGTCCGCGCTGCGGACCCTTCAACAGGGCCTGTACGGCTGGGAGGTGACCGACTGCACGGTCACACTGACCCGGACCGGTTACGTGGCACCGCTCTCCGTCGCGGCACACTTCAGGCAGCTCACACCCTTGGTCCTCATGCGCGCACTGAAGCAGGCGGGCACCCGGGTCTTCGAGCCGTGCCAGACCCTGGAGGCGGAGATCCCGGAGGACACGCTCAACGTCGTCGTCAGCTGTCTCGCCCCGCTCGGCGCCCAGATCACCGGCTCCGCAGCGTCCGGCCCGTCCGGCTCGTCCTGGCTGGTCACGGCGGAGCTGCCGACCGGTCGCGTGCAGGAGTTCCAGCGGGCGCTGCCGGGGCTGACCCACGGCGAGGGAGCGGTCTGGTCCCACCCGGGCCGGGCCCGTCCCGTACGCGACCGGCCACCGTCCCGGCCCCGCACGGACGGCAATCCGCTGAACCCGGAGGAGTACCTGAGATTCCTCGCGGACCGGAGCCTTGCGGACTGAGTACGGGGCGGTGGGCGGGTGGGGACGGAGCCGTACCCACCCGCCGAACCACGGCACCGGCCCCTTCCGCTCAGCCTTCCGCCTCCTGCTCGGGGGTGTTCGACGCCGGCCGGGGGACGGTGTCGAGGGGGTGGCTGGACGCATTTCGCCCGGGACGAGTGGGGTTCGACGGGGGCTGGGCGGTGCGTTCCGGGTTGATGTGCCAAGGGATGTGGGTGGTCGGAAGGGGTGAGGGAAGAGGAGGCGGAGGCCCCAGGAACACCTCTGGGTTGCTCACTCCGGCGACCTCGGCCAGACCCTCAAGGTAGGGACGCGCCTCATGCTGGAGCACCTTGAGGTCGTAGCGGAATTCATCGTTGAAGGGCCACAGCGCCTCGTGCTGGTCCGGGTGGTGCTGGCCGTACCACTCGAGTTCGTGGTGCCACTTTGTGGTGAAAGGCCGTATGACCTTGTTGAGGAGGTCGGACGAGTAGTGCTCGACGGTCTCGACACCGTTGAGGGCCGCTCTGCCCGGGCCGGCAGGGCGGGTGACGTCACGCCGGAACGTGATCCAGGCATAGAGCGAGTTGATGGCCGCGCAGATCGAACCTCGTCCGTCCTCCAGCGGCTGGGCCACGATCCTGTCGGCCGCCTCATGAAAGAGCTTCTTTGCCAGGAGCCGCTTGTCGCCGTCGAATTTGATGGTGACTGTGCTCCCGGGGCCGCAGTACAACTGCGCCGATTCCAGGCGGAAGGAGTTGCGGTACAGGGCCCAGGCGATTGCCATCGCGGCGCCGGCCACCATACCTACAGCCATGAACTGGTTCTCAGCGCCCTGCCGGCTGATCGTATGGACTTCCATACCGACAAGACCGCCGAGCACCAGACCGGCTAAGCCCCAGCCCGCAGCCCGTACTGCGGCGGGCAAGCGAACTCGTATACGCGCCAACGTCCCCCCTCATGAACCGTGTTGTACGTACCGCTACCTCCCGAACGTATCTGCTCCAGGCAGAACGTGTCAGGGCTTCCTGACGGGCGTCTTCCCGGCTGCAGGGGTGGGGGGCTTCCGGCCTTGTGATACCCGTCAGGCGGGGGGCCGCGGTGGAACGACGAGGTCCGTGCCGGACAGTTCGGCCAGTGAGACGGCGACGGATCCGAGCGGCTCCTGGAGTGCGTCGAGCGCAGCGCGCATCTCGCCCGAACGTGCCCAGAGCCGTTCGTGCTCGACGGGGCTCATCCCGTCGGGACATGCGGCCTCGTGTATCTGGAGTGCCGTGTGCCAAGTGGAGAGAAAGGGGCGGAGGTGCGTGTTGGCGAGAGCTGAGGCGAGATGGGGAAGCGCTGCTCCGGTGGGGTTTTCCGCAGCCATGCGGTGCAGCACCTGGCGCGTCGTACCAAAAATGGAATGGAGCGAGTTGAGAGCCTCCCGCAGGGAGCCCTGATCCGGTTCGAGGGGTTGTACGCCCACTCTCGTGATCAGTTCGATTTGAAGGTCGAAGGCAGCTGTGCGCTCGGCCCGGCCGACACCGCTCATCCTTCTGTCCGTCACAGTGCTGGTGGAGGGGCTGTTGGCGGCGGGGACCGTGGACGTGGTGCTTCCAGCGAGTGCGGCCAGAGCATGGAGCAGAGCACGCCGGAGGTCTTCGTGGCGGGCCGGATCGGTGTCGTGGCGTCGCACCGCACGGGCGAGCAGTGGGTGAATGGTCCAGGCTGCTTCGCCGGTGACGGACGGCTGGACGAATCCTTCTCCCAGAAGTGTCTCCAGCGCCTCTGCGATCAGCTGGGGTGCTTCCCAGGGGTCGTAGGGGCTCACCGCCAGCAGCGCTTGTTCGATGACAGGCTGTGTGAGGGGAGCGGGGCAGGCGAGTGCCAGAAGCCGCAGGACATCGTCGGCGGGGCTCCGGGAATCGAGTGACCGGGTGAGCAACTGGGCCGTCAGTGGCCTTCGGCCCGATGGAAAGCGAGCGTCGGATGCTGGAGTGGGCACAGACAGAACGTCTGTGAGCGAGTTGTGCAAGCGGTTACGAATATGGCTGAAAGTGCCGGAAACCGTGAGCTCTGCGACCAGGTCGAGAGCATGGGGGTGCCCCCCGAGATCGTGGACGAGGGAGAGGGCTGCCGATCGGTCCGGGGTCGCCTGCGGCGCGCGACGTGAAACAACCAGGTGGTAGCCGTCGCGTTCCGGTAGAGGACCGATATCGATGGCCTCGGCGAAGGAGGGATAGCGCCGCGAGCGTGTGGTGATGAGGGTGGACGCCAGCAGATGGGGGCCGCGCAGCAGATGCAACTGGTCGGCGGAGAGGCCGTCGGGAACGCCGTCCACCACCCAGAGGCATGGCGCGTTGCGCTCTCCCATTGCCACGGCGAGACGGCTGAGCAGGCGTGGGAGCGGCACAGAGTCACGTTCCGGGCCGAGGACGGAGGCTACGGTGATGATCTGTTCCAGGTAGGCATCCATCGTGTCGGACGGTGTCCCGGCCTGGCAGCCATGGAGATCGAACCAGAAGATGCCGCCGGGGAAGGCGGGACTGAACCTCAGCGCGTACTCCTGGGCGAGCAGCGACTTCCCGATACCTGGCATGCCACGCAACTGTGCGGCGCGGCCGTCGCCGCCCTGCCCGCTGACCAGGGGTGCGCGATGCCGGTGCAGCGCGGTGTGGATCCGCCACTGCTCGGCGAGTCGGCCAGTGAAGTGCGGGGAGCCGGGACGGGCTGGAGCGGGGAGCCAGGGAACGTACGGCACCGCTGCCCCAGTCCCCATGGGCTGATCGAGTGTGGCGCTGTAGGCAGCGACGCTGGCGGCGAGTTGCTGCGCCGACTGATTGTCGAGGGGCCACGGCCAGTGTCGTGCATCGCGCAATTCGACCGGGTGTACGTGGGCAGCCGCCGGTTCAGGATTGACCACCAGGATGCGGCGGCGCGGGTCTCCCTCACCTAGGCCGGTCAGGTAGGCGTAGGTGAGTTCCCATTGGCATGCTCGGCGGTGCGGATACTCATCGGAGTACAGGGCCAGGAGGACTCGGGAGCGTGCCAGGGCACGAGTGATGGTCGAGGTGATGGACGCGAAGTCGTCCACGGCGCTGTCGTCGACGAAGACCCGCAGCCCCTGGTCTCGAAGAGCGACAATCAGTCCCGCTGCCCTTTCGGCATCGGACCGGCTGTAGCTGACGAAAACGTCCCATCCGTCGGTCGGAGCACTGAGCGACGATTCTCCGCCGGCCATCAACGGGCCTCCTTCATGCCGGCGCCGACTGCCTCAGTCCGATACGCGGCAGACGGGGCCGTAGACATGGCTGTTCTGGTGCATTCGTCCACCGAGCTGCCAGTACGTTGGCGTGGCCGACGGTCGACTATACGACCCCGGGTCTGTTCCTCTTGAGAAGGACGGCAACCTACGGGCACAGTCGTACGGCAGGATATCGCCACCGCAACATCCCGCATCAGCGACCACCCATGTGCGCAATGGGGACTGCGTCTACTCAGAAGAACCGACGCCAGTGCCTTCCCCCCATTGAGTTGATGCGGGGTGGAAGCGCACAGGTCCTCCCGAGCGGATTCCGATCCCTCCACACGGTGTGGCGCACCGTGGCGATGAGTCGAGTCAACTGTCTCCTCGGGGGTCGGGTGCTCGCTCGCCCATGACGGAGCCTGGGCTCAGCATGACGTGGGGGAGGCCGGGAAACGATTTCATTCCTGTGGACCGTTTGAAGTCATCGTCCGATACTCCGGTGCCATCGGACCTCGCCTTCGTGCCATGCGCCGGTGGGCGTGAGCCCGGCGGCCGTGGCGACGGCGGCGGATGCCCGGTGTTCGGGGTGGATATGAGCGATGACGGTGTGCACCGGCTGGCGGCTGAGCCAGGCGACGAGTCCCCGGCTTGCTTCGGTGGCGATGCCCCGCCCTTGCCACGGGGTTCCGACCACCCAGGCGATCTCGGCGGTGGAACCGTGGCCGGAGGCGCTGACCGTTGCCTGGACCGTGCCCGTCAGGCAGGACTCATCGCGAAGCCGGATCACCCAGTTCAGCCACGAGACGGCCGGATCGGGAGAGCCTGCGGTCATGCGCCGGTAGCGCGAGCGCAGGGCCGGCGGGGAGTCCGGAGCGCCGCCGGTGAAGGCGTGCAGGGCCGGATCGGACAGCACGCCCGCCATCTCATCGGCGTGCTGGACCTGGAGCGGCAGCAGGTCCAGCCGCCCGGTGCTGATGGCCTGTGCTTCGAGGGCGCTCACGCGGTGATCTCGGGGCGTTCGTCGAACTGACCGCGTAAGAAGCGGGTTCCGGCGCGGGCGAGGGCGACGAGAAGGGCTGTGTTCACGGCCCGCCACCGTTGCTGGGCGGACTCGATGACTTCGAGGGCCATGGCCGGGTCGGCGTCGCCGACCGCGCGGACGGGGGCGCGCACGCCCCGACGGGCGCCATCGCGCTTGATGGCCATCCCCATGCCTCTTCCCCCCCTCGATCGCCCAGTGGGACGAGACGATATGACAACGGCCGCGGACAGGGCGCCCCCCCCACTCACCCCCGCTCCCATACGGCCCGCCTCCGGCCCGCACACCGTGGAGCAGGTGCGGCGTTCTCACCCCACCGGCTTGTCCAGGACCGCCTTGCGGTGGCTGAAGGTCTCCAGCGAGTAGCGGCCGTGGTAGCGGCCCATTCCGCTTTCGCCCACGCCGCCGAACGGCAGGTCCGGGATGGTGAGATGGGCCACCGGGAGGCCGAAGCCCAGGCCGCCCGATGAGGTTTCCGTGGTGAGGCGGTCGCGGGTCAGTACCGAGTCCGTGAACGCGTACAGCGCAAGCGGCTTGTCCCGGTCGTTGATGAACGCGATGGCCTCGTCGAGCCCTTCGACCTCCACGACGGGCAGGATCGGGCCGAAGATCTCCTCGGCCATGACCGGCGAACCGGGCGCCACTTCGGCGAGCACCGTGGGCGCGAGATAGCGCTGCGCGCGGTCGCTGTCGCCGCCGACCACGACCCGGCCCGAGCCGAGCAGGCCCGTCAGCCGGTCGAAGTGGCGTTCGTTGACGATGCGGCCGTAGTCGTCGGAGGCGGCCGGGTCGGCGCCGAACAGTTCCCGTACGGCCGAGGCCAGCTCACCCTCCAGCTCGCGGGCGGTGCCGGGGTCGGTGAGGACGTAGTCCGGCGCCACGCAGGTCTGGCCCGCGTTGAGGAACTTGGTCGCGACGAGCCGGGCGGCCACCGCCGCGAGGTCCGTGCCCCGGTCGACGAACGCCGGTGACTTGCCGCCCAGTTCCAGGGAGACCGGTGTCAGATGCTCGGCGGCGGCGCGCATCACGATGCGTCCCACGGTGCCGTTGCCGGTGTAGAAGATGTGATCGAAGCGCTCTTCGAGCAGGGCGGTGGTCTCCGGTACCGCGCCCTCGACCACGGTCACCGCGTCCCGGTCGAGGTAGCGGGGCAGCAGCTCCGCGACGGCCCGGGAGGTGGCGGGGGCCAGTTCGCTCGGCTTGGCCACGACGCAGTTGCCGGCCGCGAGGGCTCCGGCCACCGGGGCCAGCAGAAGCTGGACCGGGTAGTTCCACGGCGCGATCACCAGGACGACACCCAGCGGGTCCAGCACGGTCCAGGCGGCGGCCTTCCCGAGATGTTCCGGTACGTCGACGGGTTCGGGCCGCAGCCAGCCCTCAAGGCGTTCCAGGGTGTGGTCGATCTCGCGCACGGTGAAGTCGATCTCCGTACGGGACGATTCGCGCTCGCTCTTGCCCAGGTCGGAGTGGAGCGCGGCGGCCAGCTCCTGACGGTGCCCGGTCAGCAGCGCCCGCAGGCCCCGCAGCTGTTCGGTACGCCAGGAGAGGGTCCTGGTCCGGCCGGTACGGAAGGTGGCACGCAGCCGGGCGACGGCTTCGGCGGGCTTCTCGGCGGGTCGGCCGGTGGGCTGCGCGGTGGGCTGTGCGGACGGCTTCTTGGCGGGTTCCACGGGTGCTCCTTGTTCGGTACGGAGGCTGGGCCGGTTTGTTCAGTACGGAGGGCTGGGGCGGTTCTTGGACGGCCGGTTCTCGGGGAAGAGGGGGCCGGTTGGCTCTGGGCGGTCGGCCTTGGGCTGGTTGGCGGTGGGCTGGTTTGCGGGCGGACCGGTCCCGGGAGGTCTGTTCCCGGAAGGGCCGATCTCCCGGAAGGACCGTCCCAGGAAAGCCGGTTCGGGTATTTGTATGTACCAATAATGCGGCTGCGTGGCTTCTTCCCGCGCCGGGTCAGCGGCCTCGCCGACCCCGCCCGGCCGGAGATGCGCGCCCCGGGCAACCGTTTCGTCATTCATTCGGGTACGCCGTGTGGCATTCGGTCTCAGCGGGCGGGACCCGTACCCCCCTCTTGCCCAAGGCTCGGGGAGACACCCGTGCTGTCCGGCGCGGGGAAGGAGATGGGACGCGATGGGTACCGATCACATCGACACCGGGTTGTTGAGGGAGCTGACCGAGCAGTCGCAGGATTTGAACAGCGACGCGCTCCGGGTGACGAACTCCGCACTGGCGGACTTCGCCGAAACGGCCGAATCTTCGAGCCGCCGCTGGTGGCAGCGCCGGGGCACCCTGCTGGGCGCCGCAGGAGCGGCGACCCTGCTGGGCGCCGGACGCGCGGCCGCCGCGTCGAGCACGGACGTCATGGCACTCCAGACGGCCGCTTCGATCGAGAACCTGGCGGTGAGCGTCTACCACACCGCCGCCGGGCTGCCGTTCATCAAGAGCGGCAACAAGACCGTGCTGGCCTTCATCACGAAGACCGCGCAGCAGCACACCGCGCACGCCCAGGCGTTCAACGCCGCCGCCAAGAAGGCGGGCGGCAAGGAGCAGACGGGCACGGATCCGAAGTACGCGGCGGTCGTCAAGAAGACCCTGCCGACGATCAAGAACTCGGCGGACGTGGTCAAGCTGGCCATCACGCTGGAGGACGTCGCGGCGCAGACGTACACCAAGAACATCGGCCAGGTCCACGACACCAGCCTGCGCCAGCTCTTCGCCTCGGTCGCGCCGGTGGAGGCCCAGCACCGCGCCACGCTGCTCGCCGTGCAGGCGCTGCTCGCCGACGGCAAGCAGAGCCTCATCGCGATCCCCACGGACGTCGCGAAGCTGCCCGCCAACATCGGCAGCGTCGGCTTCCCGGACGCCTTCTACCCCACCAAGATGGCTTCGCCGGTCAGTGAAGGGGCCGTCAAATGAGCAGCAGCAGGGGCAGCTGGGAGCTGCCGATCAGCGAGGGCGAGATGTCCCGTCTGACGAGCGAGATGGACGAGGCCCACCGGGAGCTCCTTCCCGTGATGACCGCCTCGGCCCGTGAGCTGTCGACGGAGCTGAAGGACCTGGAGAGCTCCGCTCCCGACCGTCGCCAGGAAGAGCGTGTGCATCTGGCGCGCCGTCGCTTCCTGACAGGTGCCGGGGCATCGGCGGCCATGCTGGCGCTCGCCGCCTGTGGCGGGAAGCCGGGCGACACCCCGGCCGGCGGGAGCGCCTCCGGCTCCGCATCGACCGGTGCTTCCGCCTCCTCGTCGGGCAAGGCCGGGCAGTACACGGGCGACCTGAAGGTCGTCGCCCTGGCGACAGCCCTGGAGAACCAGGCCGTCGGCGCCTACCAGGCGGCTCTCAAGGCGGCCAACGCGGGCAAGCTCGGCAAGGTGCCGCCGGCGGTCGCGACGTTCATCCAGACCGCCATGGCGCAGCACAAGGACCACGCCGACGCGTGGAACGGGGTGCTCTCCAGCGCGGGCAAGCCGAAAATCACCGGTGTGCCGCTCTCCGACCAGCCCACCGTCACCAAGGAGCTCGGCCAGGTCAAGGACGTCACCGGGGTGGCCAAGCTGGCGCTCCGGCTGGAGGACCAGGCCACCGAGACCTATGTGTTCGCGACGTCCAACGTCAAGAGCATGGGCGGGGTCAACACGGCGGCGACCATTGCTCCGGTCGAGGCCATGCACGCAGCGATCCTGCACTTCGTGCTGGGCCAGTACCCGGTGCCGGACGCCTTCATCGGTACGAAGAACGCCGCCAGCCCCAGCCTGCTGACGGTCTGACCCCGCGCGACCCCGCGCGGCCGGCACGACCCCGCTCCGCCCCTCCGGCTCCCGGCCGGGTGCGTCACCCTCCTCCATGACGCACCCGGCCGGGGCCGGATCGGCCGTTCCGAGACCACCGGAGACCCGATGCTCACCCGTAACCGCAGACCGCGTGCGGCGGTCGCCGCTGTGACGCTCTGCCTGCTGACCGCCGTCACCAGCTGCTCGGACAGCGGATCGAAATCCTCCTCGTCGTCGTCCACCACGCCCACGAACGCGGCTTCCACGGCGAGCGGCAAGGGCCACCAGATCACGATCAAGAACTTCAAGTTCATGCCCGCAGCCCTGACCGTCTCCCCGGGGACGAAGATCACGGTGACGAACAAGGACTCGACGACCCACACCGTGACGGCCACCGGCAAGAAGGCGTTCGACACCGGTGACATCGCCGCCGGGAAGACGGTCACCTTCACCGCGCCGTCCGGCAAGGGCAAGTACCCCTACATCTGCACCATCCACCAGTACATGAAGGGCACGCTCACGGTCAGCTGACCTCGCGGCCGGGACCTTTCCCGTACGGATCGTCCCGGTACGGATCGTCCCCGTACGGATCGCGCCCGTACGGCCTGCCGAATCTGCCCGTACCGACCGTGCTCGACCGACTGCCTGCCAAGACCGTGCCGGGAAGGGGCCCCATGCCGTCCGATCTCTCGTCAGCCGCGCCGCCCGGCCCGGCCGGCCCCGTCCGCCGGGTGCTGCGGGCGCTGCTCTGTGTGCTGGCAGCGGCGGGGCTCGCCGTCGACGCCTATGTGCACGCGCACCTCGCCGACCAGTACGACCCCGTCTCGGCCGGCATCAGCCAGGGCGATCTCTTTCGTATCGAGGCCGGTCTCGCCTCACTGGCGGCGCTGCTCGTGCTGGTCTGGCGCCGGGCCGTGTCGGACGTGTTCGCCTGGCTGGTCGCCGCGGGCGGGCTCGCGCTGATCCTGATCTACCGGTTCGTCGACGTCGGGAAGCTCGGCCCGGTGCCCAACATGTACGAGCCGGTCTGGTTCTGGGACAAGACGCTCGTGGTGATCGCGCAGGCCGTGACCATCGTCGCGGCCACCCTGCTGCTGCTCACCGGCGCCTACCGCCGCAGGTTCACCGCGCGCCGCCGGAGCCGTCGCCGGGTCGAGTGACGGCGGACGGTTCGGCCGCCGGCCCGGCGGATGCCTGCGGGGCCGGTGCGGTCTGTGCCGCGGGCCGGACCGCGGACCGTGCCTTGCGCAGGGTCACCGCGCTGAGCAGGGCCACCGCGACCAGGCAGCCGCAGTAGAGGGTCAGACCGTTCCAGGCCCCTGCGGAGTACGCGATTCCGCCCACGGATCCGCCTACCGCGCTGCCGATGTAGTAGAAGAACAGATAGACCGCAGCACCCTGCACCCCCAGCACGGCGGACCGTCCGCCGACCCAGCCGCTGGCCACCGCGTGGGCCGCGAAGAAGCCCACGGTGAAGATCACCAGGCCGGGGATGACGGCACCGAGCCGCGGTACGAGCATCACCGCGAGGCCCGCGAGCGTGACGAGCAGCGCGGGCAGCAGGACGCGCGGCCTGCCGTACCGGTCGACCAGCCGGCCCGCCGCGGCCGAGGAGAACGAGCCCGCGGTGTACGCGATGAAGAGCAGCCCGGCCGTCGTCTCGGAGAGATGGAACGGCGCATCGATCAGCCGGAACCCGAGGTAGTTGTAGACGGTGACGAACCCGGCCATCGCCAGGAAGCCGATCAGATAGAGCCTGAGCAGGGCGCTGTCCGGCAGCGCCCGGCCGATCGCGGACGCGAGCGCGCGCGGCCGTGCCTCCCGGCGTACGAAGCGTACGGAGGCGGGCACCGTCAGATGGAAGACCACCGCGCAGACCGCCGCGACCGCGCCCACGGCGCCGATCGCCCAGCGCCAGCTGCCGGTCAGGTCCAGCACACCGTCGGCGACGAGCCGGCCCGCCATCCCGCCGATCCCGTTGCCCGCCACATAGAGCCCCATGGCCTGGCCGAGCGACTCGCGGTGCACCTCCTCGGAGAGATACGACATCGCCGTGGCCTGGAGACCGGCGAGCGCGAGGCCCTGGAGCACCCGGAAGACCAGCAGCACCGGGTAGTTGGGCGCGAAGGCCGCCGCGATACCGAGGAGGGCTGCCGCGCCGAGCGAGAGGCTCATCATCCCGGTCCTGCTCCACGCGTCGGAGAGGGCGGTCAGCGGCACCACGGCGACCGCCATGGCGGCGGTGGAGACCGAGATGGTCAGCGACGAGGCCGCGGGCGACAGAGCGAAGTGCGCGGAGAGGGAGGGCAGCAGGGCCTGGACGCAGTACAGCGTCATGAACGTGGTCAGCCCGGCGGCGAACAGCGCCCCGGTGGCCCGGCGGAAACCGGGCGTCCCACGCGTGTGCGCGGCAGGCGGTATGAGCGGGTCAGTCACCGGACGACGGTAGGCCGGGGGTCGTTCATGCGTCCAATGCATGGATGCCCGATATATGTTCCGTATATGGAACAACGCCCGGACCGGGCCACCGGTCGCCCCGCACCCGACCCCGTACGGCCTGCTGTTCCGACTCCTGTACGGCCGGCCGCCTCGACCCCCGTACGGCCCGACGCCGCGCCTCCCGCCCCCTTGGCGCCGGACGGGGCGCGGCTGCCCGCGCCGCTGCTGGGGATGTGTCCCGATCTCGTGCGGTTCGTGACGGTGGCCGGACTTGAGCATCTCTCCGCGGCGGCGAGCGAGCTGGGCACCCCGCAGTCGACGGTCAGCCGCAGCGTCGCCCGGCTGGAGGCGGCCGTCGGCACCCCGCTCTTCGACCGGGAGGGCAGGGGGCTGCGGCTGACCCGGCAGGGGCGCGCCTTCCTGGCCCGGGTCCAGCGCGGTCTTGAGGAGATCGCGACGGGGTGCGAGGAGCTGCGGCTGGCCACCGACATGCCGGGCACGGTCGCGCTCGGCTTCCTGCCCGCGCTCGGTTCGGCCCCGGTTCCGCTGCTGGTCAGCTGGTTCCGCGACCGGCACCCCCAGGTCCGCTTCCAGCTGGTCCAGGACAACGCGCAGGGGCTGCTCGACCGGCTGCGCGCCGGTGAGGTCGATCTCTGTCTGACCTCACCGCTGCCCGATGAGCCGGGCATCACCACGCTGCCGGTCGCCGCCGAGCCGCTGAGTCTCGTCGTACCTGCCGGTCACCGGCTGGCGGGGCGGGACCGGGTCCGGCTGTCCGACGCGGAGCACGAGGACTTCGTGATGGCCACCTCCGGCTATGGTCTGCGCCGCCTGGTCAACAGCCTCTGCGCCGCGGCCGGTTTCCCGCCGCGCGTGGCGTTCGAGAGCGCTGAGATCGCCACGATGCGCGGCTTCGTCGCGGCGGGCCTCGGCGTCGCGGTGCTCCCGCCGTCGCCGGTCCGGGTACCCGGCCTGGTGGACCTGCCGCTCGACGATCCGGGGGCCACCCGAACGGTCGGCCTGACCCGGGTGACGGCCCGCACCCGTACCCCGGTCGTCGCCGACTTCATCGACCTGGTGCTCAGCCGGGCCCAGGAGTGCTTCGGCGCACCCGCCCCCGACCGGGAGCCGCCGGACGGCCCGTGAGTGCGTCGGGGATCACCCGTAGGGGCGGGGGCTACCCCCCGCCCGATGTGTCGTGCCAGTCGTATGGGCCCGGGAGACCGTTTCAACAACCCTTGTGTCCATGACCAGTTACGCCCTCAGGGGCCTCATCGGCACCGTGTCCGCGGCAGCCGTCGCCGCCGCTCTCACCGCCATATCCGTGCCCGCCGCCCACGCCGCCCACGCCGCGACGGCGCCCGCTCCCGTGCTCACCTGGCGGGACTGCGCCCAGCCCGGCGGCCCGGCAGGCCAGGAGTGCGCTGAGCTGCCCGTACCACTCGACTACCGGCACCCGGACGGGCCGCGGCTCACCCTCGCGGTGTCCCGGCTGCGCAGCGACCGGCCCGCGGCGCGGCGCGGGACGCTCCTCGTGATCCCCGGCGGGCCCGGCGGATCAGGGGTGCAGCGGCTGACGCAGAAGGGGGCCGCGCTGCGGGGGCAGTTGGACGGGGCGTACGACATCGTCAGCCTCGACCCCCGTGGCGTCGGGGGCAGTTCCCGGGCGGGCTGCGGTCTCGACGCGGCCGACCGGCATCTGGTGACGGTACGGTCCTGGCCCGCGGCGGACGGCGGGATCGCGGAGAACATCGCGAGATCCCGGCGGACCGCCGATGCCTGCGCCCGCAACGGCGGCCCGGTCCTGCGCAGCCTCACCACCGCCAACGAGGTCCGTGACATCGACCGCTTCCGGCAGGCGCTGGGCGAGGAGAAACTGTCGGCGTGGGGGCAGTCGTACGGGACGTACGTCGGGGCCCAGTACGCGCAGAAGTATCCGCAGCACACCGACCGCTGGGTCCTGGACAGCAACGGCGACCCCGACCCGTCGCGCGTCGCCCGCGGCTGGCTGGCGAACATGGCGGTCGGCGCGGACGACCGGATGCCCGACTTCGCGGCCTGGGCAGCGGATCCCACCAGGGCGGACGACGGGCTGCGACTTGCCCAACGGCCGGACGAGGTGAGGCCGTTGTTCCTCTCGCTGGCCGCCAAGCTGGACCGGGAGCCCAAGGAGACGACCACCCCGGGCGTGCCGCTCACCGGCACCCTGCTGCGGCAGGCACTCCAGAACGCGCTCTCCGACGACGCCGCGTTCCCGCAGCTGGCCCAGCTGATCAGGGCCGCGCAGGACCCGGCCGCGACACCCGTCCTTACGCCTGATCTCTCCCAGGCGATGCCCGACGCGGACGCCGCGGTGACGATCGGGGTGATCTGCAACGATGTGCGCTGGCCGGACCCGGTTTCCTCGTACGGGCCCGCGGTCGCGGCGGACCGGGCCGCCCATCCGCTCACCGCGGGGATGCCGGCCAACATCACGCCCTGCACCTTCTGGAAGGACGCACCGGCCGCGCCGCCCGCCCGGATCACCGACCGGGGGCCGTCGGACATCCTCATGATCCAGAACCGCCGGGACCCCTACACGCCGTACGCGGGGGCCCTCAAGATGCGGGCCGCGCTCGGTGACCGGGCCCGGCTGGTGACCGTCGACAGCGGCGGGCACGGTTCGTATCTGGGCACCGGGAACGCCTGCGGGGACCGTACCGTGACGCGGTTCCTCACCACGGGGCAGCGGCCGGCGCACGACACGGAGTGCGCGGGCTGAGAACGGCGGCCGGAGCGGAGCAGGCCGGGAAGACGGAACCGGCCGGGGAAGCGCCCCGGCCGGTTCCGTACGGGTGCCTCAGTCGTGGGCGGCCAGCAGGTGGTCGAGGCGGGCGTCCGGGAACGCCCGCTGGAAGGAGTTGGCCTGCCACTTGTCGGGGAAGAGCGCCAGCACCTCCTTGTCGCGGACCCGGGTCAGCGCCTCGCCCTGGACCAGCCGCGCACTGTTCAGCGCGTCGCCGCCCGCCGCGTCCGTCGACCTGGCCAGGTGGTACGGCAGGAACTCAAGACGGACCGGCGAGGAGAACTCGCCCGCCATCCGGTGCGTCACCACGTCGAACTGCATGGGCCCCACCGCGGCCAGCACCGGCGACTGGTCCCCGCGCCGGTCCGAGACCAGCACCTGGACCACGCCCTCCTCGTCGAGCTGGGCGATACCGCGCCGGAACTGTTTGGAGCGGCTGATGTCGACCGGGCGTACGGCAGCGAAGTGCTCGGGCGCGAAGGTCGGCATCGGCGGGAACATCGCGGCCGGCCCGTCGTACAGGGTGTCGCCCACCCGGAGCGCCGCCGCGTTGCCCAGGCCGACGACGTCACCGGGGTAGGCGGTGTCGACCATGGAGCGGTCCTGGCCGAAGATGCTGTGCGCGTACTTGGTGGCGAACGGCCGCCCGGTCGCGGCCCGGGTGACGGTCTCACCGCGCTGGAAGACCCCCGAGCACACCCGCAGGAACGCGATGCGGTCCCGGTGCGAGGGGTCCATGTTCGCCTGCACCTTGAAGACGAGCCCCGAGAAGGGCGCGTCGACCGGGCGGGCGCCGCCGCCCTCCAGCTCGCGGGCGTGCGGTGCCGGGGCCAGGTCGACGATCGCGTCGAGCAGCAGCCGTACCCCGATGTTGGAGACCGCCGCGCCGAAGAAGACCGGTGTCGACGTGGCGCCCAGGAAGGACTCCGGGTCGAACTCGGCGCCCTCGGCCTGGAGCAGCTGGAGCTCCTCCGTCGCCTGCTCCCAGCGGTCGCCCTCCTCGGTGGCCGCCCGGTCGGCCGTGATGATCTCCTCGTCGGCCTGGTGGGCGCCGCCGGGGGCACGGGTGTAGCGCAGCATCTGCTCGGGGGAGCGCGCGTCGATCAGACCGCGCATCTCGCCGGCCTCGCCGACCGGCCAGGTCACCGGTGTGGGCCGGACGCGCAGCTCGCGCTCGATCTCGTCCAGCAGCTCCAGGGCCTCCCGGCCCGGCCGGTCCCACTTGTTGACGAAGGTGATCACCGGGATGCGGCGGTGGCGGCAGACGTCGAAGAGCTTGCGGGTCTGCTCCTCCAGGCCCTTGGCCGCGTCGATGAGCATCACCGCGCAGTCGACGGCGGCGAGCACCCGGTAGGTGTCCTCGGAGAAGTCCGCGTGGCCGGGAGTGTCGAGGAGGTTGAGCACATGGCCGCGGTGGTCGAACTGGAGGACCGCCGACGTCACGGAGATACCGCGCGCCTTCTCCATCTCCATCCAGTCGGACGCGACCGCGCGCCGCCCCGACTTCCCGTGCACGGCGCCCGCCTCGGTGATGGCGTGCGCGTGCAGGGCCAGGGCCTCGGTGATCGTCGACTTTCCCGCGTCGGGGTGGCTGATGACCGCGAAGGTCCGCCGCCTGGCGGCCTCGCCCGCCACTCCGCTCACACCCGTTCCGCCGGGGGCGTCCCCCTTGCCCGCGGAAGTCCCGTACGTCTGCACCCTCGCCACCAGTCCCTCGTCCGTCCGAACCACCAGTGTGCGGCAAGGCGCGACCCGCCCGGGACCGGCCTCCGGCGTGGCCGGGTGCCGGGTGCCCGCTGTGGGACCCTCCAGGGGCGGGGCAGGGGCAGGCCGCCGGGGAAGCACCAGGGACGAGGACAGCGGATGAGTGCACGGTTCGAGGAGATCGACTGGCGTCCCACGCCGCTGGGCGACATCAGCCTGCGGCGCCGCAGGGACCCGGCGTCGGGCGACGACGTGTACGAGGTGAAGCTCGGGGACGAGTTCCTGATGTCGAGCCTCTTCACCCTGGGTGAGACCGAGCTCACGCGGCTCGGCCTCACGGGACTGCCGGACACCGCGCTGGACGTCGCCGTGGGCGGCCTCGGCCTCGGCTACACGGCGCGGGCCGCGCTCGACGACCGGCGGGTGGCCTCGCTGCTCGTCGTCGACGCCCTGGGCGAGGTCATCGACTGGCACCGGCGCGGACTGGTCCCGCTCGGCGCCGGGCTGGCGTCGGACCCCCGGTGCCGGCTGCTCCACGGCGACTTCTTCGCGCTGGCCACCGGAGCCGGCGGCCTGGACCCGGAGGAACAGGGCCGGCGCTTCCACGCGATCCTGCTCGACGTCGACCACTCGCCGCGGCACGTCCTGCACCCGAGCCATGCGGCGCTCTACCGCCCCGAGGGGCTGCGCGCGCTCGCCGGACTGCTGCGTCCCGGCGGCGCCTTCGCCCTGTGGTCGAACGACCCGCCGGACGCGGAGTTCACCGCCGTACTCGCGGAGGTCTTCGCGCGGACGGAGGCCCATGTCGTCACCTTCGGCAACCCGCTCCAGGGGGGAACGTCGACCAATACGGTCTATGTGGCGCGCAGGGGCGAGCCCGGCGAGGCTTAGGGGCTGTCCGGCGGGCAGCCCCAGGGGGAACGGAGCGGGAGGCCATCGGGAACTGGCTGTTCCACTCTGTCTCCGGCACGGGGCCCAGCGGCGGGCCCGTGAGGAGGAGAGCCGGTGGACACCCCCCTGAAGATCGTTCTTGTTTCCGGCAGTACGCGCCGGGATTCGGCCAACACCGCGCTGCTCGCCACCGTCGAGCGGCTCATCACGGAGCGGGCCGGTGACGTCGAAATCCGCTGGCTGCGCGTCGGCGAACTGCCCCACTACGAGCGGGATCTTGAGCTCTCCGGAGCCAGCGAACCCGTCCTGGCCGCGCATGAGGCGGTCGCGTCGGCCGACGCGCTGGTGATCAGTACCCCCGCGTACAACGGCGAAATGCCGGGAGCGTTGAAGAACGCCCTGGACTGGTTGTCGCGTGCGCAGGGCGGCGCGGAACAGGGGGCGCTGCGCGGTCGGCTCACCGCTGTCCTCAGTGCCTCCCCGGGCGCTCGCGGGGCAGGCGACGCGCAGGCCACACTGAAAACGGTGCTGGGGCGTTGCGGGGCGCGCGTGGTGGAGCATCCGCCGGTCGCGATCGGCAACGCGCCGGCGCTGCGAGGGGCGGACGGGTTGGTCGCCGACCCCGATGTGGTGACCGTCCTGGGTGGTCTGACCGACGCCCTGCTCGCTGCGGTCGGGCCCCGCGAGACGGTGCCGGTGTGAAGCGGCCTTCGGGGGCGGGCAGCGGCCTGGCCGCTGCTGGGGCCGCGGGTGCGGTTACCGGTACGGGCGTTGGCGCGGATACGGGCGCGGAGCCGGACACCGCCGAGCTGGGGCTGCTGCGCACGCTGCGGGAGGACCTCGACGTGGTCGTCGCCCGTGACCCCTCGATCCGTAACCGGCGTGAGGGCCTGCTGCACGCGGCACTCCCCGCGCTCTGGGCGCACCGGATCGCACACCGGCTGCACCGCCGGGGGATGCGGCTGCCCGCCAGGCTGGTGGCGGCGGCGGCACGGCGCGCGACAGCGGTGGAGATCCACCCGGGGGCGCGCATCGGACGCCGGGTCTTCATCGACCACGGGGCGGCCGTCGTCATCGGGGAGACCGCCGCGGTCGGCGCCGACTCGACGCTCTACCACCAGGTGACGCTGGGAGCGGTCGGCTGGTGGAGCGATGTGCTCCGCCCGGTGGGCGAGCGCCGCCACCCCGTGGTGGGCCGGCATGTGGTGCTGGGCACCGGCGCCACCGTCCTCGGCCCTGTGACCGTCGGCGACCACGCCGTGATCGGTGCGCAGGCGCTCGTCCACCGGGATGTGCCGGCGGGGGCGCGGGTGCTGGCCCCGACCGCGGTGGTGCATACGGCGGGCGGGGGCCGGCGGCCCGTGTCCGAGAGCTATGCCGTGACCGCGTCCGCCGGTTCCTGGTAACCCCCGCGGGGGCGTCCGCCCCTCCTCAGCAGAGCTTCCGCCCCTCCTCGTGCGGCCCGTGAGAGCGCCGCGCGGCCCGACGACGTGGAGAACACAGTGAAGAGCACCGAGAGCACCGAGAGCACCGAGAGCACCGAGAGCACCGAGAGCGCTGGCAGCACCGAGAGCGCTGGCAGCACCGGCAGCACCGGGCTTCCCCGTACGACCGAGAACCCGCGCACCACCGAGCAGTCCCGCGACACCCGTCGCCCCCGTATCGCGGAGAGCATCGAGGACCTCGTGGGCGGTACGCCGCTGGTCCGGCTGCGGGTCGAGGGCGCCGTACCCGGCGCCACCGTGCTCGCCAAGCTGGAGTCGGCCAACCCGCTCTCCAGCAGCAAGGACCGTGCGGCGCTCTCGATGCTGCGGCACGCCGAGCGCCGTGGCGACATCGCCCCCGGCGGCACCGTCATCGAGGCGACGAGCGGCAACACCGGTATCTCCCTCGCCGCCTTCTCGGCGAGCCGCGGCTACCGGTGCGTCATCGTGCTCCCCGACAGCGCCACCGCCGAGCGCGTGGCGCTGCTGAAGGCGCTCGGCGCCGAGGTGGTGCAGACCCCGCAGGCCGACGGATACCCGGGCGCGATCGCCAGGGCGGAGGAGCTGCACGCGGTGACGCCCGGTGCGTGGTTCCCGTGCCAGCACGAGAACCAGGACAACGTCGCCGCCCACTACGAGACCACCGGACCCGAGATCTGGGCCGACACCGCGGGGCAGGTGGATGTGCTGGTGTGCGGGGTGGGGACGGGCGGCACGCTCACCGGTATCGCCAAGTACCTGAAGGAACAGTCGCCTTCGGTGCATGTCGTGGCGGTGGAGCCGGAGAACTCCCCGGTCCTCTCGCGCGGCACCGCGGGCCAGCACCGTATCCCGGGGCTCAACGGCGGTTTCGTCGCGCCCACCACGGATGTCTCGCTGATCGACCAGGTGATGACCGTCGGCGACGAGGAGGCGCTGGACGCCGCCCGTGAACTCGCCCGCAGCCAGGGCATCTTCGCCGGGGTCTCCGCGGGCGCGGTGGCCCACGCCTGCGCCCAGCTGGTCGCCAAGCCGGAGTACGCCGACAGGACCGTGGTCACCGTCTTCCCCGACACGGGGGAGCGTTACCTGAGCCTCTGGGGCGCCTCCTGAGCCGCCGGACCACCTCCGTCCCCTTCTTCTTCCCCCTTTCTTCCCCCCCTTTCTTCCCCCCTCTTCGGAAAGGCTCGACATGCCGGTGATCACAGTGGACTGGTGGCAGGGCAACGACCGTGCGCAGCGCGCGCAACTCGTCAAGGAGGTCACCGACACCGTCAGCCGCGTCGCGGGCTGCCCCACGGCGGCGGTGACCGTCCTGGTACGGGACGTGGACCGCGGCTACTGGGGTATGGGCGGCGAGCTGGCCGACGCGGGCGACGCCCAGCCGCCCGCCGGTACCCCACAGTCCGCCGGTGCCCAGCCACCCACGGACCCCCGGCCGGCCGGCGCGGAACCGCCCAGGGGCGGGGTGTCGTGAACTTCCGTCAGCTCCACCCCAACATCAAGCTGCGGATGGGCGTCGGCTTCGTCCAGCGGCTGCTCTCGGTCATGCTGGTGCCGCTCATGGTCATCCACCTGGCGGCGCTGTACGGGGCCGCGGCGGCCGGTGTGCTCACCCTCCTGGTGGCCGCTGCGGGCATCGCGAGCAACTTCGTCGGCGGCCATCTCGCCGACATCGTCGGCCGCAAGCCACTGCTCGTCGCGGGTGAGGCGGGCGCCGCCGTCTCCTTCGCCGCGCTGGCCCTCGCCAACTCGCCCTGGTGGCAGTCGGGTGTGGCGACCTTCGTGTTCTACCTGGTCAACACCTGTCTCTCCGGGGCCGCCACCCCCGCGGCCGACGCGATGATGGTGGACGTCTCCACACCGGAGAGCCGCCCGCTCGTCTACACGATCAACTACTGGTCGATCAACATGGCGTTCACCGTCGGCGCGCTCGTCGGCGGCTTCCTCTACGGCGGGCACTTCGCGCTGCTGCTGACCGGCGGCGCCGCGCTCTCCGTCCTCACCGCGTTCGTCACCTGGCGGTGGCTGGCCGAGACCGCGCCCTCGCTCGACCCGGCACTCGCGGGCACACCGGACGCCGTCGAGCCGCCCGCGGGCGGCATCATGCCGATGCTGCGCGGCTATCTGTCGGTGGCGCGCGACCACGTCTTCTTCCGGCTGCTGGTCGCCGCGGTCCTCACCCGCTCCATCGAGGTGCAGATCAGCTACTACATCGCGGTGCGGCTCTCCGCCCACTTCCCCCGGCAGACCCTGGCCGGCCTCGGCGCGTGGACCCCGAGGCTGGACGGGGTGGCGATGCTCGGCGTGCTGCGGGCCGTCAACACCGCGCTGGTGGTGGCGCTCGCCCTGTTCGCCAACTCCCTGTTCCGCAAGTTGTCCGACCGGGCCAGGCTCTACGTCGGCATCGCCCTCTTCACCGCGGGCTACATGGTGTGGGCGGTGAGCGACTCCGGCTGGGTGCTGATCGCCGCCGCGGTCGTCCTCACCGTCGGCGAGGTCGTCAACGTCCCCGTGAAGCAGGCCATCCTGGCCGACCTGGTGGACCCGGCGGCCCGCAGCAAGTACATGGCGGCCTACGGCCTGAACGCCCGGATCGGGCTGCTCGTCGGATCGCTCTTCGTCACGCTCGGCGCGCTCGTGCCGCCGCTCGGCATCAGCCTCCTGTACGGGATGTTCGGGGTCGCCGCGATCGTGCTCTACCGCTCGCTGCTGCGGCTGCGCGAGAGCCGGGCCGCCGTGCCCGTGAAGGCCACCGTGGCAGCGGCACCCCAGCCGAAGGGAGCGACCTCATGACCGAACGACGCGACGCCGGACGGCTGCTGATGGTCATGCCGTACCACCAGCTCGTCCGCAAGGCCGTCGACGCCGGATTCCGGGTCTGGTCGATCTGGGACCCGTCGCTGCGCGACGCCGGATATCTGCGCGAAGTCGCCGAGCACTCAGAGGAGTTGCTGTTGGTGGACTTCGACGACGAGGACGCGCTGTGCGCCCTCGTCGAGGAGACGGCGCTCGCCCACCGGGTCGGCCATGTCCTGCATCTGGGCAGCGAGGCCAGCATGGTGCCGGTGGTGCGGGTCGCCGAGCGGCTCGGGCTCTCGCCCAACAGCGCCGAATCGGTGCGGCTCCTCAACGACAAGGCCGCCACCCGGGAACTCCTCAACCGCAACGGGGTCTCCCCGGTGCGGGTGGCCGAGGTCGGGCGATGTCCCGATGTGTACGAAGCGGCGCGGGGCATCGGCTTCCCGTGCGTCGTCAAACCGGCCAGGTCGGCCGGGAGCCGGGGTGTCGCGCTGCTGAACTCCCCCGCCGACCTGGCCGGCTGGGCGGACCGGATCGAGGCGGCGGGACTGACCGGCCCCTTCGTGGTCGAGGAGTATCTGCGCGGGCCCGAGTACAGCGTGGAGACACTCACCGTCGCAGGCCAGCACCATGTCGTGGGCATCACCGCGAAGGAGACCAGCGGCCCGCCGTGCTTCGTGGAGCGCGGCCACATCCACCCGGCGCCGCTGCCCGAAGCGGACACCGCGGCGGTGCGGGCCACCGTCGCCGCGCTACTCGACCTCGCCGACTACGAATTCGGCCCGGCGCACACCGAGGTCATCCTCACCGCCGAAGGGCCCCGGGTGGTCGAGTCGCAGGCGCGGCTCGGCGGGGACCGTATCCCGCTTCTGGTGGACGTGGCGTACGGCTTCGACCTGGAGGCCGCCATCTTCCGGGCGCTGGCCGGCGACGAGGTGCCGCGTACCGTGTCCGGCCGGTACGCGGCGGTCGGGTTCTTCGAGTTCACCGCCGGGACCCTGGCATCCGTGACCGGCCTCGCGGATGCGCGGGCCCTGCCGTACGTCCACGCCCTCACCTTCCGGTTCCGGCCGGGCGATGTGCTGCCGCCCACCACCGACTCCGCGAGCCGCCACGGCCATGTGGTCGTCGACGCGTCGACGCCCGCCGAGGCCCGGGCGCGGATCGCCGCCGTGCGCGCCGCCATCCGGGTCGAGATCCACCGCGACGACGCCCCCCTGCCCACCTCGACCCCCGAAGGGGCCCTGCGATGACTGCGAAGACCCTGCTCCTGGTCGGCGGCACCGACCGCCATCTGGAGCGTGCGAAGGAACTGGGCGTGCGTGTGGTCATGATCCAGCACCCCGACAAGCTGACGACACATCAAACCGCTGCCGCCGACGCGCTGCTGATGATCGACTACACCGACTGGGAGACCGTGCGTCCGCTGGCGGGCGCCGCACACCAGGTGTGGCGGTTCGACGCAGTGGTCTCGCTCACCGAGGGCGGTCTCGCCGTCGCGGCCCGGCTGCGCGAGGAGCTGGGTTTCCCCGGCACCCCGCACGCGGCGACGGTCCGGCTGCGGGACAAGGGCCGGATGCGTGCCCGGCTGCGGGAGGCCGGTTCCCGGCTGACGGTGGAGTGCGAGCAGGTCACCGACCGGGCCTCGCTCACCGCCTTCGGGGAGCTGGCCGGATACCCGTTCATCGTGAAGCCGACCGACACCACGGCCGGTTTCGGGCTGATACGGGTGGCCGACGCCGCCGACGCCGACCGCGCCTGGGCCCGTATCGAGGAGCTGAGGGGCGGGCGCACCGACCGCGGCTCGACGCTGTACACCGTGACCGCCTTCCTGATGGAGGCGTACATCGAAGGACCGGAGTTCAGCGTCGAGGCGTTCAGCTTCGCGGGCTCGCACACCGTGATCGCCGTCACCGAGAAGCTCGTCGACGAGTCCCACTTCGCCGAGCTGGGCCACGCCGTACCGGCGCGTCTGACCGGCGACGACCATGCGTCGCTCACCGGGGCCGTGGTGGAGTTCCTCACCGTGATGGGCGTGACGGACGGCCCGAGCCACACCGAGGTCCGGCTCTCCGGGCGCGGCCCGGTCGTCATCGAGGGCCACAACCGGGTCGGCGGCGGGCAGATCGGTGAACTGGTCCGCGAGGCATACGACTTCGACCTCACCTCGTACGGGGTGGCCTGGCCGCTCGGACTGGTGCCGGAGCTGACCGGGGCGCCCCGCGCCCGGGCCGCGGCCTGCACCCGGTTCCTGCTGCGTGACCCCGGGCGGGTGGTGGCGGTCGGCGGGGTGTCCGACGTGGCCGCGCACCCCGGGGTGCTGTCGGTCGAGGTGGCGGTCGAGCCCGGTGACACGGTCCGGCCGGTGCGCGACAACTGGGACCGGCTCGGTCATGTCGCGGTGCGCGCCGCGGACACCGACGCGGCGGTCGGGCTGTGCGAGCGGCTGGCCGCCGACCACATCCGGATCGAGGTCGCGGGTGACCGCGCCCTGGCGGGGGTGACCGCATGAGCGTCCTGGTCCTGCACCGCAACCCGCTGGGTCCGTTCCCGTTCGACGACTGGCTGTCCGACGCGCCGGGCGGCGTGGTGCTGCTCGCCGCGGGCGACCGGATCCGCGCGGCCGGCGAACGCCTGCCGGACGGCCCGGGGGGCTACCGGCATCTGGAGGTGCTGCCCGACTTCGAGGACGGCGAGCGGGTGGTGCGGCGGGCCCTGGAGCTGGCCGCCGAGTTCGGCGTACGCCAGGTGGTCGCGTTCCACGAGGGCGATCTCGAACTGGCCGCCGCCGTACGGGAGAAGCTCGGTCTGCCGGGGGCACGGCCGGAGCAGGTGCGGCCGTTCCGCGACAAGGCGCTGATGAAGGAACGGGCCGTCGCGGCCGGGGTGGAGGTCGCCCCGCACACCGTGCCCGCCGACGCCGACGATGTCGCCCGTTTCGTGGCCGGGCACGGGCTTCCGGTGGTGCTCAAGGACCGGGACGGGTTCGGATCGCGGGGCCTGCGGGTGCTGCGCGGCGAGGACGAGCTGGCGCGGGCGGTGGCCGAGGTGTTCCCCGTCGGCGCCGCGCCCCGCGACGACCTGCTGCTCGAAGCGTGGGTGCCGGGCCGGATGTGCCATGTCGACGGGCTGGTCGTGGACGGGGTCACGGTGCTCGCCTGGCCGTCCCAGTACCAGTACGAACTGGCCTCGTTCCAGGCGGATCCGGGCGCCCGGGTCGATCTCACGCTGGAGCCGGACGACCCGCTGACCGGGCGGCTGCTGCGGATGGCCGACACCACGCTGGCGGCGCTGGACGGCCCGCGCACCCACGCCTTCCACCTGGAGGCGTTCCACACCCCGGACGACCGCCTCGTGCTCTGCGAGGTGGCCGCCAGGCCCGGCGGTGCGCGTATCCGTGAGGTGCTGACCGCGCTCTTCGGCGTCAACCCGGCCCGCTGCGCGGCCCGTGCGGAAGTGGGCCTCGGCGACCTCGGGATCGCGGTGGAGGCCGGGGAGCGGCCCGCGCCCCGGTGCATGGCGGGGCAGGTGCTGCTGATGAAGCGGCCTGGCCGGGTGACGGGTGTGCCGTCGCACCCCGGTGACCCGTGGGTGGAGTTCTTCGGGGTGTTCGCCGAGCCGGGCCAGGTGCTGGACGGTGCGGCGGGATCGGCCGACTTCCTGGCGGCGGCCGTCCTCTCGGGGCCGACGCGGGAGGAGTGCGAGCGGCGGCTGCGGGCGCTCGGGGCGCGGTTCGAGACGGAGACGGTGATCGTCTGAGGGGGCCGCCCGAGGGAGCACGAACACCCTGTACGCGGACGGGCGCGGGCCGTTACCGGGGGCTGGTCGCCGAACGGGAACCATCGGGGAACGGGCCCTGTGACGATCTGTTCGTCCTCCTTCCACACCGCGTGAACAGGAAATGAAGAGCCGATGCCCAGTCACAGAGCCACCGTCCTCTTCGGAGCACTCGCCACCGTCCTCGCCGTCGCACTCGGCACCGGCGCGCACGCCGGAAACGCACAGCACACGGTGGTCAGCGCGACGAACGCCGGTCCCGGCCGCACGAACGCCGGGCCGGGGCTGACCCCGTACACCAATGCGGGGCCCGGTACGACGACGGACACGAATGCCGGCCCGGGCGCGACCGTCGACACCAACGCCGGTCCGGGCGCGACGACGGACACCAACGCCGGTCCCGGCACCACGGCCAGCGGCGCCCCCGTCGTCTGAGCCGGACGCCGGACGCCGGACGCCGAGCGCAGGCCGCCGAGCGCCGACAGCCGGACGCCCTCGCCGAGCGCAGGATGCCCATCGCCGGACGCCGCTCGCCGAGCGCCGGACACCGGACATCGGCCGCCGGAGGCCGTACGCGTCCGGCGCCGAAAGCCGTACGCACCGGCCGCCGGTCATCGGCCACCGGTCACCTGTCACCAGCCACCGGACCGCCGCCCCGACCAGCGGCCGCGTCGGCCGCCCGGCCGCCACCCGCACCACCCTGAGGCGCCCCCCGCCGCCCGGCCGGGGGCGCCTCAGGCTTTCGGCCGTCCGGCCGGGGCGCCTCAGGCTTTCGCCGTGCGGTCGTGGAACGCCTCAGGCTTCACCGTCGGCCGCCCCGTGACCGGTACCCGCATCCGCTCGAAGAGTTCCTCGGCCCGCCGTCCGAACTCCGTTGCCTCCGCGCCGAATCCCAGCGCCACGGACGCGGCCGCCATCCCGGTGAGCGCCCGCGCCTGCTCGAAGCGGTAGCCGATCGACTCCGACGACCGGTGGGCGTGCCGGTGCAGGGCGAGCGCGGTCTCCGGTTCGCCGCGCCGCAGATGCACGAAGCCCGCGATGTTCTCGATCGTGGCCCGCCGGATCGGTGTGCCGCGCGATCTCGCCAGCGTCAGCGCCCGGTCCAGCCTGCTGCCCGCTCCCTCGGCGTCCCCCAGGCGGTGGTGGACGTCCGCGGCCAGCACCAGGGTCAGGGCCAGGTTCTCCGGCATCCGGCTCTCGTCGACCATCTCCTCGGTGTCCGCCACACAGCGGCGGGCGGCCTGCGGATCGCCCCTCTGCAGATGGGCGATGGCGAGGTCGTTGAGCGCGGCCACCTCGTTGTCGCGGTCGCCGAGCCTGCGGTAGATGGCGCGGGCCCGCTCGGCGGCCCGGGTCGCCTCTTCCAGGTCACCGAGCCAGGTGCTGACCGTACTGAGGTTGCACAGCGCCGTCGCCTCCTGGCCCGCGTTGCCGGTCGCCACATGAAGGGCGACGCTCTGCCGCAGATGGTGCCGTCCGGTCGAGAGGTCGCCCAGCGACATATGGAGCAGCCCCAGCAGATCGAGGCTGAACGCCTCGCCCCGCCGGTCGCCGATACGCCGGGCGGTCTCCACTGCCTCGTGCGCCGATTCGGCCCCCTCCCTGAGACGGCCCAGCTTCCACTGGGCGGCCGCCAGGTTGGAGAGGCTCATCCGGAGGGCCAGCGCGTCGCCGAGGGCGCGGGCGGCGGCCACCGAGACCGTCGAGACCTCGTGGAACTCCTCCGTACGGCTGCGCAGGTTGAGATGGAAGACCACATTGCGCGCGAGCCCCACGGCATGCCGGTGGAGCCCCCACTCATGGGCGATGCGCACGGCGGCCTTCAGCGAGTCCAGCTCCCGGTCGAACCAGGCGCGGGCGCGCTCCGGGGTGTCGAGGCGCGGCAACTCGGCCTCGGCCGCCGGCTCCCGGCCGGGCGCCGGGTACTCCGCGCGGCCGGGGAAGAGCACGGCGCAGGCCCGCTCCGTCGCCAGGAACCAGAAGTCCAGGAGGCGTTCGAAGGCGGTGACGTCGGCCGTCCGCGTCCCGTCGTTGCGCAGGCTTCTCGCGAACGCCCCCACCAGGTCGTGGAAGGCGTACGAGCCGACCTCGTGCTGCTGGAGGAGGTGCATGTCGAGCAGGTTCTCCAGGACCTCGTCGGCCTCCTGGATGCCGACCTGGAGCAGGGCCGCCGCCGAGTGGACATCGGCATGGGTGCCGGGATGCAGGCCGAGCAGGCGGAAGGCGGTCCGGTGCCACTGGTCGAGCGCCTGGTACGACAGCCGCAGATTGACCGCGACGCCCCGGTCCCCGGAGTGGAGTTCGTCCAGACGGCGCGACTCGTCGCTGAGCCGGTCCACCAGATTGCGGACCGTCCAGCGCGGCCGGTTGCGCAGCCGGGCGGTGGAGATACGCAGGGCGAGCGGGAGATGGCCGCAGAGCCCGGCGAGCGCCGCGGTGGCCTCCGGGTCGCTGTCGGCGAGGTCCTGGCCGAGGGTCCGGGCGATGAGGGCGGTGCTGTCCTCGCGGGTCATCTCACCGAGCGAGATCCAGTCCGCCCCGTCGAGGTCGACCAGCCGGACCCGGCTGGTGACGAGGACCAGTGCGCCCGGCGACGCCGGGAGGACCGGCTTGATCTGGGAGAGGTCGGCCGCGTTGTCCAGGAGGAGCAGGATGCGGCGGCCGGTGAGCGTCGACTGCCACAGCGCGTCCCGGCCCGCGTCGTCCTCGGGCACCCGCTCGGGCGCGACGCCCAGCGCGCCCAGCAGGGTCGAGATGACCGCTGCGGGCCGCAACGGCTGCTCGCCCGGGGTGTACCCCCGCAGGTCGATGTGGAGCTGGCCGTCCGGGTAGCGGTCGGCCAGCCGGTGCGCGGCGTGCACGGCGAGCGTCGTCTTGCCGGAGCCGCCCATGCCGTCGACGGCGACGACCCGCAGTCCGTTCGCCGGCTCGGGCGCGGTGGCGTACGCGAGGAGCCTGCCCAACTCGGCCTGGCGGCCGGTGAAGTCGCCCAGGTCGCTGGGGAGCGTACGGGGCCCCGGAAGGTCGTCTCCCGGTTCGGCGTGGCCGGTGTCGGGCGGCGCGGGGCGCCGGGCGCGTTCCGGGGCCGCGGCCTCCGGGGCTTCCTGGAGGATGGCCTGGTGGAGGGCCTTGAGGTGCGGGCCCGGGTCGACCCCCAGCTCGTCGCGGAGCATCGAGCGGACCGCCTCGTACTCCTTGAGGGCCTCGGCCTGCCGCTGTGACCGGTAGAGGGCCAGCATCAGCTGGCCCCGCAGCGTCTCGCGCAGCGGGTGGGCGGCGACGGCGGCCCGCAGATCGCCCACGAGTTCGGCGGCCTCCCCGTCGTCGAGGCGTATCCGGAAGAGCTGTTCGGCGGCGGTCAGCCACCGCTCCTCCAGCGGGGTGGAGGCGACCGCGATGACCTCGCCGCCGTCCCCGGCGAGCACCGGACCGCGCCACAGGGCGAGGGCCGCCTGGAGCAGACCGCGGGCCCTGACCGGGTCGCCTTCGGCGAGCGCCTGGGCGCCCTGCCGGGCGGAGCGGGAGAACACCCGTACATCGAGCTGCTCGTCGGGGACGGCGGCGCGGTAACCGGGGCCGTCGGTGAGGAACAGGTCCCGGCCGCCCGGTATCCGGCTGCGGAGCGCGGCCACCGCCTTGCGGATCTGGTGGGAAGCGGTGGTGGGCGGTTCCTCGTCCCAGGCCGCGTCCACCAGGCGCGCCACCGGCACCACATGACCGTTCTCCAGCAGCAGCATCGCGAGGACGCGCTCGTGCACCGGCCCTCCGGCGTGCACGCGGTTCCCCCCGGCCCAGCATTCCAACGACCCGAGGACATTGAAATGCGCCACCGGGTCTTCCTTCTCGTCCATACCCCGTCCCCCCTTGTGGACGCCAAACACCCTGGCAGGAGAGGCGTCCGGGGAGAGTCTAGGCGGTTACCCCCGATCGGGATCCGGACAGGAGGTGATCGGGAATAACCGCACGCACACTCTTAGCGACCACCAGGAACCGTCCGGCTGATCGTTGTTGACCGGCCCGCGGCCTCCGGTGTGGTGCCTCGCAAAGGCGGCGGAACGCCCCCGTACCGGACGTAGCGGAAACGTACCGGGGCGGCTCCGGCTCCACCCGCGTGGCGCCGTGCCGGAGGCCGCGGGTCCATGGAGAACGGCCGTACGGAGCCTGGGGATTCGGCGGCCCGGCTCCGACGGGGGACCCACGGAGCGAGCGTCACGGTGCCGCCGTCCCGCGTCGGGTGAGCCCCCCACCTAGTCCGTTCCGTAGACCCGTTGCCGTGTCCGTTCCGCAGACCGTTGCCGTGTCAGGACCACGCCACGGCACCTCGTGCCACGAAGGATCCCATGGAGACTCAGACCCACCCGACAGTCCGGGCGGCCGCCGCCCCTCTCCACGAACCGGCCCTCTTCGACCTGCTCAGACGTGAGGCCGACGCGCACCCCGGTGCCACCGCGCTGGAACACCCGGGCGGCCGCCTGACCCGGCGCGGACTCGTCGGCGCGGCGGAGGCACTCGGGCACCGGCTGGCCCGCCTCGGCGCCGGGGCCGATGTCACCGTTGGCCTGTACGCGGAACCCTCGGCCGACCTGGTGATCGGGGTGTGGGGGATCCTCGCGTCCGGCGGTGCCTATCTGCCCCTGTCGCCCGAGTATCCGGAGGAGCGCCTACGGTTCATGGTGCGCGACTCCGGGACGCGGCTGCTGGTCACACAGTCCCACCTGGCCGACAGGGCGCGGGCCCTCGCGGGCCCGCAGGCGACCGTGATCGTCCTGGACGGGCCCGCGGGTGAGCGGCCGGCCGGGCCGTCGGCGGCCGGTGAGACGGCCGCCCCACTGTCCGCCGCCCGGCCGCAGGACCTCGCCTATGTCATCTACACCTCGGGTTCGACCGGGCGCCCCAAGGGCGTGATGATCGAACACCGCGCTGTCGTCTCGCAGTTGACCTGGCTGCGGTCGACCGGCCATCTGGGCCCCGATGTGCGGATCCTGCAGAAGACCCCCATGAGCTTCGACGCGGCGCAGTGGGAGATCCTCGCCCCCGCCGTGGGCGGCGCGGTGGTGGCGGGCCTGCCGAACGTCTACCGGGACCCCGACGCGCTGGTCGCCCTGGTGCGCGAGCACGGGGTGACGACGCTCCAGTGCGTCCCGACGCTGCTCCAGGCGCTGCTGGAGACCGACGGCTTCACCGGGTGCGCCTCACTGCGCCGGGTCTTCTGCGGTGGCGAGGCGCTGACCACCGCGCTGGCCGGGGAGTTCGCCGCCGCGCTGCCCGGCGTGTCGCTGGTCAACCTCTACGGTCCGACGGAGTGCACCATCAACGCCACCGCCCACGTGGTGGCGTCCGGCCCGCCCGAGAGCGGCGCACCGGCCACGACCGTGCCGATCGGGACGCCCGTGGACGGGGTCACCGCCTTCGTACTGGACGACCAGGGCCGGCCCGTCGACATCGGCGAGAAGGGCGAACTCCACCTGGGCGGCGCCCAGGTGGCCCGCGGCTATCTCAACCTCCCGGAGCAGACGGCGCAGCGTTTCGTACGGAGCGCGCTCTCCCCCGACGGCCCGCTCTACCGCACCGGCGACCTGGTCTCCTGGAATCCGGACGGCACCCTGCAGTTCTCCGGCCGCATCGACAGCCAGGTGAAACTCCGCGGCTACCGGGTCGAGCTGGAGGAAGTCGCGTCGGCGGTCGAGGAGCACACCTGGGTCCGCAGGGCCGCCGCCGTCGTGACCAGCGCACCCGGCACCGGCTGGCAGACCCTGGTGGCCTGCGTGGAGCTGAACCCGCGCGAGGCCGCCCTGATGGACCAGGGCAACCACGGGTCGCACCACCAGTCCAAGGCCAGCCGCCTCCAGGTGCGGGCCCAGCTCTCCCACCCCGGCGTCCGGACCGACGAGGAGCTGGCCGGGCTGCCCGCGGTGGCCCTGCCGGGCGCGCAGGGCAGCGCCGCGCAGCGCGCGGAGGTCTTCGCGCGCAAGACCTACCGCTTCCACGACGGCACCGAGCCCGTGACCCGGGACGACCTCGTACGCCTCCTGTCACCGTCAGCAGATCCGGCACCGGCACCGGCGGCAGATCCGGCACCGGCACCGGCACCGTCACCGTCTGCGGCTACGACCGCGACATCCGCCCCCGCCCCGGCCGCACGCGGTCTCGACCTCGACTCGCTCGGCGAGCTGCTGCGCTGGTTCGGACCGTTCCACAGCGAGGAGCGGCTCCTCCCGAAGTACGCCTACGCCTCGCCCGGTGCCCTCTACGCCACCCAGATCCACCTGGAGACCGACGGGAGCCGTGGCCTCGGAGCGGGCCTGTACTACTTCCACCCGGCACGCCACGCGCTGGTGCGCTTCGCCGACGCCCCGGGCGGCGGCGCCTGCGGGACCCGCGTCCATCTGCTGGGCCGGCGGGCCGCCATCGCCGCCGTCTACAGCAACAACATCGACGAGGTGCTGGAGTTCGAGGCCGGGCACCTGCTCGGTGTACTCGACCGGGTGCTGCCCGCGTACGGCCTGGCCGTGCGCCCGGCGGGCCTGGACACGGCGTTCCCCGCGCTGGTGGGCGCGGCGGCCGACGACCACTACATGGGCGCCTTCGACCTGGTGCCCGCCACGGCCGGTGCGGGCACCCCCGCCGCGGACCTCGCCGTCGACCTCTTCGTCCAGGCGCACGGCGACCGGGTCGCCGGGCTCGCGGAGGGAACGTACCGGTACTCCGGCGGCGAACTGCACCCCATATCCGCCGATGTGGTGCGCCGCCGCGATGTGATCGCCATCAACCAGGGCGTGTACGGGACGGCGTCGTTCGGCATCTCCGCCGTCAGCCGGGAGGAACGCCCCTGGCTGCGTTACGTGGTGCTGGGCCGACTCCTCCACCATCTCCAGTGCAACGGGCTGCGGCTCGGTCTGATGTCCTCCGGCTACTCGTCCCGCAGCGGAAACCCGCTGCCCGCCGCCCTGCGCCTGGACGACCTGCTGGCCGGGGCCGGCATCGCCCCGGGGCCCTCGTACTTCTTCATCGGCGGCCGGGTGAGCGACGAACAGCTGACGTCGCAGGGGATGCGCGAGGACTCCGTCCATATGCGCGGCCCGACCGAGATGATCCGCGACGACCTGGTGCGGCTGCTGCCCGACTACATGATCCCGGACCGGGTGCAGGTGGTGGACGCACTGCCGCTCACCGCCAACGGCAAGGTGGACATGGCCGCCCTCGCGGCCTCGGACGCGGTGCGCGACGCGGGGGCGCCGGGGGAGCCGCATGTGGCGCCCGCGACGGACACCGAGCGGAGACTCGCAGCCCTGTGGGGCGCGGCGCTCAAGTACCCGGACGTCTCGATGGCGGACACCTTCTTCGCCCGCGGCGGCAACTCCCTGGTGGCGGTCACCCTCACCCATCGCGTCAACCGCGAGTTCGGCACGGCGCTGCCCCTCCAGGCCCTCTTCGAGTGCCCGCGCCTCTCCGACCTGGCGGCCCGGGTCGTCCAGGACTCGCCCGCGCCCTCGTCCCGGCTGCTGCCGCTGCACGACAACGGCGCGGGGAAGCCGGTCTTCTGCTGGCCGGGCCTCGGCGGATACCCGATGAACCTCCGTACGCTGGCGGCCGATTCGGCGGCGGGCGGACCGTTCTACGGCATCCAGGCGGCCGGCATCAACGAAGGGGAGCGCCCCTTCGCCACCATCGGCGAGATGGCGGCGGCCGACATCGCGGAGATCCGCGCCGTGCAGCCCGAGGGCCCGTACACGCTCTGGGGGTACTCCTTCGGCGCCCGGGTCGCCTTCGAGGCGGCCTGGCAGCTGGAGCGGGACGGCCACAAGGTGGACGAGGTCCTGCTGATCTGCCCCGGCAACCCGACGGTGGAACTCGCGGAGGGCGAGCGGTACTCGCGCGAGGCATCCCTCACCAACCCCGTCTACACCGCCGTACTGCTCTCGGTGTTCCTGGGACGCATCGGCGGCCCGGAGCTGGCCGAGTGCCTGCGCACGGTGCGCGACGAGGAGGGCTTCGTGGCGTTCGTCCACGGAGCGGTCCCCGCGCTCGACCCGGGCGTGATCCGCCGCATCACCCGGATCGTGGCGGCGACCTACGAATTCGACTACACCTTCGCCGAGTTGCTGGAGCGCCGGCTCACGGCCCCCGTCACCGTCTTCAAGGCGTCCGGCGACGACTACTCGTTCATCGAGGGCCACTCCGGCTACTCGGCGACACCGCCCACGGTGGTCGAACTGACCGGGGACCACTACCAGGTACTGCGGGAGAAAGGGGTCGCGGAACTCGTGGCGGCGATCGGCTCGCGCTGAGGGGAGCGCGCGTACCGCAGACTGGCCCTCAGCACACCACACTTCACCAGCAGGCTGGGGGCCACATGACGGAACAGCCCGACGGGAACAGGGACGGGAACCAGCGTGTCGGCCGGCCGAAGAAGCCCTTCCTCTACGTCGTCGTCTGCGCGTCCGGGATCGCGGGCGGGGTGGGCGAGCTGATCGCGGCCGCACAGGAGCAGGGGTGGGACGTGGGGGTCGTCGCCACCCCCCAGGGGCTCGGCTTCATCGACGCGCAGGCGGTGGTGGCGCAGACCGGGTACCCGATCAGGTCGGCCTGGCGCGCCCCGGGGGACCCGCGTCCGCTGCCGCCGGCGGACGCCATCGCGGTGGCGCCCGCCACGTTCAACACCATCAACAAATGGGCGGCCGGTATCTCGGACACCCTGGCACTCGGCATCCTCTGCGAGGCGTTCGGCGCGCGCGTCCCCACCGCCGTACTGCCCTGTCTGAACGGGGCCCAGGCCGCCCACCCCGCGTACCGCAGGAGCGTGGAGGCGCTGCGCTCCATGGGCGTCCTGTTCAGCGCGTACGATCCGGGCCGGCCCGGGGCCCCGGACCCCGCGGCCGGCTTCCGCTGGACCGAGGCGCTGGAACTGCTCGGCACACCCTGACGGGTCGGGGGCTCAGCGCCGGGACATGTACAGGTCGAGGGCCTTGTGCAGGAAGCGGTTGAGGGGGAAGTCCCACTCGCCCAGATACTCGACGGCGTGGCCGCCGGTGCCGACCTTGAAGCGGAGCAGGCCGAGGAGGTGGTTGTCCTCGTCCAGGGTGTCGGTGATGCCCCGCAGGTCGTAGACGCCCGCGCCGAGTGCGTGGGCGTCGGACATCATGCGCCACTGGATGGCGTTGTTCGGCTGGACCTCGCGCTTACGGCTGGTGGAGGCGCCGTAGGAGTACCAGACGTGTTCCCCGACCGTCAGCATGGTGGCCGCCGCCAGGATCTCGCCCTCGTGGCGGGCGAGGTAGAGCCGCATACGGTCGGGGTCCTCGGCGGTCAGTACGGTCCACATGCGCTGGAAGTAGGAGAGCGGGCGGGCGATGAACCTGTCCCGCTCGGCCGTCTCGGCGTAGAGGCCGTAGAAGGCGGACAGGTCCTCGTAGCCGCCCCGTTCGACGGTGACGCCGGCCTTCTCGGCCTTCTTGATGTTGCGCCGCCACTGCTGGTTGAAGCTCTGGTGCACCTGGTCGAGCGAGCGCCCCGCGAACGGCACCTGGAACACATAGCGGGGCTGGCCCACCGCGAAGCCGTCCTCGCCGCCCGGCTCGGTCTGCTGCCAGCCCATCCGGCGCAGCCGGTCGGCGATGTCCAGGGCCCGGGGGTCGTGCCAGGTGGGGTCCGCGTCGCGCAGCCGCCCGGCGGCCGGGTCGGCGATCGCGGCCTTGACCGCCTCCGTGTCCCAGCGCCTGGTGACCACGGGCGGCCCCATCTTCACCGAGAAGGCCCCGCGTCTCTTCAGATGGGCGAGCATCGGCTCCAGCCACCGCTCCAGATCGGCCGCGTGCCAGTCGATGACCGGGCCTTCGGGCAGATAGGCGAGGGAGCGCCTGAGCCTGGGCAGCGGCCTGAACAGCACCAGGCCCGCCCCGACGAGCCGGTCGTCGGCGCCGAACCAGCCCAGGCTCTCCGCCCGCCAGTCCGGCTTCACCTCGCCCCACGACGGAACCTGCATATGGCTCGCCGAGGGCCGGGACCTGATGAAGGCCAGGTGTTCGTCGCGGGTGATGCCCTTCAGCCGAAGACTCATGTGCAGCGCTCCTCTGCCCGGTCGGCCTCTCCCGAGGCGCAGGGCTCGTTCAGGTCTCTCCGTACGCAACCATGTCAACGCCACACACCCGGTGTCACAGCGCGCCACGCCGCACGGCCGGGTCCGGGGCCGCGGACGGGGGGCCTGGGGCGGAAGCGGGATCAGCGGCTGGTGACGCTCATGACCAGCGGCGGGAAGGGGCGCACGATCCTGGGCGGCCGCCCGGGTCAGCCGGTGTGGGTCACGCCGCGGATGATGATCGCGACTTCCTCGGCGAAGGTCTCGGCGGGGTCGCCCTCCGGTTTCCCCCGGAGGATCCGCTCCGTCGTCGGATAGCGCCCGGTCGCCAGCCGGCGGCCGAGGTAGTCCCCGACCGACGCCTGCCACTGTGCCTCGTCGGCGCCGCTCTCCCGGCTGACGCGCCGTTCGGTGACCTCGTTGCGGACGGCGCCGACGAGGTAGGCGTTGAAGACACCGAGGGCCGCCATGATGCGGCTGTTGCTGTTGCTGTTGCTGTTGCTGTTGCCGTCGCCGTCGCCGCCCTCCGGGCTCAGGGCGCCGGCCAGGGCGGTGGCGGTGGCCTCCATCACCGTCAGGGCGTTCGGGCCCAAGTGCGGCCTGCCGCCGATCAGTTCGACGAACCACTCGTGCCGCAGGGCGCACTCCCGGGTGGTGACGGCGATCGCGGTGAGTGTCTCGTCCCACTCGGGGGAGTCGCCGATTCCCGCCGCGATCTCGCCGTAGACGGCATCGGCCATCAGGTCGAGCAGCTCGTCCTTGGTGGCGACATAGCCGTACAGCCGCATCGGGCTGACCCGCAGCTCGGCGCCGACCTTGCGCATCGAAAGGCCGGACAGACCCTCGGCGTCGGCCAGGGCGACAGCGGTCGCCACGATCCGGCCCCGGTCGACGGGGACCACCGTGCGGCCGCGCGGTTCGGGGCGCTCCCAGATCAGCTCCACACGGTTACCGTACGCCGTCATCGTTCCGTACGATGTACGGTAATTTCCGTACGCTGTACAGAAATGGGATGGCCGGAGGGCAGCATGGACACCATCAACAGGGTCCCGATCAACAGGGTCCCGACCAACAGGGTCCCGATCGGCAGGGTCACGACCGACGCCGAGAAGAGGCCGAGGATCGCCGTCGTCGGCGGTGGTATAGGCGGCCTGGTGCTGGCAGCGATGCTGCACCGGCAGGGCATCCCAGCCACCGTGTACGAGCGGGACACCGGCCTCGACGCCCGCGCGCAGGGGGGCTCACTCGATCTGCACCCCGGGTCGGGGCAGCGGGCCCTGGCGGAGCTGGGGCTGGCCGACGCGTTCCGGGCCGAGGCCCGGCCCGAGGGCGAGGCCCTGCGGATCCTCGATCCGGCCGGCAGCACCGTGGGGGAGCACGCCCCCGAGCCGGGCAGCGGCACCCGGCCGGAGATCGACCGCGGCGCCCTGCGGAAGCTGCTGATGTCCGGGGTGCCGGACAGCGCCCTGCGCTGGGGGCGCCATCTGACCGGTACCGAGGAACTGCCCGCGGGCGGCCACCGGCTGCTCTTCGCCGACGGCGGCCACGGCGACTGCGATCTCCTCGTCGGAGCGGACGGTGGGCGCTCCCGTATCCGCACCCTCCTCACGGACGCCCGGCCGGTCCATCTGTCCGCCTACCTCCAGCTGACGATCGCCGACGCCGACCGGCGGCAGCCGCACGTGGCGGACTTCGTCGGACCGGGCAGCCTGATGGCCCTGGGCGACAACATCAACCTGGGCGCGCAGCGGTCCGGCGACGGCTCCATCCGCGTCTCGGTGACGCTCCGCACCGATGATGGCTGGATCGGCCGCCAGGGGTTCGGCGGCGCGGAGTGGGCCCGAACCGTGGCGCGTCTGCATGGCCTGTTCCCCGGCTGGGCCCCCGAGTTGACCGGGCTGATCGACGCCTGTGACCCCGGATCGCTCATGGGGCGGAACATCGAGGCCCTGCCGGTCGGCACCCGGTGGCGGTCCCGCCCGGATGTCACCCTGCTGGGAGACGCCGCACATCTGATGCCCCCGGTGGGTGAGGGCGCCAACCAGGCGATGCTGGACGGCATCCTGCTGGCGCGGGCCATCGTGGAGAACAGTGACGATCCGGCTGCGGCCGTCGCCGCCTACGAGGCGGAGATGTTCGACCGTACGGCGGAGATCGCGGAAGGGTCGGCGCAGACGGAGAGGATGGGCCTCGCGCCCGACGCGGCGGAGCGGCTGAAGTCCTTCTTCGCCCAGGGGTAGGGCAGGGTGACCTGCCCTCCGGACCGGGCCGGGCATCCGAGGGCGGTGCAGGCCCCTGGACCGTACCCTCGCGGAGGCCGCCGCGCTCAGCGGCCCCTCGTCGCCGTTCCTCAGCCGGGCCGAGAACGACCGGAGCCCGCCCCGGCACGCGGTCGCCGCAAATCGTCGCAGACGCGCTGGAGACCACGGCCGCGCAACTGCGGGCCGCCGCCGGCACCCCGCGCCGGGCGGACGTCGTACGCGCCGACGCCGACCACCTGGAGATCTCGGAGGCCCGGCCGGAACCCGCCTGACCGGTGAGACCGCGAAGGCCCGGCCGGATCCCGCCTGACTGCGGCGGTGTTCCGGCCGGGCCCCGCTGCGCTGTGCGATGCGGTCCCGGGCAGCCCGGGAGCCGGGTGGGATCAGGCTCCGCTGTGGCCGAGCATGTCCTCGCGCTCGACGACCTTCACACGCTCGCGCCCCTCCGCCTCGCCCAGGGACCGCTCATGGCTGTCGAGCCGGTACCAGCCGTCCCACGTCGTGTACCGGATGCCGCGCTCCCGCAGGAAGTCGGTGACGGCGTCCGGCTCCGGCAGGGCGGCCCCGGGCAGCCGGCCCGCGGTGTGGTCGTCGAGGAGGCAGGCGACCGTCTCGTTGGCGTCGCCCTTGGTGTGGCCGATGAGCCCGACCGGCCCGCGCTTGATCCAGCCCGTGACGTAGACGGAGGTCTGGTGGCTGCCGTCGGCGGCCAGCACCCGCCCGGCCTCGTGCGGGACAGTGCCGGACGCCACGTCGAAGGGCAGCTTCGGCAGCTCGTCCGAGCGGTAGCCGACCGCACGGTAGACGGCCTGGACATCCCAGTCGGTGAAGCGGCCGGTGCCACGGACATTGCCGGTGCCGTCCAGCTCGGTGCGCTCGGTGCGCAGCCCGGCCACGCGCCCGTCCTCGCCGATGATCTCCTCCGGGGACTCGAAGAAGTGCAGGAAGAGCTTGTGCGGCCGGTCGCCGGTGTCCCGGATGGCCCAGTTCTCCAGGGTGGAGGCGACCATGTTGGCCTGCTTGTCGCCGCGGCGGGTGGCGATCGAACCCTCGTCGTAGTCGATGTCCTCGGGGTTGACCACGACCTCGATGTTCGGCGAGTGGTCGAGCTCGCGCAGCTCCATCGGGCTGAACTTCGCCTGCGCGGGTCCGCGGCGGCCGAAGACATGGACCTCGACGGCCTTGTTCTGCTGGAGCCCGGCGTGGACGTTCGGCGGGATCTCGGTGGGCAGCAGCTCGTCGGCGGTCTTGGCCAGGACCCGTGCGACGTCCAGGGCGACATTGCCGACCCCGAGTACGGCGACCTTCTCGGCCTCCAGCGGCCAGGTGCGCGGGACGTCCGGGTGGCCGTCGTACCAGGAGACGAAGTCCGCGGCGCCGAAGGAGCCGTCGAGGCCGATCCCGGGGATGTCCAGGGCGCGGTCCGCCATGGCCCCGGTGGAGAAGACGACGGCGTCGTAGAAGCGGTGGAGGTCGTCCAGGGTGAGGTCGCCGGGGTAGTCCACATTGCCGAAGAGACGTATCTGCGGCTTGTCCAGCACCTTGTGCAGGGCGGTGATGATGCCCTTGATCCGCGGGTGGTCGGGGGCGACCCCGTAGCGGATCAGCCCGAACGGTGCGGGCATCCGCTCGAACAGGTCGATGGAGACGCCCGGGGCCTGGGCGGCGTCGGACTTGAGCAGGGCGTCGGCGGCGTAGATGCCGGCCGGACCGGCACCGACGATCGCGACACGGATGGGACGAGACATACGGGACGTTCCTCCAGGCAACGCGGACAGGTTCGACAGGCCCGCCGGGCGGCGGCGGGCAGCGGGCGGCAGCGGTCGGAGGGCCTGCGGCCCCCCACAGTCATGACCCCCACGTCCGGTCCACCTGGGGATCCCCTGACGGGATCGATGCCACCGCCGCCGCCGTGAGCCGGACAGGCGTGTCACCCGAAAGCATATGGCACCGGGTGACAGAATCCCCTGGCTGCCCACCATCCGGGCCGCCCATGCCCCTGGCCGCGCACGGTCCGGGCCGCCGGTACGCAGTCCCGCCCAGGAGGAACCCGAATGCCACCCAGCCCGGCCGTACGCACCGCGTCCGCCGGCCTGCGCGCCCGCAAGAAGCTCCGGACCCGCGACGCGCTCTGCCATGCGGCCCTCGACCTGTTCGGCTCCCGCGGCTTCGACGGCACCACGCTGGACGACATCGCGGCCGCGGCCGACGTCTCCAAGCGGACGCTGCTGCGCTACTTCACGGGCAAGGAGGACGTGCTGCTCGGGGTCTTCCGGGAGATGGCCGTGATCACTCTGCGCGAGCTGGACCGCAGGCCCCCGGACGAGCCGCCGCTGACCGCGCTGCGGGCGGCCACGCGCCAGGCGCTCACCGAGGTGGCGCGGGCCCTTCCCGCGTACCGCTCGACGCCGGTCTGCCTCGCCGTACTGCGTCTGGTGGCGGTCACGCCCGGCCTGCTCGTCTCCCTCCACCAGGTGCTGCTGAGCGAGCAGGACGCACTCGCCGGGGTCCTCGCCGCACGGGAGCGCCTCGCGGATCCGGCCGACCCGCGGCCGCAGCTCCTGGTGTCGATGCACGCCTGCGCCCTGACGGTCGCCGTCCGCACCTGGCAGGCGAGCGGCAGTCATGGCCTCGACTCCCTGCTGCACGGCGTGGACGTATGCCTGGACAACCTCGGCCCGTCGGTCGCGGGGCCATGGGCGCCCGCACCGCCGGCCTGCGGTCCTGACGCGTGCCCGATGTGCGGGCCCGCTGTCTGAGGTGCGGGCAGGGCGCCCGAGGAGACGCCGGGGCTCCCTGAGAACCGCCCTGGCCGGAGCCGAGGCTCACCCGAATGGCTCAATCGGGCTGGTGGCCGGTGCTGTGCGGGAGGAGCGTCGAAATGACGCCGGACAGCGTGACGACCCGGCGAAGGAGGCTCTCATGGCTCAGCCCGCAGGCCCCTCCGGGGCGCCCACGCCTCACCACGCACAGCCCGACAGGGGCAGCGGGAGCAAGTGGGCAAGTGGTGGAACCCTGTTCGCCGGTGTGCTGCTGTTCGTGGACGGCGTACTCGCCGTGCTCAACGGCATCGTCGGTATCGCGAAGGACCACGTCTACACCCGCGTGGGCCACTACGCGTACGAGTTCAACCTGACGGCCTGGGGCTGGACCCATCTGGCGATCGGTGTGGTCCTCGCCCTCACCGGCCTCGGCATCCTCATGGGCGTCCCGCCGGCCCGCTGGCTCGGCGTGTTCATGGCCGCGATCAGCATCGTGGCGAACTTCATGTGGCTGCCGTACCAGCCGATCTGGGCGTTCATCGCCATCGCGATCGGCGTCTTCGTGATCTGGTCCCTGCTGACGGACCACAGCAGGACGCACCACCACCGGTGAACACCGGGCCGTGACGCGTCGGAGCCCCGGGCGAGCGGCCCGGGGCTCCGACGCGTCCGGCTGCCCGTACCCGGGCCAGTCCTGCTGCCGGGGGCCGCCCTACCGCCGGGTACGGGTCCTGTCGTGGACACGGACGATCCCGCCGTACGTCGAGATGTAGGCGGAGCCGTCGGGCCCGAGGGTGAGGGGGGACCAGTTGTTGTTGTAGGCGTCACCGGTGCCGGTCAGGACACGGAAACGGGTCCGGCCGGTGCGCCAGTCGATGGCCGTGAGGTACCAGGCGTCGGTGCCCCCGCTGTCGGACGGCTTGGAGTAGGCGTACAGCAGGCCGTTGGAGCGGGAGAGTTTGGTGACGACGGTGGGGGACTGCTCGGCGCTGGTCCAGGCGGTCGTGCAGCCGGTGCCCGCCCTGTTGACCTCGATCTTGGTGATGCCGCCGGGGGTGCTTCTGCCGCCCTGGGTGCTGCGGACCGATGTGTAGCCGTAGTCGTTCTCCACCGTGAAGCCGTTGCCCCAGGCGGTCAGCGAGTTCTCGGTGGCACCGGCGCCGGGCCGGAACACGGGGACGGAGCAGACCAGACGGTGGTCCCCCGCGTGGTCACCCCGCTTGTAGACCAGGACGTGCATCCGGGGGTCGGCGTTGTCGGTGATGCCGACGTAGCCGCCGCCCAGCAGGGCGGGGGTGGCGCCGGTGCCCTGGTTGATCTGGCCGGGCTTGGTACGGGTGCCCCGGTCGTAGGTCTCGCGCCAGTCGGTGCGCGGGGTGCCGTCCGGCGTCGCGTGCATCTTGTACAGGGCGTGGTCGGTGGCGATGAAGACGCCGTCGGGGCCGGTGGAGAAGGAGTTCTCGATCTGCTCGCCGGTGAGGCGGACCGTCCTGACGGCGCCGGTGGCCGGATCGACGGTGCCGACGCGGCCGTGGTCGCTGACCCACCACATCAGGCCCCGGTAGTCCGCCTGGACCGCGGTCACCGGGTCGCACTCGCCCTCCGGGTCGGGGGCGGCGGCGGTGGCGCAGTCGTGCGGCAGCCGGGGACGCAGGTTCCAGCTCTTGTCCTGCTCGAACTCCCATCGCCCGGAACGGGTGTGATGAGCCGTCAGCCTCTGGATGCGCTGGTCGGCGGCGGCGATGACGATGCGGTCCCGGTTGTCCAGGTAGTAGTAGGAGCCCGAGGTGTCGGAGAACATCAGGGCGGGGTTGTGGGTCGCGGCGGCCCGGTATGTGGAGGGCCGCACCGGGAGCGGGTAGGAGGCCAGGTCCCTGAGGGTGACGGGATCCTCCAGGCGCAGGGTCGGGTGGTGGGACGCGCTGCCGCAGTTGAGGACCATCAGCCCGTTGTGCAGGAAGGTCGCCGTGGCGCACTGGGCCGGGTCCGCGGGATCGGTGACCTTGCTCGCGCTGGTCACCCGCGGCCGGCGCCCCAGGGGGCCGCCCTGCGGCTGAGTGTTGCTCGCATAGCTGTCGCCGTGCATGGCGCTGAGCCCGTCGGGTGCCATGGCCGGGTTGTGGATCTCGCCGCCCGGCACGGGGTGCGGGGCGGCGGGACGGCCGGTGAAGCCCGGCACCTGGTCCATGCCGGGGCTGGTCGGCAGGGGGCCGGGCAGAGCGGGGTCGGCCTGGGCGGGGTCGGTTTGTGCGGGTGCGGGTGCGGGTGCGGAGATGGTGTGGGCGCGGCCGGATGCGGCGTCGGCGGGTCCGGCGACGGCCAGCGCCAGGGCGGCCGCCGCGGCGAGAGAGGCGGCCGCTGTCACGGCGCGGCGCGGCTTCCCGGGTATCGGGGGTTTCGGCGTCGGGGGCATCTGCGTGGTCCTTCCCTGACATGCATACGGAGAGAGATGCATACGGAGAGATGCATACGGATGATGAAGGCAGGCGCTATTAAGGTACACGCCTTATTAAGGTATCCGCCTTACCGGAGACGACTCCATTAAGAAACGGGCCTTAACATGGCCCCATGAGCCGAGGGAGTGCGACGCGCGAGGTCATGGCCGAAGTGGCTCTGCGGATGTTCGCCGAACGCGGCATCGACGCCGTCTCGCTCAGGGAGATCACCACCGCGTCCGGCCAGCGCAACAAGTCGGCCGCCCAGTACCACTTCGGCACCAAGGAACAGCTGGTCCGGGAGATCTTCGAACGGCACACCGGGCAGGTGAACGCCCACCGCCACCGTCTCCTGGCCACCCTGCGCGAGCGGACCGGGCGCCCCACCCTGGAGGAGCTGGCCGACGTGCTCATCCGCCCGCTGGCCGAGACGGTCGACGGGCACAGCCACTACGCGCGGTTCCTCGCCCAGGTGTCGACACCCCCCTGGACGGGCGCCCTCGTACGGGCGGACCCGGCGGCGACCCAGAGCGTGCAGACCGTCTTCACCGCGCTCGCCCAACTCCTCGACGACCTGCCGGAACCCGTCCTGCGCACCCGTCTCGCGCTGGCGATGATGCTCACCGTCCGCGCACTGTCCGCGTGCGAGCACACGATGGCTCCCGGCGGCGGCCCGGACGGTGCCCAGCCGGACGACGTACGGGCGGATGACACCCGGCCGGACGACGTACGGGCGGATGACACCCGGCCGGACGACGTACGGGCGGATGACACCCGGCCGGACGACGTACGAGCAGGCGGCACCCAGGGGGACGACGTACGAGCCGACGAGGCAGGGGCCGACGGCGCGCAGACAGCCGACGCCCGCCGCGTGGCGCTGCTCGCGGCCCAGCTGGTCGACATCACCGTCGGTATCCTGCGCGCCCCCGTCTCCGAGACCACCAGAAACCTCCTCCCGCCCGCCCCGCACACCCCGGCCTCCGCCGCCGGCGACACCTGGCCCTGGCATCTGCTCATCGGCGCGGAGGCCGGACTCTGACCGCTGCGGCCAACCCCCGTGCCCCGGTGACGAAGGCGGTGGCGCATCGGCCGCCCACGCGCGGACGGTGCTCCGCGTGCCGCCGGAGTCTCACCCTGTACGCCGTTGACTCCGGCCGAACGGCCGTGCGACGGTGAGGAAGCGCTCATCCGGCGAGCGCTGGGGACTGGAGGCGGACCGCTGTGACCTTGGGAAACGATGAATCCCGCTCGGCCATGAACCGCAGTCTGACGCCGGACCAGCTCGAATTCTTCGAGAAGGGATTCGCCGCCCGGCCCGCGAACAGGCTGATGCAGAACGCCGTGACCCGGACACCGGTCGACGATGTCGCCCTGGACCGGCGGGTGCTCACCGGCATCGACCACTCGGTCTCCCACCACCTGGACGACTGGAAGGTCACCAACCAGAAGCAGAGCGGGCGCTGCTGGATGTTCGCCGGGCTCAACCTGCTGCGGGTCGGGGCGGCGGAAGCGCTGGGCGTGAAGGACTTCGAGTTCTCGCAGAACTACCTGCTCTGGTGGGACAAGTTCGAGCGGGCGAACCACTTCCTTGAGACGGTCATCGAGACCTCGGACCGGGACGTGGACGACCGTACGGTGGCCCATGTGCTGGCGGACCCGATCAGTGACGGCGGGCAGTGGAACATGTTCGTGGCGCTGGTCGCCAAGCACGGCCTGGTCCCCAAGTCGGCCATGCCGGAGACGCACAGCTCATCCGCGACCCGGTCGATGAACCGGGATCTGGAGACCTTGCTCCGCCAGGGCGCCCGCGATCTGCGCGCGCAGGCGGCCGAGGGTGCCGGGGCGCAGCGGGAGCGCAAGCGGGAGGTGCTTGAGGGCATCCACCGGGTGCTCAGCATCCACCTCGGCACGCCGCCGCAGCGGTTCCTGTGGCAGTGGGAGGACAAGGACCGCAAGTTCCACCGCGACGGCTGGCTCACCCCGGCGGAGTTCGCCGCTTCGTATGTGCGGCTCCCGCTGGACGAGTACGTCTGCCTGGTGCACGACCCACGGGAGTCGAGCCCGGTCGGGCGCACTTTCACCGTCGAGTATCTGGGCAATGTCGTCGAGGCCCCGCCGGTGGCCTATCTGAATGTGCCGATGGAGCTGCTGAAGCGGCTGGCCATGGACGCGATCGTGGGCGGCGAGCCGGTCTGGTTCGGCTGCGACGTGGCCAAGATGATGCGCGCGGACGCCGGTGTCTGGGACGCGGAGCTCTTCGACTACGCGGGTGTGTACGACGCCCCCTTCACCATGGACAAGGCCGCCCGGCTGCTGCACCACGACACACAGATGACCCACGCGATGCTGTTCACGGGCGTGGACGTGGTGGACGGGGACCCGCGCCGCTGGCGGGTGGAGAACAGCTGGGGCGAGGAGAAGGCCGACAAGGGCTTCTGGACGATGAACGACTCGTGGTTCGGCGAGCATGTCTTCGAGATAGCGGTCCGGCGCTCGGCGCTGCCACCGGAGCTGGCCGCCGCCCTCGACGAGGAGCCGATCGTCCTGCCCGCCTGGGACCCGATGGGCGCGCTGGCCGGCTGAGGGCGCGCTGGTGAAGGCGCGCGCCGGTCGGGTGAGGGTGCGCGCCGGTCGGCTGAGAGTGCCCGTCGGCTGAACTGAGGCCGTGCGCCGACCGGTTGGGGACGCCCTGGCCCATGAGCCGAGGCCGTACGGGGGACCGCCCGCCGCACGGCCGCCCCGGGCGACCCTTGACCCTGGTGCTCACGGCAACTACTTTGCGGGAGAAGCACACCCCTGACGACCCGCCCGGCCACGCGAAGGAGGCGACCAGCAGATGTACACCAGCTCTGATCTGGGCCGCCTCGCCCGCCGTACGGCCTGGGTTCCGGGCCGGGTCGCACACGGCTGCTGAGTACGCCGTTCTGATGTGCCCCGTCCGCGGCACATTCCACCTGTGACACCACCCCTTTCCCGGCACACGCCGGTGTGACGTCACCTCTTTCCCGGCACGCCGCTGTCGCGTGCCGATGTGCGCTCACCTCTCCTGCGTGCGGCGCCGAAGACCCAGAAAGCGGCCCGAAAAATGGCGAATACGATGCATCGACCCGTTCCGAGGCGAAACGAAGGCCCGGCATGGTAGCGGCGCGGATCACGGTCAACGGGAACGAGACACCGCTCGCACCGGCCACGCCCCACACCACCGCGCTGGACTTTCTGCGCGAGCGCGGCCTCACCGGCACCAAGGAGGGCTGCGCCGAGGGCGAGTGCGGCGCCTGCTCGGTCCTGGTGGCGCGCCCCGGGGTGAACAAGCCCACCGACTGGGTGGCGGTCAACGCCTGCCTGGTCCCGGCCGCGGCGCTCGACGGTCAGGAGATCATCACCTCCGAGGGCCTGGCCACCGCCGGTGCACCCGGCACGCCGGACACCCTGCACCCGGTGCAGGAGGAGATGGCGGTCCGCGGCGGCTCCCAGTGCGGCTACTGCACCCCGGGATTCGTCTGCAGCATGGCCGCCGAGTACTACCGCCCCGACCGCTGCGCGCACCCGGAGCAGTCCGACGGCGCTGCCCCCGCCGACCCCGCCGATCCCGCAGCCCCCGCCGCCGACCCCGAGCACGGCCCGAACGGCTTCGATCTGCACGCGCTGAGCGGGAACCTCTGCCGGTGCACCGGCTACCGGCCGATCCGCGACGCCGCGTTCGCCGTGGGTACGCCTCCCGAAGCGGACCCGCTGGCACAGCGCCGCGAGCAGTCACCGCCCGCACCGGTCGCCACCGATTACACCCGGGACGGCAGCGCGTTCCTGCGGAAGAACACCCTCGCCGAAACCGTACGGCTGCTGTGCGAGCGGCCGGACGCGGTGGTGGTGGCGGGCTCCACCGACTTCGGTGTGGAGGTCAACATCCGCTCCCGAAGGGCGGATTGCGTCATCGGTATCGACAGGCTGCCCGAACTCCGTGAGCTGCGCGTCGCATCCGACTCCGTCCTCATCGGGGCGGCCCTGACCCTCACCGAGATCGAGCGGCGGCTTGACGGCGAAGTCCCGCTGCTGGCAGAGCTGTTCCCACAGTTCGCGTCCCGGCTGATCCGTAACAGCGCGACCCTCGGCGGCAACCTCGGCACCGGCTCCCCCATCGGTGACAGCCCGCCCGTGCTGCTCGCCCTGGAGGCATCGGTGGTGCTCACCGGCGCCGAAGGTGAGCGCGAGGTCCCGCTGGCCGAGTACTTCACCGGCTACCGGCAGAGCGTACGGCGCCCCGGCGAGCTGATCCGCGCGGTGCGCGTGCCGCTGCCCCTGTCGCCGGTCGTGGCCTTCCACAAGATCGCCAAGCGGCGCTTCGACGACATCTCCAGCGTGGCGGTCGCCTTCGCGCTCGACATCGAGGACGGGACCGTCCGCAAGGCACGTATCGGCCTGGGCGGTGTGGCCGCCACCCCGATCCGCTCCCTCGCCACCGAGGCCGCCCTGGAGGGCAGGCCATGGACGGCGGAGACCGTCGAGTCCGCCGCCCGGGAGCTGCGCGGCGAGGGCACCCCGATGAGCGATCACCGGGCCAGCTCCCTCTACCGCTCCGCGATGCTCGGCCAGAGCCTGCTGAAGCTGTACGCACAAACCACCGAGGCGGTGCCGTCATGAGCCAGCTGTCCGAACGCCCCGAGAAGCCCGTCGTCGGTCTTCCGATGCCGCACGAGAGCGCCACCCTGCACGTCACGGGCGCCGCGCTCTACACCGACGACCTGGTCCAGCGCACCAAGGACGTGCTGCACGCCTACCCGGTCCAGGTCATGAAGGCCCGCGGCCGGATCACCGCGCTGCGCACCGGGCCCGCGCTCGACGTGCCGGGCGTGGTCCGCGTACTGACCGGTGCCGATGTGCCCGGGGTGAACGACGCCGGGATGAAGCACGACGAGCCGCTCTTCCCCGACGAGGTCATGTTCCACGGCCACGCGGTCGCCTGGGTGCTCGGCGAGACCCTGGAGGCGGCCCGGCTGGGCGCGGCGGCCGTGGAGGTGGAGCTCGACGAACTGCCTTCCCTGGTCACGCTGCAGGACGCGATCGCGGCCGACAGCTACCACGGCGCCCGGCCGGTGATGGTGCACGGCGACATCGACGCGGGCTTCGCCGACTCCGCGCGGGTGTTCACCGGTGAGTTCCAGTTCTCCGGCCAGGAGCACTTCTATCTCGAAACGCACGCGGCGCTGGCCCTGATCGACGAGAACGGGCAGGTGTTCGTCCAGAGCAGCACCCAGCACCCCTCGGAGACCCAGGAAATCGTCGCGCACGTGCTCGGCCTGCCCGCCCATGAGGTCACCGTCCAGTGCCTGCGCATGGGCGGCGGATTCGGCGGCAAGGAGATGCAGCCGCACGGCTTCGCGGCCGTCGCCGCCCTGGGCGCCAAGCTGACCGGCCGGCCGGTGCGCTTCCGGCTCAACCGGACCCAGGACCTGACCATGTCCGGCAAGCGCCATGGTTTCCATGCCAGTTGGCGGATCGGCTTCGACACCGAGGGCCGCATCCAGGCCCTCGACGCCACCCTGACGGCGGACGGCGGCTGGAGCCTGGACCTGTCGGAGCCGGTGCTGGCCCGCGCGCTGTGCCACATCGACAACACGTACTGGATCCCGCACGCGCGCGTCGCCGGCCGGATCGCCAGAACCAACACCGTCTCCAACACCGCCTTCCGGGGCTTCGGCGGGCCGCAGGGCATGCTGGTGATCGAGGACATCATGGGCCGGTGCGCGCCGCTGCTCGGCCTGGACGCCAGGGAGCTGCGGGAGCGCAACTTCTACCGGCCGGGCCAGGGCCAGACCACGCCGTACGGACAGCCGGTCACCCACCCCGAACGGATCGCCGCCGTCTGGGAGCAGGTCCGCGACGAGGCCGGTGTCGCCGGGCGCGAACGCGAGATCGCCGCCTTCAACGCCGCCCACCCGCAGACCAAGCGGGCCCTCGCGATCACCGGGGTCAAGTTCGGCATCTCGTTCAACCTCACCGCCTTCAACCAGGGCGGCGCGCTGGTGCTGATCTACAAGGACGGCTCGGTCCTGATCAACCACGGCGGCACCGAGATGGGGCAGGGCCTGCACACCAAGATGATGCAGGTCGCCGCCACCACCCTGGGCATCCCGCTGCACAAGGTCCGGCTGGCCCCGACCCGTACCGACAAGGTGCCCAACACCTCGGCCACCGCGGCGAGTTCCGGGGCGGACCTGAACGGCGGGGCGGTGAAGAACGCCTGCGAGCAGCTGCGCGGGCGGCTGCTCCAGGTGGCCGCGTCCCAGCTGGGTGCGAACGCATCGGACGTACGCATCGTCGAGGGCGTCGCCCGGGCCCTCGGCAGCGAGCGGGAGCTGGCCTGGGACGACCTGGTGCACACCGCGTACTTCCAGCGGGTCCAGCTGTCGGCTTCCGGCTTCTACCGGACCGAGGGTCTGCACTGGGACGCAAAGACGTTCAGGGGCACGCCGTTCAAGTACTTCGCACACGGCGCCGCCGCGACCGAGGTGGAGGTCGACGGCTTCACCGGCGCGTACCGCATCCGGCGGGTCGACATCGTGCACGACGTCGGCGACAGCCTCTCCCCGATGATCGACATCGGTCAGGTCGAGGGCGGCTTCGTCCAGGGCGCGGGCTGGCTGACCCTTGAGGACCTGCGCTGGGACACCGGGGACGGACCGCACCGCGGCCGGCTGCTGACCCAGGCGGCGAGTACGTACAAGCTGCCGAGCTTCTCGGAGATGCCCGAGGAGTTCAACGTCACGCTCCTGGAGAACGCCACCGAAGAGGGCGCGGTGTACGGGTCCAAGGCGGTGGGCGAGCCTCCCCTGATGCTGGCGTTCTCGGTACGGGAAGCCCTGCGGCAGGCCGCCGCCGCGTTCGGGCCGAGCGGAACCAGCGTCGAACTGGCCTCGCCCGCGACGCCGGAGGCGGTCTACTGGGCGATCGAGGAGGCCCGCAGGGGCGGGGCCTCCGGGGGCGTGGCCGACGCCGGTCCGGGCACGGTTACGGGTACGGACACGGACACGGGTACTGACACAGGCACCGGTAAGGGCCCCACTACGGACGCCGACGCCGATGCCGGCACCGATGCCGACGCCGCGGTGTTGAGCAGTGCCTGACATGACCTGGGTCGCCGCGGTCGCCCGGTTGCGAGCACGCCGGGAGCCCGGCGTCCTGGTGACCGTCGCGACCGTGCGCGGCCACGCCCCGCGCGACGCCGGCGCGAAGCTGGTGGTGGGGCGGAGCGAGGCATGGGGCTCGATCGGAGGCGGCAATGTCGAGGCCGTCGCGATCGACCGGGCCCGCGAGATGATCGTCGCGCTCCAGCCCGAGACCGAGCTGATCGACTTCGCCCTGAACGACAAGGTGACCACCCGGCACGGCGTGCAGTGCTGCGGTGGCACGGTCTCGGTGCTGCTCGAACCTCTGCCGGTGATGCGGGCCGTCGCGGTCTTCGGCGTGGGCCACGTCGGCCTGGAACTGGCCCGCATCCTGGCCCGCCAGGACCTCGACCTCCATCTGATCGACACCCGTGCCGAGATGCTCGGCGAGGAGCGGCTCGACGTACTGGCGGACGCGGTGGCCCAGATCCATGTGCACCACACACCGCTGCTGCCCGAGGAGGTACTGGCCGAACTGCCGCACGGCACGCACGTTCTGATCATGACCCATGACCACGCCGAGGACGCCGCCCTGTGCGACGGCGCCCTGCGCACCACCCATCTCGGCTCCATCGGGCTGATCGGTTCGGCGGCCAAGTGGGTGCGGTTCCGTAAACGCCTCGCCACCGAGGGAGGTCACAGCGAGGCCACCATCGACCGGATCAAGACCCCGATCGGCCTGGCCGACATCAACGGCAAGGAACCGGCGACCATCGCCGTGAGCGTCGCGGCCGACCTGCTGCGCACCTTCTGACCCCGGGCTGCCCCCCGGGGGACGCTGCGCGACGGCGCTGTCCAGGACAGCGCCGTCGCACACCTCACCGGTCCTTGAACTCTTCGACGGCCGCCCGGGTCGCCCTACGCATCGCGTCGCTTCCGGTGTGCCCCGAGTCCTCGATGATGTGCAGCCGGGCCCCCGGCCACGCCTTCGCCAGCTCCCACGCGGTGTGCACCGGAGCGGCCATGTCGTGCCGGCCGTGCACCAGCACCCCGGGGATCCCCGCCAGCTTGTACGCGTTCCTCAGCAGCTGATCCTCTTCCAGCCAGGCGCCGTGGCTGAAGTAGTGGGCACAGATGCGCACCAACGCGACCTGGGCATCGTGGGCATGGCCGCTGTACACACCGGGAACGCCATGGGGTTCGCCCGAGACGACCGCGTCCTCCCAGGCGATCCACGCGGCGGTGGCCTTCTCCCGGACCGCCCGGTCGGGGCTCTCCACCAGACGGGCGTAGGCCGCCAACAAGTCACCTTCCCGCTCCCTTTCGGGTACGCCGTCACGGAACCGGTCCCACGCCTCGGGGTAGAACCGCCCCGCGCCCCGGTAGAGCCAGTCGATCTCGGAGCGACGGGTGGTCGTCACCGCGGGGATGACGATCTGGCTGACCCGCCCGGGATGCCGCTGCGCATAGGCGAGGATGAGCGTGGAGCCCCAGGACCCGCCGTTGAGCAGCCACTTCTCGACACCGAGATGCTCACGCAACCGCTCGATGTCGTCGATCAGATGCCGCGTGGTGTTCAGACTCATGTCGGCCACGGGGTCACTGGCGTGCGGAGTGCTGCGGCCACAGTTGCGCTGGTCGAAGCGGATCACCCGGTAACACGCGGGATCCCATTCCCGGACCGGCTGCCGCGCCGCACCCGACCCGGGTCCGCCGTGCACGTTCAACGCAGGCTTGCCCGCCGGGTTTCCGAGCTGCTCGTAGTAGATGCGGTTGCCGTCGCCGGTATCGAGAAATCCGTCATCGTAGGGAGCGGTCGGAGGATAGAGGTCAACCATGACCGCTCATCCTACGAAGACCGCGCGGTCAGACCGCCCAGACCGGCAAAACCCGGGCGGACCACCGGACGTGGCAGGAACTGGGCGGACCCGCACGAGTGACCGGTGGACGGCCGGCTACTCAGGCGGACCGGCCACGCCCACGCAGGCTTCGTTGCCCTCGGGGTCGGCCAGTACCCAGTTCGACGGCGCGTCGGCGTCGTTCACCAGCCGCCCACCGACCGCCAGCGCAGCACCTATCCGGGCCTCGGCCTGGTCGTACGGCACCCAGACGTCTATATGGACCCGATTGCGCTGCGGGCGCGGTGCATCCATCTGCTGGAAATAGAACGGCGCCCCGCGACGGAGCGGATCGATCAGGTCCTCGCCGCTGTTGGCGCGCCCCTGACAGCCCAGCAGGGCCCTCCAGAACGCCACCCCATCGGGAGCGGCGAGGGCATCGACGGTGACCTGAACGGTCTGCACGGCGGAGGGGTCGGCCGGTATGTCCAGGGCGCGAGCCACGGCCGAAATCTGCCGGGCCACCTCGACCTGCCGTTCGGTCAGCCCGTAATAGTCGCCAGTGACCGTGATCAGCCGCACCATCACGCCCTCCTGCCGCACATCGACGTCCGGGTGATCGCCCCCGACGCCCAGTATCTCACTGATCGCCTGCACGAACCGAGCACCAACCGCGAACGACCCGGTACGGAAGTACGCACAGGCCCCCTCACCCACGACACGCCAGTCCTCCCCACCGTCGGCCCCGTGGAACTGCTGCGGCCTGATGCCCCCGGTCTCACCGTCTCCGTAGGTCATCCGCTCAACGTAGCTGCCAGGTCCGACAACCAACGATCGCCAACCTCATGGCAGCGGCGGCCGCCATCGCCACGGCGACTCCGACGGCCGGCCTGGACGACAACCCCATGACTTGGACAACCACGGAGAAGCCCCGGGCCGCTGGCCTGGGGCTTCGTCATGGAGCGAGTGACGGGAACCGAACCCGCGCTCTGAGCTTGGGGATCAACGGGTCACACGAAGCTGAGCTGCCGCTTGAACTGCGGAAACCTGGGGTGGAGCGACTTCGGGGGAAGGGCTCCTTGTACCGTTGTTGACCAAGGATTTCCGGTCTGGAGGGCACAGCTGGGGCACGCAGTGATGAACGTGGCTTGCTGGGCGTGAGGACCTCGCTCATCGGTCTGGTGACGTGAGTAGGCTTGCATGGCAAGAGGATCCGTTGCAGGAGTAGGGCGATCGAAAATGGCCCATTTCTCGGCGCGACGTGGACTCCACGCCGAGCGTGGCTTTCACTGAGGCGGCGTCAGTCTCCATCTTCTGTCGCCCCTGCCGAGGGCTGCCCGGTATGCCTGCTCGAAATCGTCCACCAGTGCCTTCTCCAGGGCTGCCGCGGACCGGGGCCCCCGAAGGAACGAGCCGACCTTTATTCTTTGACTGGTAGCACTCAGCTGTGGCTTGCAATCATGTTGCCAATGAATTCCTCCGTATCGCTCGGTTGTAGGGCTTTGTTCGTAAGTCGTTCCATGAATCTTGTGTACGCTCGCTCCTGCACCGCTGGTACCACGTTCGGCGAGTCATCGTCTGCAGCATGATCAGGATCTTCGACGAGCCGAGACAGGTATTCCCCGCTTGCGAGAGGGGTTTCGGCGTAAGCAACCAATCGATCCATTGCCCCTCGATAGCTTTCGACCTCATCCGCCTTGTCGAGGTAGATGGCACCAGAGAGTTGCTCCAGGTGGACGACATCGGGTAGTTCTGGCTCCGCGAATTGCATGATGGTCACCGGTGCGCCGATCGCGGCATGGCCGCCCGCCTGGAACGGCAGGATCTGGAGCCTGATGTTCGGTAGTTCGGACACCTGGATGAGATGCCTCAATTGCTCCCGCATCACGTCTGGACCGCCTACTTCACGACGCAGCACCCCCTCATCCAAAATGGCCCAGACTTTCGGGGCCTCCGGGGTTGAAAGGAATTCCTGTCGCCTCATGCGCAATTCCACTCTTCGATCGATCGCCGTCTCGGACGCGAGCGGATCACCGATCCTGGTGACAGCCTCGGCATATTTCGCCGTCTGGAGCAGACCGGGGATGAATTGCACCTCGAAGGTGTGGATGTGGATGGCGCTTCGCTCAAGGGCGAACTGTGTCTGGAGCCACGGTGGCATGATGTCGCCGTAGTCGCTCCACCAATCCCTCTCATTTGCCGCGCGGGCAGATTCCTGGAATGCTTGGCGCACGTCCGGATCGTGCACCCCATACAGGGTGAGCAGTTCGCGGACTGCCTGGTCCTTGAAGGCGACCTGGCCGCGCTCCATTCGACTGATCTTGGCTGCGGACCAATGCAGCGCTGCCGCGACCTGGTGGCAATTGATCTGCTTGGACTCACGGAGCTCTCGCAGCCTGACTCCCAGGGCAATGCGCTGGGCGACCGGAGAGAGCCGAGGACGAAGGGGGGTGCCCGCACTGGCAGTGGGCTCCGCGTCGGCGGGAGGGGCGTCGCTACTGTCTGCTGCCACGCGCTCCAACGGAGGAGTCAACGGAACGGTATCCGCTGGCGCGGGCAGCGGTCTCACGTCGTCGGGCGCGGCCGTGGGAACCCCCCGAGGGAGCAGTGCCCGCTGAGCTCCGGCCACGTGATGGCGGGCGGCTGTGCGCAACCAGCACAGCGCGCGCTCCCGATGTCCCTGCTCAAGAAGCTCAAGAGCCAATGCGTAAGCCTCGTAGCCGAATTCAGCCTGATCGGCCTGCAAGGCCAGCGCCGCGCGTTCCTCGGCTGTCAGACGGTCGATGCTGTCCATGACGGCGTGAAAGCCACTGTCGCTCTGATCCTCGATGAGGCGCTGGTGCTGGTCGTCGCTGGTCACTTGGGCACCTCCTGCGAAGTGGCTGCCGTCCGGTAGCCCGTAAGCGCGGGTGCCGCACGGAGTTTGGACAGGGCCTTCTTTAGCAGTTTCTTCACGCCGTTCTCTCCGATGCCCATGAGCAGCGCGGTCTCCAAGACTGTCAGGTTGTCAATGTGGTGTAGGTGCAGAGCTTCGCGCTGCCGCTCCGGTAAGCAGGCCATAGCGCGTTCTACATCGACACGACGTTCGATTCCGAGAGGCAGGTCGGAGGTCATTGCATGGGTCAGCAGCGCCAAGTCCTCGCCTTCGAAAGGGGCCTCTCGCATCCGTCCGCGCCGCTCCCAGAACTCCGCGATGCGGCACCGGGCGATCGGGTAGAGCGCCTTGACCGGTTCGTCGTACGCTTGTAAATAAGCGTCATACTTGACGAAGAAGAGGCGCCAGATCTCCTGGCACACGTCCTCGATCCCCGGTTGGCCATCCACGCGCCGGCCCACGAACGCCGCCAATTTGGGGTGATGGGTTGTGTAGAAAATCTGCATGGCGTCTCTGCGTTCACGATCTCCCGCCCACTCGGCCGACGTTTCGCCGTCCTCCGCTTGACTCACCGGCCCTCTCCACCGCCTGCCGACCTCGCGGCCTCAGACTCGTAGGCGCCGGACACGCCCTCCGCTAGTACACCGCTCTCTTCTCGGAAGTCGATGGACCACGCCATGCCCCAGTGCGTCCGCTGCCGGGCCCTGGCCGGCTGGCAGTTCCCGGCAGCCGCGGTGATCACAGCAGCCATGGCCCGCCCTTGCTCGCGGGCAAGCGCTACCCGTCCCCGTATACGAATTCCAAGGGCGGTCAGGCCGCACAGGCATGAGATGGCCGTCGTCACCTCACCGGGACTCACCGATCGCAGCACTGCGGGACCACCGACTTTCACTCAACTGGAAACAGTGACACCTCTACATCGTCCCGAGTGAGGAAAACAGGTACCCCCACCCGCGACGGGCCCTGGCAACGCCGCCGCGCCGTGCGCAGAGGGAACCGAGATCGGCGGCCATGTTCAAGGCTGGAACGCGCTGCATTGTCCCTTGGCTGCCTGGGACTGTGTTCGGTGTTCCTGGGCACGTACCGTGCCATGAGCGGAGCAACAATGGAGAAGTGGCCAAGCGGTGTGGCCGAGGCGGAGTTGAGCGAGTCACTTCCTCGTAGATGGGCGCTCACAGGGGGCGCCCCGGCGCGCGGCCGAAGGGGCCGGGATTTTCGGGGACGACGCGGATCTGCTGACCTGCTCGGCCGTACTGCATGATGTTGGCTACGCTCCGCGGCTGGCCGTAACCGGGTTTCATCCGCTGGATGGAGCCCGGTTTCTTCGTGACGCTCACGCTGCGGAAGACCGGCTGGTCCGGTTGGTGGCGAACCACTCGCTGGCCCTGCTAGAGGCCGACGAGCGTGGATTGCGGGACGTGCTGGAGACGGAGTTTCCGCTGTTCGACGACCAGCGCCTCGTGGACTCCATCGTTTACTGCGACATGACCACAACTCCCGATGGCGAACCTCTCTCTTGAGATGGAGCAGGGGGTTCGCGCTGGCTGGTTGGCCCCAGACGTGCGGGTTGATCAGCAGGTCGCTGTCGTAGCGGAACAGTGGAGGTGTAGAGCATGGTGTCGTGCGGCCTGACCTCGCATCCTGCCTCGGAAGTCGAGGGCGGTAGGAGGTCAGGGAAGATCGGATCTTGGCGGCGAGGGCCACGGCACCGAAGGTGGTGTGAGGTTATGCCCCGGGGCTCCTCAGTACAGGGCTGCGCGGCGCATTACCCTGCCGAGCATGATTCGCGCTGTGGTGTTCGATGTCGGTGAGTGCCTTGTGGACGAGACCCGGGAGTACGGAACATGGGCTGATTGGCTGGGGGTGCCCCGGCATACCTTTGCAGCCATGTTCGGGGCGGTCATCGCGCAGGGGCGGGATTACCGCGAGACGTTCCAGGAGTTCCGGCGGGGGTTCGATCTGGCGGAGGAGCGGGACAGGCGGGCCGAGGCCGGTAAGCCGGAGTGGTTCGGCGAGGACGATCTCTATCCGGATGTGCGGCCGACGCTGGCTGGGCTGCGCGAGGCCGGTCTCTGGGTCGGCATCGCCGGTAATCAGACTGTGCGGGCCGGCGGTCTGTTGCGTGGGCTGGATCTGCCGTCCGATCTCATCGCGACCAGTGATGACTGGGGTGCGTCGAAGCCTGATGTGAAGTTCTTCGAGCATGTCATCGAGGCGACGCCTGCCGAGCCGGGCGAGATTCTGTACGTCGGTGACCGGCTCGACAACGACATACGCCCCGCCGTGCAGGCGGGGCTGCTGACAGCGCTGATCCGGCGTGGGCCCTGGGGCACGATCCAGCAGGGCGATCCGGACGCGGCTGCGATCACCACGATGCGGATCGACTCGCTTGCGGAGCTGCCGGAGCGGATCGCCAGGTTCAACGCTGGAGAGCGCTGACCGTCGTCCCCCAGTCGTAGAGCCGGTCGTCGAAGTCCCGCACGCACTGCTCGTTCTGCCACGGAGCGAGCGTGCGCCGCACTTCGCGTACACGGTCCATGCCGGTGGCGTACCAGGTGGCGGCGAGCTGGTCGAGGGCCTGGCCGGCGTAGCGACATGCCTCCTGCGGATTACTGTCGGCGGCTGCCACCGCAGCCAAGTCCCCGAAGACGACAGTGCGTTGCTTGGCGGACTCGGGCGGGAGGTCTTCGAGTACCTGCTGAAGGGTCTCGCGGGCTTGCGGGAGGTGGCCCGCTTTGAGCTGGGTGTTGCCCTTGAAGGCTGCCAGGCGTACAGGGCTGAACCAGTCCATCCAGACGGGTGTGGTGTGCTCAGACCCGGTGGCGAGGGTGTCTTCGGCGTGGCTGATGAGGTTCAGGGCGGTACGGGTGTTGCCGCAGCGGGTCTCGCACTCGGCTTCGACGGCGTCCAGCCAGGCGTGGAACTCTGCGGACGCGGGGCCGCGGCGGGCGTAAGTGCGGGCCGCCACCATTCGCTCTACTGCCGCCTCGCGTTCGCCTGACCAGCCCGGGATGAAGGCCGTGTGCGCGAGGATCGCCGATCCCAGGAGCGGATCGTCAGCCTCACCGGCGGCTTGGAGGGCGCGCAGCAGCGTGTCGCCGGCCTGGTCGGGTTGGCGGAGGTCGAAGAATTCGATGCGGCCTGCCAGCAGGTAGGACTCGGCGAGTGCGGCTGCGAGTCGGTGTCGGGCGGGTTCGACCGTCTCGGGCAGAAGCGCGCAGCCCAGCCGTGCATGCTCCAGAATCGCGGGGTGCAAGGCGGCTGGTGCCACGGACCAGTAGAGGTGGCGATGGGAGCGGGTCACGGCTTCGAAGTTGGCTCCGACGCTCGTGGGCTGAGTGATCGCGACAGATTGGGTGGGCACCGTGGCCAGGCGTGTGCCGGGCATGGAATGGGCTGTCGAGATCGGGCGGGGCTGACCGTCTGGATGTTGTCCTGAGCCCCAGGGAGCGGTGAAGCCGAGGTCTTCGGCGTCCTGGCCCAGCAAATGAGTGAGGACGCGACGGATGTCCGGCTGGGGCCACGGCGGATTGTCGGACTCCCACCGCCGGACCTGCCGGACCCCGACGGCCAGTCCTCGGATGCCGAGCTGCGGCGCGTCCCTCATGATGGCGTCGGCGAGGGCCTGCTGCGAATTGTAGCCAGCCGCCACCCGGGCAGCTTTGAGACGAGTGTTGCCTATCGGACGGGACATGAACTCCTCCGTGGTGTCTGGACCTCACCTGAGGCTCCCACGCTATGTCCCTATCACGGCCCGAACTCATCAATCAGGCGAATAAAGGCCCTGCCAAAGTCCTCTGAGTGACCCTTTGAAGTCCTCGAATAGGACGTGAGGTCTCGCGAAGATGACGGCTCCACACATTCAAGCCTTAGTGCTCGGTGAGGAGTTGGCTCTTCGTGTCACAAGAGATCCCGGAACCACCCGCGATGCGCACGGTAGGTAGCTGCGAGATTCAGGGCGTCGGATTCCGCTGGGACGCCGTGCGCGTGCCACGAAGCGTCGGGGTGCGTGTGCTGGTCGCTCTCGGTTCTCGTAGCGGTGCTGTGATCGAAGATCCGCGCGAACCAGCCCTCTACTGGTTCGTACGGACGGGTACCGCGGTCGCCTGGGACGTGCCTGACACGCGGCCGCTCGGCCTGTCCCAGCACCTTGTCGTCCCTCCGCCGCATCGCGTGCGCGGGCCGGGTCCCCACTGGCGGATCAGTCCCGGGGACTGCCAGATGCTGACGGACGCCCAGGTGCTTCACGCGGCGGTTGAAGGCGTGACAGCTCCTCTCCGAGCACCAGTTACGGAGACGGCATGACCACTTCCCTGTACTCGGACCCTTCACGGCAGAGCTTCGCTGCGTCGGCCCCGGCACCGCCTTCGGGCCGTGACCTTCTCGGCATGGTGCTCGGCGTCATATGGGCCCTTGGTTCGCTCGTCGCCGTGGGCGGGCTTATCCACGTCATCCAGTACAGCCCAGCGGCAGTACAGACGGGCAGCGCAGCCGCGTCCGTCCCTGACTCGGCTATCAGTTCCTGACCCGGCCAGCACATCAGCCAATTCGCCGGGCCCGCTCACTCTCCCAGGTTGCCGGCTTGCCATGCCGAAGGAGCAACGTCACATGTTCCAGCACCGCGCTTTACGGAACGTCAGCGATGACGTTCCCATCCATGTCTCGATGGACCGGACTCTGCGCGTCAAAGTCATCGACGCATGCGGTATGACGTGCACGTTCTGTCACAACGAGGGCACACCGGTCAGCGCCGACAATCACCCGCGCTGGCCCGAACGTTTCACCCCCACAGGCCCCTCCGGACGGACCTCCCTGTACATCGCCACCAATGGCGCCCGCTTCACCAGCGCCCCCGTCATCCCGGACGAGGCGTTCCGCGCTGCCCTCACTCGCCTCCGTGACGCACTGGACTTCGACGAGGTCCACCTCACCGGTGGGGAACCGACCCTGCACCCCAAGCTGCCGCAGATCGTCGCTCTCGCACGGCAGGCTGGCTACTCGGCCAGTGTCACCTCGAATGGCGAAAACGGTGTGAGGTCTTTGCCTGGCTGTGCGGACGCCGGGCTTCGGCATGTCAACTTCTCGATCTTCGGCACCACTCCTGACGAGCTCGCGCAGGTTCAGAGCACACGGTTCAGGGTGCGGGCACTGGCAGCGCGCAAGATCGAAGCGCTGGAGGACTCGATCCGCGTCGCTGTGTCGCTCGGTATCGGAGTACGGGCGAACGTCGTCATCCCCGATCACACCCACGTACAGCGGGTCCACCGGCTGCTGGAGAAGTACTCGCCGAGGTTATCCGTGCGGATACTGACGTCGCTGGCCGACGGCGATGAGTCCCTCGATGCTGTCGATCTTCTTCTGGCCGAGCTTGGTGCCGTCCCGCAGGAGATCCGGCTGGTCGCAGGTACGTCAGGCTTCCGCATCACCTATCGCCTTCCGTCAGGCCGGCAACTCGTGGTGAAGCACATCCGTTCCCTGCGGCTGCCCGATACGTGTGCCGGCTGCAGGTTCAACAACAGCGTTGACTGCCAGGAGGGTTACTACGGGGCGCGGCTCTATCGCGACCCGGACGGCACCTTCCACGTCGGCGTATGTATTCAGCGCATGGACCTGTGTCTGCCCGTGGAAGAGTTCGTGAGCAGTGACGCGTGCGCCGAGATCAGGAAGATGCGCGAGCAGGACCTGCACGACCTGACCGCGTAGAAGCGAAACAAACGAGAGCGAGGATGCTGTGGCCCAGCACGAATACGAAGCCAAGTTCCTGGAGATCGACGCGGACGCGGTACGCGACCGCCTGCGAGCGGCCGGGGCCGAGCTGGCCTTCGACAAGACCCTGTTCACCCGCCTGATCTTCGAGAACGACGCCGTCCAGGGCGAGCAGTGGCTGCGCCTGCGGGACGAGGGCGGCAAGACCACCCTCACGCTCAAGCAGGTCACCGACGCCACCCACATCAACGGCACCACCGAGATCGAGATCGAGGTGAATGACCTGGAACGGACCGCGGAACTTCTCGCGGCCCTGGGCCTGCGCCAGGTGCGGTACCAGCAGAACTACCGCGAGGAATGGCAGCTCGACGGTGTCAGCTACGACTTCGACACCTGGCCGGACCTGCCCACCTTCCTGGAGATCGAGAGCAGCTCCGAAGAGGCCGTACGCAAGGCGGTGGCCTCACTCGGACTCGACTACACCGAGGCCCGCTTCGGCAGCATCGATCTGATCTACAAGAGCGAGCAGGGCAGGGACATCCTCGCCGAACCCACGCTGCTCTTCGCCTGACACCCTCCTCCGGACCGCCCGCCCCGGCTCTGGGTGGGCGGCCCTCGGAGTGGTCCGCCAGGAAAAGAGAGTCACCCAGAGAGGTCCGTCGCGATGTGGGGCACGCGGAGGGCACGCCGCACTCCAGCAGGTCTAGACAACAAACAAGGCCCTGGTCTCCGACCAGGGCCTTTGTCATGGAGCGAGTGACGGGAATCGAACCCGCGCTCTGAGCTTGGGAAGCTCATGTTCTACCATTAAACTACACTCGCGCAGCGATCTTCCCGGAGGGAATCGCATCGCGTTTACTCTACCTCATGCTCGGCCCGTCCCGGTGTTCACGTCCCGGTGCTGCGGGCAGCGGGCTGTGCCATGGGCTCGGTGGTGGTGGGTGGTCGGGCGGGGCGTCCGTGCCGCAGTCGCCCGAGTGTTGTGCCGGGCTTTCTTCGGTTTCGGTTTGCTGACTGAGCCCCTCTTCCGGGCCTTCCCGGCCCCGCCCCCCTCCCCCGTCACCCCCTGTCCCCACCCGGACGACCGTCCGTACAGCCGTCCGGTTTGTCGGTTTCCGGGGGTTGGTTCCGGGTGGGGATCCGGGTGTTGGGTGCGGTAGTTGGGGCGTACCGTGGCCGAGCGGAGTGCCGGTTGTGGTGGTGTCCTGTACATCCCCTAATGTGGTGTTTTCTCTCGTCCACGCTTGATGGGGAAGGGACTTGATGAATCCGATGGAACGCACCGTCGTCCGCTGTGCCGAAGGGCACGTGTTCAGTACTGCCTCGTTCCCGCTGCAGCAGCTCGGGACCGACCGGATCGGGCCCGGGAGGCTCATCCGGTGTCCCCGCTGTGCGCGGTTGCGGAATGCCGTACCCGTGGGTCTGGAGCAGCAGTAGCAGGTCCGGCAGGGAAAGCCGGAGCGGCGGAGAGTGTGGCCGCTTCGGTGGGGCGCTGCCTGGGGTGCGCCGTCCGTGGTGCGGGGGGTGCCGGTCGGCCGATTACGGCGGGGCCGTGCGGTCCCCGTATCCTCGGGGCGTGCTTCTCTCAGACAAGGACATCCGGGCCGAGATCGACGCCGGGCGCGTGCGCATCGATCCGTACGACGAATACATGGTGCAGCCCTCCAGTATCGATGTGCGGCTCGACCGCTACTTCCGGGTGTTCGAGAACCACCGCTATCCGCACATCGACCCCGCGGTCGAGCAGGCGGATCTGACGCGCCGGGTCGAGCCGGACGGGGACGAGGCGTTCATCCTGCACCCCGGGGAGTTCGTGCTCGCCTCCACCTACGAGGTCGTCACGCTGCCCGACGATCTCGCCTCGCGGCTCGAAGGCAAGTCCAGCCTCGGGCGGCTCGGGCTTGTCACGCATTCGACCGCCGGGTTCATCGACCCCGGCTTCTCGGGGCATGTCACGCTCGAACTGTCGAACGTCGCGACCCTCCCCATGAAGCTCTGGCCCGGGATGAAGATCGGGCAGCTCTGTATGTTCCGGCTCGCCTCGCCGGCCGAGCACCCGTACGGCAGTGAGCGGTACGGGTCGCGCTACCAAGGGCAGCGCGGGCCGACCGCCTCGCGGTCCTTCCTCAATTTCCATCGGACCCAGGTGTGATATCCAGCCATGAGTGACGTACGCGAGAACCTGACTTACGACGGTTTCGGCGGCGCGGTGCGCGAGCTCGCGCAGACCATCGCCGACGACGGCTATGAGCCCGACATCGTGCTCAGCATCGCGCGCGGCGGTGTATTCGTGGCCGGTGGGCTGGCGTACGCCCTCGACTGCAAGAACATTCATCTCGTGAACGTCGAGTTCTACACCGGTGTGGGGACCACGCTGGAGATGCCGGTCATGCTGGCTCCCGTCCCCAACGCAATCGACTTCTCGGACAAGAAGGTGCTCATCACCGACGATGTCGCCGACACCGGGAAGACCCTGAAACTGGTGCACGACTTCTGTGTCGGTGCGGTCGCCGAGGTGCGCAGCGCGGTGATCTACGAGAAGTCGCACTCGCTGGTGAAATGCGAGTACGTGTGGAAGCGCACCGACGAGTGGATCAACTTCCCGTGGAGCGTCGAGCCGCCCGTCGTGCGGCGCGAGGGCCAGGTCCTGGACGCCTGAGGGCGGGCCTGAGGGTGGAAACGTGAATGCGGGGGAATGGTGAAGGATTTGCGGGCCGGCAGGTGCCCGGATCTGCTGAGAAGCCTCCTTCCGTCTCTGTTCTGTCTCTGTTCTGTACCTGTTGCCGGTGACGCTCCGGAAGGGTTATTTCACTGACAGGCGGCACTGCGTTCTCTGTTCCGCAGTGGTTTGTCCGGCTTTCTGGTCTTGTTCCCGGCGCGATGGTGTGCTGGCCGCTGTCGTAATGCGCCTCATCCGTACGGGAGTTCATGGCCCGGCCATCTCCGGGCGCCCGGGTATGTAACTGATCGGATACGGGCGTGTGAGAGGCTTTCCGGTCGGTGGTCGCCTTAATGCCGGGCTGTCCGTCTCGTGCCGGTCTCGTGCAGAATCACGAATACGGACACCATCAGTCACAGGAGTGCGGACTCCCGTGATTCCGCCGGATCACGGTGTGACGGATCATGGTGTTCTGCGAGAAGGTGAGGGGTTGACTATGCGGACGTCATTAGATTCGACGGGACCTGACGCCAGGATCCCGGTCGCCATTTACGCGTCCGACCCGCTCTCACTGGCGGGGGCTACCACTCAGCTGCGCCAGCAGCCGGCCGTCGAACTGGTCGACGAGGCGAGCGGTCGGCCGGGAACGGTGGCGGTCCTGCTGGCGGATGCGCTGGACGAACCGACCCTGTCGCAGTTGCGGCGGCTGGTACGGATCGACGGCACCCGGGCCGTTCTCGTGGCGGGCCTGATCCGTGAGGCGGAACTGCTCCAGGTGATCGAGAGCGGCGTCGCAGCCATCGTCTGGCGGCACGAGGCCACCGGGCACCGGCTCCTTCAGGCGGTCATCGCTGCCTCAAGGGGCGAGGGAGACATGCCGTCCGATCTGCTCGGGCGGCTGATATCCCAGGTCGGTGCCCTCCAGCGCAAGGCCACCAGCTCACCGGGGGCACCCGCTTCGGGGCTCTCCTCGCGTGAGCTGGAGGTGCTGCAACTGGTGGCCGAAGGCATGGATACGGCGGAGGTCGCCCGGAAGCTCTCGTACTCCGAACGCACCGTCAAGAACGTGATGCACGGTCTGACGACCCGGCTGCACCTTCGCAATCGGGCCCATGCCGTCGCTTATGCCTTCAGAGAGGGTTATATCTGACCGGTTCAGGACGGGTCCGGTTCGTGGCATTGCGCGCAGTTGCGTGTATTTCATGTGGTTGCACTGCACTTCATGGCGCTTCGTCCGGGCGGTGTCCTGCCGGTCACTCCGCCGGTCCTCCGGGGCAAGCCGTACTGCCCCCGGGGACCGGCGGAGTGGTACCCGGCCCGTCCCTCCCACGCCTGGGTACGGGAGAGGCCACGGTGCAGGATGGCGGTGCGGACCCGCGACCCGGAGCGGGTGCCGCCTGTGAGACCGGCACCAGTGAAGGGCGCGACAGTGATCCACGAGGTGGACAAGGTCCTGAAGGGGCTGCTGTCCGGCGGAGCCCTGGAGGGGACCGGGGTCGACATCGCCTTCGAGGCCCCGACCCGCGACTGGGCGGCCCGGCGCAACTCGCCGACGATCGACGCCTATCTGTACGACATCCGCGAGGACGTCAAGCGCCGTGAACGCGGCGCCATCGCGGTCAAGGACGAGCGTGGAGTGGTGCTGAAGCGGCGGCAGCCGCCGCGCTGGTTCCGCCTCTCGTACCTCATCACCGCCTGGACCAAGCAGCCTCAGGACGAACACCGGATGCTCTCCGCCGTACTGGCCACGCTGCTGCCGCGTGAGGTGCTGCCCCCCGAGGAGCTGACCGGCCCGCTGGCCGAGCTCGGGCTCACCGTGCCCATGACGATCGCCGGGCTGCAGACCGACGCGCGGTCCTTCGCCGAGATCTGGTCCGCGCTGGGCGGCGAGCTCAAGCCGTCACTGGACCTGGTCGTGACCGCGCCCTTCCCGGCGTTCCCCGAGTACGAGGTCGGGCCGCCGGTCACCGAGGGCGCCGGGGTGCGGGTACGCGGTACGGACGGCACCCTCGACGACTCGCAGCGACGAGACCACCAGCCGCGCCACTTCGCCAGGACCGGCGGGCGCCGCCGGCCCGGCGCTCCCGGCGGGGCGACGAGCACAGGAGCGCAGCCCGAGTGAGCGCAGGTTCCGAAACCGGACGTGAGGACGGACGTCAAGCCGGGGCCGATGCCGGCTCCGGGGGTGCCAACTCCGGTGGCGGGGCGGCCGACGCGCTGACCGCCCGGCTCGGGCTGCTGCGGCAGCGGGTCGCGGAGCTGGTGGAGGCGCGCAGCGCCACCGACCCGACCGCCGCCGATCCGCTGCGCGGGCTGTACCTCTCCGACGAGGCCGTTCAGCATCTCCTCGGGGCGCGGGACAGGGACGCGGACGGGGGCAGGACCGGGGCCGCTGCCGGGGGCGTTCCCGCCGCGCGCACCGGCCCCGGGAGCGAGGCGGACGGCGCCCCGGAGACCGGCGCGGGCTCCGGCCGGCACGCCGGCGCACCCGGCGGCGCGGCCTCCGGCGTGCGGACCGGCCGGGATCCCGCGGCGCCCGGCGGCGACGGTGACCGGCTGCGCCGTCTCACCCGCCGGCTCGGGCTCGGGCCGCTGGACGAGGCGATACTGCTGCTGGCCCTCGCGCCGGACCTGGACCGGACGTTCGAGCCGTTGTACGGCTACCTCAACGACGACGTCAGCCGCCGCCGGGCCACCGTCGGACCGGCCATCGAACTGTGCGGCCTGCCCGTGCACGACGCCGGTGCGCGGGCCCGGTTCCATCCCTCGGCGCCGCTGTTCGCCCTGGGGCTCGTCCAGCTCGATGAGACCGAGCGGCCCTTCCTCAGCCGGTCGCTCCGGGTGCCCGACCGGGTCACCGCGCATCTGCTCGGCGACGACACCCCGGACGCCTCGCTCGCCGGGCACGTCACGCTGCTGCCGCCGCGCCCCGTGGAGTCCGGGCAGTCCGGCGGCGCCCTGGCGGAGCTGCTGGCCGGGCGGCTGACCTCCGGGCGGCTGACCGCGTACCTCCGCGAGGACCGGGACGGCGACGCCCTCTCCTGTGTCACCGCCGCACTGGCTGCCGCCGGCCTTGAGGCCCTGCACTACGCGCCCGCCCGGCGTACGCCGGCGGAGATGCCGGCGCCGGACCAGGCGGCCCCCTACCCGGCCCCGGGCGACCAGGGGCCGCCGGAACTCCTCCCCGTGCTGCTGCGCGAGGCCCGGCTGCGCGGCTGCCCCATCGTGGTGGCGCCGGTACCGGAGAACCCGGGGCCGCTGCTCCGCGCGCTGCTGACGGAGGGCCCCGCCCAGGACATGGCGGGCGGCCCGGCGCAGCACATGACGGGCAGTCCGGCGCAGAACGCGGTGGCCGATGCGGTGCACGAGGCGGCAGGCGGTCAGGCCCGGGGAGCGGCGGACCGTGCCGCCCACGGTGTCTCGGTGCTGCTCGGCGGTGGGCGTCCGTACGACCCCGACTGGTGCGGCCGGGACCCGCTCGTGCTCGACGCGCCCCGGCAGCGCTCCGGCGATCTCGCCGCCTGGTCGGCGGCGCTCGGCCTGGCGGACGGGCCGGAGTCCCTCGGCTTCGATCTGGCGCCCGTCGTGGCCCCGTACCGGCTGGGCGGCGACCGTATCCGCCGTACCGCGCGCGCCGCGCTGGACCTCGCCGCCTTCGACGGTACGGAGCTGTCCCCGGCCCATGTACGGCTGGCCGCCCGGCAGCAGTCCGCGTCGGGGCTCGAACAGCACGCCCGCCGGATCAGGCCCGACGTGGGCTGGGACGATCTGGTGCTGCCCGAGCGGCCGTTGGGGCAGCTGCATGAGCTGGCGCTGCGGGCCCGCCACCGCGACCGGGTGCTCGGCGACTGGCGGCTGAGCGCCGGCGGTGGGCGCGGGCGGGGCGCGCTGGCGCTCTTCGCCGGTGACTCCGGGACCGGCAAGACGCTGTCGGCCGAGGTGGTCGCGGCCGAACTCGGCCTGGATCTCTATGTCGTGCAGCTCTCGTCGGTGGTCGACAAGTACATCGGTGAGACCGAGAAGAACCTGGAACGGATCTTCGCCGAGGCCGACCGTACGGACGCCGTGCTGCTCTTCGACGAGGCCGACGCCGTCTTCGGCAAGCGCTCCGAGGTCAACAGCTCGAACGACCGCTACGCGAACCTGGAGAGCGCCTATCTGCTCCAGCGGCTGGAGTCCTTCGACGGCATCGTGCTGCTCACCACCAACCTGCGGGGCAATATCGACGAGGCGTTCACCCGGCGTCTGGACCTGATCATCGACTTCCCGTTCCCCGACCCCGCCCAGCGGCTGGCGCTGTGGCAGCACAGCCTGGTGCATGTGCCGTGTGTGGACGACATCGATCCGGGGCCCTGCGCCAAGGAGTTCGAGCTGGCGGGCGGTTCGATCCGCAGCGCCGTGGTCACCGCCGCCTACGCCGCCGCGGGCCGGGGCTCACCGGTCACATCGGCGGATCTGCTGGCGGGTGCCCAGCGCGAGTACCGCAAGGCCGGGCGGCTGGTCCTGGAGGAGGGCGGCTGGTGAACAGCGGCTGATGTGACGCACGGCCGACGAAGAGCGGGCGGTGGGTGAGAACCCGCCGCCCGCTCTTCGTCACTCGCCGCTCACGGCCCCGTCCGGCACCGGCCGTGAACTGGCAGGCGTCACGCGTCCTTGGGGATCGGGATGAAGACCCACTCATGGGCGTCCGGGAGGTCGCACCGCCCGATCAGGAGCTCGTTGTCGTCGTTGTCGCCCTGCTTGCCGTTCGGACCGTTCTGCGTCGTCTTCAGGCAGAGGTCGTTGCTCGCGTAGTTCCGGATCAGGTAGTGGTCGTTGCGCTGCTTGTCGAGCCACCACAGCTGGTTGTCGGCCTTGGTGCCGTCACAGGTGAACTCGGCGAGGCCGGTCCCGGCCGGCCTGGCGCCCATCTCCCCCAGGTCCATGCAGAGGCGGTCCTTGATGTTGCGCATCTGGAAGAGGCTGTTGTGGTGCGGGCCGCCGTGCGAGTAGCGCACCTCCAGATCCCAGATCTGGTTGTCCGCGTCCGTGGGGTTGCAGTCGTTCTCGATCACCCAGCCGTTGATCTGGCCCTTGTCCCTGCCGGGGAGTTCGGCGCACAGCTTGGACCCGGTGTTCTTGATCAGGACGTGCTTGGCGTTCGCCGGATCGGGCGCCTTCTTCTTGGGCGCGCCACCGCCACCGCCACCGCCGCCGCTTCCCCCGGCGCCGCCACCGCTGCCGTCGCTGTTCTGCGGCGTGGGGGCGTCCGGTGAGGGCGGTGGGTCCGAGGGTGTCGGAAGGTCGGGGGTGGGGGTGGGTGTGGGAAGTGCGACGCCTGCCTGCTGGAGTTTCTCGGTGGCGCGGGTGGCGACCTGGGGTTTGTGGGTGAACCAGTACATGACGAAGACGATGGCGACGGCCATGAAGACCGCGAAGAGGGTGGCGAGCCAGCGGGGCAGGAAGCCGCGCTGGACGTAAGTGCCGTCGACGTCCAGGGGTTTGGTGCCCGAGCGCTGGATGGCGAGCTTGTACGGGCGGTCCTGTTTGCGGCCGAACCAGATGATCTGGCGGGGCCGGAGGGTGGCTTTCACGAAGGCGGCGCGGCCCGGCTCGATCTGGACGTTGGCCGGGTACATCTCGTACGTGAGCTGGTCGCCGTTCTCACTGCCGTTGACGGAGGCGGTGAGTTTGGTGTTGCCGAGGTTGTCGATCGCGAGCTTGGGGCGCCCGCGGAAGCGGCCCTTGACGGTGTGCGGGACGAGCTCCGCGCGGATCTCGGAGAACGGGGTGATCGTGACGTTGCCCTCGGGGACGGTGGTCGCCTCGGGGTGCTCGGTCGGGATGACCTGGATGCCGTACGGGTTGGGTCCCGCGATGGCGTCGGGGGTGCGCGGCGGGGCGAACGTGAGGGTCACGGTGCCGGTGGTGCCGGGGAAGAGACGGATGGTCGGTGGTTCGACGGTCACGTACGGGGCGAGGTCACCGACGGGTACGCACCGGTACTCGTCGACGACGTCGCCCGTGTTGCGCAGCCGAAGCCGCACGGTGGCCGTACTGCCGGGGTCCACGGTGGTGGACGCAGGCTCCAGAGAAGTCCAGATGCTCACGCGCCGGACACTAGTCAAGGGCGTGACGTCGTGTCACCAGGCTGGGGGGCAGCCCCATTGCCCCGTGCGGCCACTCCGGCTGCCCTCGGCGCCGGCCGGGAGCACTTGTACGCGCCTGTGCGGGCACCGCGTATGGCTCCTGAGGGCAGCCGCGGCGTCGCGGCGCCCGCCGGGCGGGGTGTGCCGGGGGTACCGCGCTCCGTTCCGCTGCCTCCGGGGGCGGACGCGTGCGGTCCGGAAGGGTGAGAGCGGCCCGCCGGGAGAGCACCGGGTGACAAGACGGCGCCGGGCTGTAATCATCGGGCGGTTCGCCTGCTGCCGCACCGTCACCTGACGGGCTCCGGCCGTGGACCGACGGTGGCCTCGTGGGGGCGCGGCTGCCCATCAGGGCATTCGGCATGCCCTCGGATAGGTACCGGCGGACGTTTCGCCACCGCTTCCCGCCTCGCAGTGTGGAGGGCAGGTCGTGTCTCGTACCCCGAGGAGAGCTGAGCATGCCGTCTTACCTGTCACCAGGTGTGTACGTGGAGGAGGTGGCCAGCGGCTCCCGTCCGATCGAGGGGGTGGGCACCTCGGTCGCCGCCTTTGTCGGTCTCGCGCCCGTTGGGCCGCTGAACGAGCCGACGCTGGTGACCAACTGGACGCAGTACGTCGCGTCGTTCGGTGAGTTCACCGACGGCTATTTCCTGGCGCACTCGGTCTACGGATTCTTCAACAACGGCGGCTCGGCCGCCTATGTGGTCCGCGTCGGGGGTGTCCCCGGTGGGGTCTCCGGCGAGGAGGAGGGGAAGAGCCAGGCGTCCGTCACCGGACGTTCCGCCCCGGCGGCGCTGCCGGCCGGCGAGCCGAAGCAGCTCGGCACCTTCGCGGTGTCGGCGATCGCGCCCGGCGAGAGTGGCTCCATCAGCGTCGAGGTCGCGGACTCCGAGGGGCCCGCCGACCGCTTCAAGCTGGTTGTCAAGGACGGCGAGAAGGTCGCGGAGACCTTCGACGTGTCGGCCAAGAAGGGCAACCGCAACTATGTCGTCACGCAGGTCAAGGAGCGCTCGAAGCTGATCCTCCTGCAGGAGGACGCGGCTGCCGCGCAGGTCGCGAGGCCGGAGAACCAGACGGTCGCGCTCGTCGCGCCCGCCGCCGCCCCGACGCCCGCGCCGGTGGAGCAGCAGCAGCCCGAGCAGGTGCGGATCGGCGACTACCTCGGCGACTCCGCCGACCGGACCGGCTTCGGCGGTCTGGAGGCCGTCGACGAGGTCTCGATGGTCGCGGTCCCCGACCTGATGGCCGCCTACCAGCGCGGTGCCATCGACCTGGAGTCCGTCAAGGCGGTCCAGCTCGGTCTGATCGCGCACTGCGAGCTGATGGGCGACCGGCTGGCCGTCATCGACCCGCCGCCCGGTCTCAACGCCCGCCAGATCCGTGTCTGGCGCCAGGAGACCGCGGGTTACGACTCCAAGTACGCCGCCCTGTACTACCCGTGGATCAAGGTCTTCGACCCGGCGGGCGGCCAGACCCGGCTGATCCCGCCGAGTGGCCACGTCTCCGGCATCTGGGCCCGCAACGACTTCGAGCGCGGTGTGCACAAGGCGCCGGCCAACGAGGTCGTACGCGGTGCGGTGGACCTGGAGATGCAGATCACCCGGGGTGAGCAGGACCTGCTCAACCCGCTCGGCATCAACTGCATCCGCGCCTTCCCCGGCCGTGGTATCCGGATCTGGGGTGCGCGCACCCTCTCCTCCGACCCGGCCTGGCGCTACCTGAACGTCCGCAGGTACTTCAACTACCTGGAGGAGTCGATCCTCACCGGTACCCAGTGGGTCGTCTTCGAGCCGAACGACCAGGCCCTCTGGGCCCGGATCCGCCGGAACATCTCCGCGTTCATGGTCACCGAGTGGCGCAACGGCGCCCTCTTCGGTGCGACGCCGGAGGACGCCTACTACGTGAAGTGCGACGCCGAGACCAACCCGCCGGAGTCGGTGGACCTCGGCCGTGTCATCTGCGAGATCGGTGTCTCACCGGTCAAGCCGGCCGAGTTCGTGATCTTCAGGCTGGCCCAGTTCTCCAGCGGTGGCGGAGAGCTGGAAGAGTAGTAGCGCTCCGGACCCGGCGGCCGCCACAACCGGCCGCCGGGTCCGGCCCGCGCACCACCCGGTGCCCGCCTCCCACGGCCAGCAGAGCCTGTGCGGCGGGCACCGGTACCGGCACCACCGGCACCACCGACACCACGGACAGCGCGAAGAGAAGGAAAAGCGTCCATGAGCCTCATGCCCGGCGATTCGCTCACTTCACATAATTTCGGTCTTCAGATCGACGGCGTCATGGTCGAGTACCTCCAGGAGGTCAACGGCCTGGACATGACGCAGGACGTCATCGAGTTCCAGCAGGTCTCGTCGAACGGCCAGCCCATCACCAAGAAGCTGCCCGGCGTGAAGAAGGCGGGTGAGGCCACGGTCGTCCGCGGTATGACCCAGTCCAAGTCCTTCAACGACTGGATCAACGCCTCCATCCGCGGTGACATGGGCTCGGCCCGTAAGAACGCCTCCATCATCGTGATGGACTACCAGAACAGCCCCGTGAAGCGTTACCACCTCCGCAACGCCTGGTGCAGCAAGGTCGCGGCCAGCACCGTGAAGGCGGGCGAGGCCTCGGCCCTCACAGAGACCGTCACGATCACTTACGAAGAAATGATGATGGAGTAATGCGCAGGGGAGCAGCTGCCCAGCCGGCACCGGCCGCCGACGCGGTCACACCCGAGGCCGCGGCTCCGGCCGTGGCCCCGGTCGCAGCACCGCCCGCGCGCCGGGAGTTGCGCACCGAGTTCGCCTTCGAGCTGCCGCGCGGCTACGTGGACGAGTCGGGGACCGTGCACCGCGAAGGCGTGATGCGCCTGGCCACCGCGCGGGACGAGCTGATCCCGCTGCGGGACATGCGGGTGCAGGAGAACCCCGCGTATCTGTCCGTCGTCCTGCTCGGCCGGGTCATCACCCGGCTGGGCAGTGTGACGCACATGCACGACGGCGTGGTGGAGAACATGTTCGCCTCCGACCTCGCCTTCCTGCAGGACTTCTACCGTCAGGTCAATGCCGAGGGCCACACCAGGGCCGGCGTGACCTGTCCGCACTGTGAGCAGCCGTTCGAGGTCGAACTCGGCGGGAGCCGCCTGGGGGAATCGTGACGTACGCGACCGAACGTGTCCACGAGGAGATCGCGTACATCGCCTACCACTTCCACTGGAGCCTGGAGGACATCCTGGACCTCGAACACCGCGACCGGCGCCGGTACGCTGAGCAGATCGCCACACTCGTGACGCGCGCGTCGGCAGAGCGGTAAGGGGGCGGGGCCACCGTCATGGGATTCCTCGACCGGTTCAGGGGCCGTACGGATACGGGCCCCGTCACGTCTGCCCGCACCACTCCGGCACCCGCCGCCCCGGCGGCTCCGGCCCCGGCGGCTTCCGCGCCGGACGCGGTGGGGGCCTCCGGGCGCGGCTGGCACGGGCTGCCCGCGATCCAGCGGGCGACCCAGCACACGGCGGGGCACGCAGTGGCCACCGCCGACTTCGCTTCCCGGCTCGCCACTTTCCAGAACCCGTCCTTCTCGGGGTCGCTCTCGCACGCCGTGCTCGACGGCGCCCCGGGCGGGCTGCTCCGTGATGCCCTGACACCCGCAGCCGCTCCCTCCGGGGGCGACTTCGGGATGCCCGCGCTCTCGCTGCCGGTCGCGGTGGTCGACGACGGCGCGGACCTCGTGGGCGAGGCGCCCGGACCGTACGAGGGCTCCGGCCCGCTGCCGGAATCCCCGGTCCAGCGTGCGGTCGCCGCCGCTCGCCCGGCCGGCCCCCGGGTGGCGCCCGTACGGCAGCCGGCCCCCCGGCGGGCCCCGCTGACCAGTGCGGCTCCGCCGGCCGCCGTGCAGCGCCGGGTGCTGCCCGCCTCGGCCCGCCCGCAGGCGGGTGAGCCTCCCGCCAGGGAGGCGGAATCTCCGGCTCCGGCCGCACCCCTGCCCTCTTCTTCTTCTCCCGGGCCTGCCCCCGCGCCCCGGGCTTCCGGGCCTTCGGCTGCTGCCCCGGGTCCTGCCGGGGGCGCGGGTCCTGCCGCGCCCGCCGTCCAGCGGGCCAGTGCCGCGTCCCGCCCGTCCGCACCGGTGCGGAAGCCGGCGGGCGAGTCGGCCGCGCCTTCGCAGCGTCCCGTACAGCTCTCGAAGTCGCCCTCCCGCAGCGGCGGTTCGGTCGGCTCTACCGGTTCGTCAGGTGCGTCTGGTTCGTCAGGTCCAGTCGCCTCCGGCGCCGCGTCCGGTTCCACTGCTTCGCCCGCTTCACCTGTTTCGCCTGCTTCGTCCGGTGCGGCCGCTTCGGCCGGTTCTTCGCCGGGCGCGCCGTCGTCGGCGTCCGTACCGGCGCGTGCCCCGGGTGCGGCCGGACCGGCGGTATCGCCACTGTCCACGCCTTCTGCGCCGCCCGCAGGGCCTGTGGGGCCCGTTGCCCCTGCTGCCGGGGGCACGGTGCAGCGCAGTGTGTCCGCACCCGGTGGGTCCGGGGACAGCGGTACGGGTACGGGACCGGAGGGCGCCGCCGCCGGACCCGCTGCGTCGGAGGGGCGGCCGGCTGGCCGTACGCCGGCGACTCCTCCCGGGGCGGACAGCCCCGCGGCGGGGAGTTCCGCGGCCGGGGGGCCCGCGACCGGGCGCCCCGCCACAAGTTCCGTCCCCGAAACGGCCGTTCAGCGCTCGATCACTTCTGAGCGTGCGGTGCAGCCGCGTTCGGGCCCCGCCTCCGTCCAGCGTGCGGCGGCTCCGGGTGCCGGCCGGTCGGCCGGGCTCGGTGCGCCGGTACGGGGCGATGCGGCGGCCGACCAGGGCGCGGCCGGAGCGGCGCATCCGGTGCGTTCCAGCAGGCTCGGTCCGCCCGCGGCGGCCGAGGGCCCGCAGCACACCCCGTCGCCCGACGGCGGCCGGGCCGACCAGGCGCAGGGGAGCGGCACTTCGCCGTCGCAGGCGACGGGGCCCGGCTCCACGACGTCCTCAGGTCCGTCGTCCGGTCCGTCCGGCGAGGCTTCTCAGCCCCAGACCCAGCCCCGGTCCTCCTCGGCCGCGTCATCCGCATCGGCGGCCCCGGCCGCGACACCCGCCCCCGTACAGAGGCGTGCGACGGGAAGCGGCAGCAGCAACAGCGGTAGCGGCAGCGGTTCCAGCAGTAGTTCCGGCAGTGGTGCGGCCAGCGGGTCCGCCGGTGGTTCCAGCGGTGGGTCCGCCTCCGCGGCTCCCGCTCCGCGCCGCAGGCCGCTTCTCGGTGCGCCGGTGGCCGGGCCGCCGACCGGAGCGCGGCCGGTCGGGAATGAGGCGAAGGGGCCAACTCCGTTGCAGCGTCAGCAGAAGAGCACGCCGGGCAGTGCGGCTGCCCCGCAGCCCGTACAGCGGGCTGCCATGCCGTCCGCCGTTCCGGCGCCCGTTCGGCAGGACGGCGGCGCCACCGGCGCCACCGGCGCTGCTGGACCCGCCCGGTCTGCCGGATCCGCAGGCAGCGGTGGCGCGGGCTCCCCGGACGTCACCGGCCCCGGCAGCACGGGCCCTGACACCACCGGCCCTGACATCACCGGCCCCGGCATCACCAGCCCCTCGGCATCCGTACCATCTCCGCTGCCCCCGGCCCCCGTTGCCCCGATCGGCATGCCCGCCCCCGGTACGGCGTCCACGGCTGCCCCCGGCAGCGGCGCCGGTCCCGTGGCGTCCGCTCCCGGCAGTGGTAACGGCCCGGTGACCGCGCCTCCGGCCGTGCAGCGTGCGTCCAGTGGTCCGGCACCCGCCGCCACCGCCCCGTCCGCGACCAGGCCGCCCGCCGCCGCGCCGTCCGCACGCCGTACCCCGGCCGTGTCCCCGCCCGTCGTACGTCCGCTGGCCCCGGCGCGCGCCGTGCGTCCGCCGGCCGAGCCGTCGGGCTCCGTACAGCGGAAGAGCGCCCCCGCCGCCGCCGCGCCGCTGCGCCCCGTCGCCCCCGCTCCGGGCGCCCCGTCGCTTCCGGTACCGGAGGGCGGCCCGGCGGCCACCGGCCCGGCGGCCGTTCAGCGTTCCGCGGCACCCGGCGCGCCCGCCGTGTCCGCACCGCACCCGGCGCCCGAGCCGAACCGGGCCCCCGCGCCCGGCAGTTCGGCGGCGCCGCGTCCCGTGGTCCGGCCCTTCGGCTCCGCCGAGCCGGTGGTCCAGCGCGCTGCGGCGCCGTCCACGGGAGCGGCTGCGCCCGCGCCCCTGCGGAGCGGTGCCGGGGCTTCCGGACCGGCCGGTGTGTCCGGTGCCTCCGGTACGACCCCCTCCGGTACGACCCCCTCCGGTACGACCCCGGTGGCGCGCCCCGTTCAGCGTGCGGCCGGACTCCCGGGCCCGGCTCCCCTGCCGGGTGGCCCGTCCGCCCAGCAGCCCGCCGGATTCCCGGCCCCGCAGCCCCTTCAGCGTGCGTCGGCCCCGGGGACCGCGGGCCCCGCACTCCCGAGCCCGGCGGCGCCTGCTGTCGGCGCGGATTCCGCCCCCCAGGACGCTGCTCCGGTGCGGCGCGGGGCCGAAGGGCTGCGGTTCAGCGGGGTCGCTGAGGCGTTCCCGCCGCTGCCCGTGCAGCGTGCCGCCGCATCGCCGGGGACGTCCTCAGCACCGGCCGCGCCCGCTCCCGTGACCATGGCCTCGGCGCTGGCTCCGCTCACGGCCGGGACCACGCTGTCCGCGCCCGGCGCCCCGGCCGCCCCCGACACGGCAGGGCGCCAGGCCGCCCCGGTCGTCGGTCTCGCCCGCGCGGTATCGCCCACGCCCGCGGCGCTGCCGGTGCAGCGGGCGCCCGGCACCCCGCCCGAAGGGTCGCGGCCTCCCCTCCTGGTCAAACCGGCCGCGCCTGCCCCGCCCCAGCTCTCGGCCGTCAACGTCACGGCCCAGGGCACACCGGTCGGCGCCAGCAACGGCAACAACAGCAGCGGCGGGGACGGGCCCCCGCCCCCGTACACCGAGAGGCCCGAGAGCCCCCCGCCGTACAGTGCGGTCGCGCCGAACCTCAACAACGGTCCGCGCTGCGACGGTTCCACCGAGGAGGCCGGGAGCAGATTCGACGCCCGGGACCTCTCCGACGGCCAGGTGGACGAGCTGACCCACCGGCTGGTCGGGCCGCTCACCCGGCTGCTGAGGACGGAGCTGCGGATGGACCGCGAACGGATCGGCAGACTCCGGGACCCCCGGCGCTGACACCGGCCGGCAGGCGCGGCCCCCCGGCAGCACGGGGAGCAGCGCACCGAGAACCGCGAACGGCACACGAGAACAACGGCACACGAGAACCGATAACCGCACCACCCGCACCACTCCACTCGCACCACCCGCAACGACCCGCAGGAAGGAAAGCAGCGCCCGATGCCTCAGGACCAGGATCCCGGCTCCACCATCTTCTTCAGCCTGTCCATCGACGGAGAGAGCCTGGGCACGTTCAACGGCTGCGAAGGGCTCTCCTCCCAGGTGGAGATCGAGCAGCGGCAGGAGGGCGGCAACAACGGCTTCGTCTGGCAGCTGCCGTCCCGGGTCACGTTCTCCAACATCACGCTGACCCGACCGCTCACGCCGGACACCTCGAAGGTCGCGGCCTGGATCTCCTCCATCACCACCGGGGTCACCCGGCCCACCGCGCAGATCTCCGCGCTGCGCGCCGACGGTTCGCTGGTCGCCCGCTGGGGCCTGATCGACGTGCTGCCGGTGAGCTGGCGGGGTCCTTCGCTGAACCCGTCGAACCCCTCGGTGGCCGTCGAGACCCTGGAGATCACCCACCACGGATTCACGGACTAGGGGGCTGCGCAGATGGCGAGCACCGGAGGCAAGGGCGGCGCGGGCAAGAGCCTGGTGCGGGCGACGCTGGCGATCCACCAGCCGCCCGTCGGCTACAGCACCACGCCCGGCGGGCTGATCCGCACGTTCAATTTCGACTTCAACCCGTCGCAGCTGGCGCTGAGCCGCCGCGCCCAGTGGAAGACGACCCCCACGGCGGCGGTACGCGACGGCGCCGTACCGGAGTTCATGGGGCCCGAACCCCGTGAGATGACCGTCGAGGTTTTCCTGGACAGCTCCGACGAACCGGACAGCAACGACGTGCGCAAGAACGTCGAAGCGCTCTTCTCCTGCTGCGAGGTGACATCGGCCAGCATCGCGGCGAAGCAGCCGTCGACCCCGTGGGTGGTCTTCCAGTGGGGTGCGTTCTCGACCGCGCGCTTCACCGCGTACGTCAGCTCGGTCGACGCCTCGTACAGCCTCTTCAGCACCACGGGTGTCCCGATCCGGGCCACCTGCCAGGTGCATCTGCACGAGATCCCGAGCAAGACCGCCGGGCAGAACCCCACATCGGGGGCGCTCACCGCACGCCGGGTGCACCGGGTCGTCGCGGGCGACTCGCTGCAGTTCCTCGCCTTCCGCGAGTACGGCGACGCCACCGTCTGGCGGAGCATCGCCGAGGCCAACGGCATCGACGACCCGGGGCAGTTGACCCCCGGCACCGAACTCATGCTTCCCGCCGCCGAAGAGGTCGGCCACTGATGACCAAGATCGGCTACTCGAATGTCCTCCATGTCACCATCGGCGGGGCACCGCTGAACAAGGAGCTGGCCTCGCTGCTCGTCGCGGGCTGGGTCGACTTCGGCGCGGGTGTGCCCGGTTCGTTCCAGCTGACCTTCCGCGATCCCAAGAAGAAGGTGCTTTCGGACTCCGGCGCCGACATCGGCAAGAAGATCGTCATCGCGCCGGTCGCCGACGGCCAGGGGGCCCAGTCCCCGCTGCTCACCGGCGAGATCACCGGCCTGGAGACCGACTACGACGGCACCGGCACCATGACGGTCATCCGCGGTTACGACGGCGGCCACCGGATGCTCCGGCAGCGGCGGGTGGTCGGATACCGGAACATGACCGCGTCCGACATCGCCCGCAAGCTCGCGGGCCAGGACAAGCTGAAGATCGGCAAGATCGACGCCACCAAGAGCATCTACGAGTACATCACCCAGGCCAACGTCACCGACTGGGACTTCCTGTGCCGGCTCGCCGACGAGAACGAGCGGGTGCTGTCCGTCGACTCCGAGGGCGAGTTCCAGTTCGCCAAGGCCGACAAGGCGTCCGGCGCCCCGCCGGTCAGCACGCCCAGCGAGAAGAGCGTGTACGTCCTGGAGGCCGGCGTCGACATCCTGCGCTGCCGGGCCGCGGTCACCTCCGCCGACCAGGTGTCGTCCGTCGAGGCGCGCGGCTGGGACGTGACCGCCAAGCGCGACCTCGTCGGCAAGTCGCCCGCCGCGTCCAACCCGCAGATAGCGATCGGCACCACCCCCGCGAAGGCCAGCAGCAAGTTCGGACCCGCGACGATCGTCGAGACGGACACCCCGTACGACAAGCAGAGCGAGGTGAAGAACGCGGCATCGGCCCTCGCCGACGACGTCACCGCGGCCTTCGCCGAGGTGGAGGTCACGGTCCGCGGCAACCCGAAGCTGCGGCCCGGTGTCCCGGTCGCGCTCGCCGACGTGGGCGAGCCGTTCGAGGGCAAGTACACGGTGACCGCCGCCCGCCACACGTTCGGCGACGGACGGCACTACGAGACGTTCCTGACGGTCAGCGGCCGCCAGTGGCGTTCGCTGTACGGGCTCACATCGGGCGGGGCCAGCCCGTCGGCCCGGATGCCCAGCGTCGCCAACGCGCTGGTCACCGACATCAAGGACCCGCTGAAGCAGGGCCGGGTGAAGCTGCGCTTCCCCTGGCTCGACGACATGTACATCAGCGACTGGACCCGTACCGTGCAGTTCGGCGGGTTCAAGGGCGGCGGCATCATCGCGCCCGACGCCGGGGACGAGGTGCTGGTGGGCTTCGACCGCGGCGCCCTGGACCACCCGTTCGTGATCGGCGGCCTCTACAACGGCAAGGACAAACCGGGCAGGAACGACGTCCAGCCGTACGACCGCACCAGCGGCCGGGCCGTCCGGCACACGCTGGCCGACCGCAACCGCAACCGGGTCGACCTGCTCGACGAGCGGGTGGGCGGCAAGCGCGGTGTGCGGATCAGCAGCGGCGACGACCGGCTGACCATCAACCTGGACCGCACCAAGACCGAGATCACCGTCGACAGCAAGGGCTCCGTCACCATCAAGGGGACCCGCTCGGTCTCCGTCGAGGCGGGGAAGGACCTGTCGCTCAAGGCGGGCGGGAAGATCTCGATCATGAGCGGTGGGATACTCGACCTGACAGGGTCGATCATCAACGCCAAGGCCGCCGGTGCGCTCAACATGGAAGCGGGCGGCGAACTGGGCATGAACGTCGGCGGCCTGATGGCCATCGACGCCGCCGGCAGCATCCAGATGAACGCGCTCGCGGAAATCGGCATCAAGGCCATCAGGGTGGATTTGCTGGGCCTCGTCTTCGCCAACGACATCCCGGTGGTCTGACATGGCAGAGCAATTCGTCGGCACCGGCTGGGCGTTCCCGCTCCGTATCGGACCCACCGGCGGCATCGCGATGGTCAGCGGGGAGCGGGAGGTCGAGGAGGCGATCCGGCTCGTCCTGGCCACCGCGCCGGGTGAGCGGCCGATGCGCCCCGACTTCGGCTGCGCCATCCACGACATGGTCTTCGCCCCGGTCAACGAGGCGACAGCCGGCCGGATCCAGCACGAGGTGTTCGTGAGCCTCGACCGCTGGGAGCCGCGTATCGAGGTGGAGGACGTGGAGGTGAGCGCCGGGGACCAGCAGGGGGTGCTGTTCATCGACGTCCGGTACTCGATCCGCGGCACCAACAACCCGCGCAGCCTGGTCTTCCCCTTCTACACGATTCCCTCCCACGACGAGCCGTCCTCGGATGCGGGACCGGCCACCGAAAGCGAACGCTGATGGCACTGCCCTCTCCCCACCTCGACGACCGCCGCTTCCAGCAGTTCGTCGACGACGCCAAGCGCTACATCCAGCAGCGCGCCCCGGAGTGGACGGACCACAACGTGTCCGACCCCGGCGTCACGCTCGTCGAGACGGTCGCCCACATGGCCGACCAGATCGTGTACCGGCTCAACCGCGTCCCCGAGAAGAACCACCTGGCCTTCCTGGACCTCATCGGGATCACCCTCTTCCCGCCGTCGGCCGCCCGTACCGATGTCACTTTCTGGCTGTCGGCGCCGCTGGACGAGGCGGTCCGGCTGCCCGAGGGCACCGAGGTCGCCACCGCCCGCACCGAGAGCGAGGAGGCGGTGGTCTTCGCGACCGAGCGCGAACTCACCGTGTTCTCCTGCGAGCTGGCGTACCTCGTGGTCCAGCGCCAGGGCGAGGCGGCCGCCGACCGTACGTCCGAGCTGGCCGAGGCCAAGGACCTGCTCTGCTTCTCCGAGTCGCCGCAGCCCGGCGACTGCCTGATGTTCGGGCTCACCGCGGCCGTGCCGCACTGTGCGGTGGCGCTGACCCTCGACAGCCGTGTCGACGGTGTCGGTGTCGACCCGCGGCAGCCCCCGCTGATCTGGGAGGCGTGGACCGAGGACGGCTGGACGGCCTGCGAGGTCGACCGGGACGGCACCGGCGGTCTCAACCGCCCCGGCGAGGTCGTCCTGCACGTCCCCGGCGGCCACACCCGGTCCCGCTCCGGGCGCCGTGAGGCGGGCTGGCTGCGCTGCCGGGTCACCGAACCCGCCGCCGGGCAGCCCTTCTACACGACGTCGCCCACCGTGCGGTCGGCCGAGGCGTTCACCATCGGGGGCACCACCGGAGCCGTGCACGCGGAGACCGTGCGGGACGAGGCGCTGGGGGAGTCCACCGGGCTGCCCGGCCAGCAGCTGCGGCTCGCCGCGGCCCCGGTCGTCGGTGACGTACCGCCGCTGAACCTCCAGATCGCCGAGCGCGACGGCTGGGTCGACTGGCATGTCGTCCCGCACTTCGCCGCATCCGGCCCCGACGACCGGCACCTGACCCTGGACGCGGCCACCGGCGAGATCGCCTTCGGCCCCTCCGTACGGGAGCAGGACGGCACCCTGCGGCAGTACGGCGCGGTGCCGCCGAAGGGCGCCGTCATACGCGCCCGCAGCTACCGGACCGGCGGCGGCCGGGCGGGCAACGTCGCCCGGGGCGCCGTGCAGGTGCTGCGCAACTCCGTCCCGTACGTCTCCGAGGTCATCAACCGCGAGGCGGCCAGAGGCGGGGTGGACGGGGAGACCGTCGCGGAGGCCAAGGCCCGCGCCCCGATCACGCTGCGCGCCCAGGACCGTGCGGTGACCCTGCGCGACTACGAGGAGCTGGCCCGGCGCGCCGCCCCGGAGACCGCCCGTATCACCTGTCTCGAAGGCAAGTCGGACGAGCACGGCGCCCATGCCGTACGGGTCCTGGTCGTGCCGCAGGCGGTGCCGGACGCGGGCGGCTGGCTGCGCTTCGAGCAGCTCGTGCCCGGCGACGCGCTGCTGGAGCGGATCACCCGCTACCTCGACGAGCGGCGGCTGCTCGGCACCCGGCTGGCCGTGGGGCCGCCCTACTACCAGGGCGTCACGGTCGTCGCGACCCTGCACGCGTTCCGCGGCGCGGACGTCGACAAGGTGCGGCGGCAGGCGCACGAGGCGCTCTACCGGCATCTCGACCCGCTGACCGGCGGGGCGCACGGCACGGGGTGGCCGTTCGGGCGCCCGGTGCAGTCCGGCGAGGTCTTCGCGGTCCTCCAGCGGGTGCCGGGTGTGGAGCTGGTGGACGAGGTGCTGCTGCACCCGGCCGACCCGCTGACCGGCAAGCGCGGTGACCCGACCGAGCGGATCGACCTCGAAGCACCCGCCCTGGTCTTCTCGTTCGACCACCGGGTCCGGGTCATCGGGGACGGGTCATGAGGGGCTCCGTCGACGGGCTGGGCTCATCGGCGCCGCTGGGCCTGATGCTCCCCGCGGTCTTCGCCGACGACGAGCTGGCACAGCACTTCGTCGCCGGTCTCGACGAGGTGCTCGCCCCGATCCACAACGTCCTCGACTGCCTCGACTCGTACTTCATGCCGTCGCTCGCGCCCGCCGACTTCACCCGCTGGCTCGCGGAGTGGGTCGGCGCCGAGACGGACGGCGCCGAGCGCACCGGCGGGCCCGAGGGTGAGGCCGCGCTGCGGGCCGCCGTGGCCGCCGCCGCCCATCTGCACCGCATCCGTGGCACCCGGCGGGGTCTGGCCGAGGTGGTCCGGCTGACGTTCGGCGTCGAGCCGGAGATCACCGAGAGCGGTGCGGCCGACTGGGACGCCCGCCCGCTCGGCCCCGTCCCCGGCGACCGCCGTCCGCGGCTGCACGTGTCGCTGGCGCTGCCGCATCCGGCCCCCGGCGACCAGCACCGTCTGGAGAGCCTCGTCGAGGCCGCCCGCCCCGCCCACATGCCCTTCACGGTCCAGGTGACCGCGGCCGAAAGGACCGGCAAATGACTCCTCAGCCCTCAGGTGCCGACCCGGGACAGACGCGGGAGCGGACCCGTGCCTGCGTCGAGTGCGGTACGCCTTCGACGCCCGGCCACTCCTTCTGCGAGGGTTGCGGCGCGGTCCTCAGCTGGTCACCCGCCAAATCGTCCGCCGATGCCCCGGAACCGGCCCCGGAACCGGCCGCCCCGGACGAGGACGACGAGCCGAGCACCGTGCCGGTCCCGGCGGTACGGGACGGCGGCCGCGGGTCACAGGACACACCGGGCGCACCCGGCGCGGCGGCCCCCGGCGGCAACGGCCCGGCGGCCCCGGCCGCGGACCGCCCGGCCCAGGACCGTCCCGCCCAGGACCGCCCGGCCCAGGCCAGTCCGGCTCCGGGGGGCGCGGCCCCGGGCTCCGCTCCCGCCGCGTACCACGCCCCCTACGACGCCCCGTACAACTCGGCCCCGTACAGCGCCGCTTCGCAGACCGCGGACCCGTACAACGCCGCCCCGGCAGGCGCCGGTCCGGCCCACGGCGGCCAGGCCCCCGCGGCGCCGGGCACCCCTCCCGGCACGCCCGGGTCCGACTGGGACCCGCACGCCGAGCGGGAGGAGGCGGCCCGTGCCGCGGCGGCGGCTGCCGCGAACGACCGGGCCCGCGCCCTGCTCGTCCCCGTGGCCGACCCGGAAGGGCGCACACCGGACGCCCCGTCCGTCGCTCCCGTGCTGCCGGGCCGCCCGGACGCCGCCCGCCCGCTCGTCCAGGCCCCGGCCGCCGAGCCGGACGGGGCGGGCGGCTACGCCTGCCCGTGGTGCGCCACCGGCAACAGGCCCGACCGTCACTACTGCCGCCGTTGTGGCATGAGCATGGCATCGAGCCCGGAGGGTCCGGCCAGGCTCCCGTGGTGGCGCAGGCTGCGCGCCGGGAACCGCGAGGTGCCGTGGGCCGGTGACCGGCCCCGGCTGCGCGGCGGCTTCGGCCGGGTGCTGAGCTGGGTGGCGGGTCTGGCGGCCCTCGGGCTCGTCATCTGGGGCGCGCTCAACACCGGTGCGGCGGTCCACGCGATCGGCGACCACTTCGCCAAGCGCCACCCCCTCACGCCCGACCACTACAAGGCGTCCCGCTCCTTCGCCGGTCACGGCGAAAAATATGCCTTCGACGAGCTGAACAACACCTACTGGGAGCCCGGCGTCTCGCAGGACGGCCGCGGGGAATGGCTGGAGGCCAGCTTCCAGGACCCGGTCCGGATGCTCAACATCATCATCACGCCCGGTATCTCCGTCCAGGCCGCCGACCTCTCGAAGGCCGCCAGGCCGCACCGGATCGACGCCGAGATCACCCAGGCCAACGGCAAGGTCATCGAGCGCCACCTCAACCTCGACCAGGGCAGCGGGCCGCAGACCATCGACTTCCGGGTCGGGACGGTCTCATCGGTCCGCTTCATCCTGCGCAGCGCCTACGGGATCTCGAACAAGAAGCAGGTCTCGATCGCCGAGATCGAGTTCTTCGGACGCACCGGAGGCACTTCCTGAAGCACCCTGGACGGCCCTGTGCCGTCCCGTGACAGCAGTGAGGCCACCCGGGCGGTTACCGGGTGGCCTCACTGCTGTGCGGCGCGCGGGGAGCCCCAGGGGGCCCGAGGCTGCGGCACAGTGCTCGGATCGTGCCGCGCTCGGATCGTGCCGCAGCTGCTTCAGATCGTGCCGAGCTTCAGGAGCAGCAGCAGGGCGATCAGCTGGATCGACGAGGCGGCCAGCGCCTTCGGCCACGGCAGATCGTGCGACTTGCTCACCATCGAGGTGAACAGCGCGCCCGCCGCGAGCCAGGTCACCCAGCCCAGCACCTGGACGAAGCCGTTCTCGCCGCCCAGGAAGAGCGCGAAGAGCAGCCGCGGCGCGTCCGTGATCGACATGATCAGCATGGAGAGGCCCACGGTCGGCTGCCATGAGCCGTCGCCGCCGAGCTGACGGGCCAGCGTATGGGTCACCGCGCCCAGCAGCAGACCGCCGATGACGAAGGCGACACCGGTCGTCAGGACGTACGGAACGGCGTTGGCCAGCGTCGCGTGGACCGCGTCCTCACGGGCCTGGTCGAAGCCGAAGAGGGCGAGCAGCCCGTAGACGAACGTGACGGTCAGCGCCGGGCCCCACACCTTGTGGTCGCGCATCTGCCAGAAGGTCGGCCCCGGGCGCATGACGATGCCGCTCAGCAGCTCCTTCCAGTGCAGCCGAGGCCCCACGGGCGGTGCGGCGCTCTGTCCTGCGCGGTAGGTGTTGCCGTCGCCGTACGGGTCATCGCCGATGCTGAAGGCCTGCGTGTGACCGGGGTTGTCCGCGCTGTTCGCGTACGGGTCGGCGGGCGGCCCGCCGTACCCGGCCTGCCCGCCCTGGTACGGATCGCCCGGCCCCTGCCCGTACCCCTGGCCCGGGTACGGCTCTCCGAAGTACTCGGGCTCCCCGTACGGCTGCCGGCCCTGCGGGGGCCACTGGGGCTGCTGCGCACGCGGGGGCGCCGACCGGGGCGCGGCGGTGCCGCCGTACGGCGGAGGCGGCGGTGCCTGCCTGCCGTACGGCTGCTGCTGCGAGCCCCGCTGCTGCTGCCGCTGCGGGTTCTGTTGGGAGGTGCGGTTGTCCCGGCCGCGTCCGATCCTGAATCCAGCCACGCTTTCGAACGTACCCGCTCCCGCCCGGCCGGGGGCCCGACCTGGGAGAACGGGCCGGGCTTTGCGGCCGAGCTGTGACATCCCCTGGCCGTGTCCGGGGCGCGCGGGCGCCTCCCGGAAGGGTGCGGGGCACGCGAAAGGGCCGGGACCGCCCGGAGGCGGAACCGGCCCCTGCCGCGTACCGCGTTACTTCACCGGCTCGGGCTCCGGTGCGTCCTCGTCGGCCTGGTCGTCCGCCGGGTCCGCGGGAAGCTTCACCGAGTCGAGCAGCAGCTGCGCCACATCGACGACCTGGAGCGATTCCTTCGCCTTGCCGTCGTTCTTCTTGCCGTTGACCGAGTCGGTCAGCATCACCAGGCAGAACGGGCAGGCGGTGGAGACGATGTCCGGGTTGAGCGAGAGGGCCTCGTCGACGCGCTCGTTGTTGACGCGCTTGCCGATGCGCTCCTCCATCCACATCCGGGCGCCGCCGGCCCCGCAGCAGAAGCCGCGCTCCTTGTGCCGGTGCATCTCCTCGCTCCGCAGTCCCGGCACCTTGGCGATGATCTCGCGCGGCGGTGTGTAGACCTTGTTGTGGCGGCCCAGGTAGCAGGGGTCGTGATACGTGATCAGACCCTCGACCGGGGTGACGGGGATGAGCCTGCCCTCGTCGATGAGGTGCTGGAGCAGCTGGGTGTGGTGGATGACCTCGTACTCGCCGCCGAGCTGCGGGTACTCGTTGGCGATGGTGTTGAAGCAGTGCGGGCAGGTCGCGACGATCTTCTTCGAAGCCTTCGGCTTCTTGGTGCTCTCGTCCTCGCCGTACGCCATGTTCAGCATCGCGACGTTCTCCTGGCCGAGCTGCTGGAAGAGCGGCTCGTTGCCCAGGCGGCGGGCGGAGTCACCCGTGCACTTCTCGTCGCCGCCCATGATCGCGAACTTGACGCCCGCGATGTGCAGCAGCTCCGCGAAGGCCTTGGTGGTCTTCTTCGCCCGGTCCTCCAGGGCGCCCGCGCAGCCGACCCAGTAGAGGTAGTCGACCTCGGTGAGGTCCTCGACGTCCTTGCCGACGACCGGGACCTCGAAGTCGACCTCCTTGGTCCACTCGATGCGCTGCTTCTTGGCGAGCCCCCAGGGGTTGCCCTTCTTCTCCAGGTTCTTGAGCATCGTGCCCGCCTCGGACGGGAACGCGGACTCGATCATCACCTGGTAGCGGCGCATGTCGACGATGTGGTCGATGTGCTCGATGTCGACCGGGCACTGCTCCACGCAGGCACCGCAGGTGGTGCAGGACCACAGCACGTCCGGGTCGATGACGCCGTTCTCCTCCAGCGTGCCGATCAGCGGGCGCTCGGCCTCGGCGAGCGCCTCGGCGGGCACGTCCTTCAGCTGCTCATCGGTGGCCTGCTCCTCGCCCTCCATGTTCTTGCCGCCGCCTGCGAGCAGATACGGCGCCTTGGCGTGCGCGTGGTCGCGCAGCGACATGATCAGGAGCTTCGGCGAGAGGGGCTTGCCGGTGTTCCAGGCGGGGCACTGCGACTGGCAGCGTCCGCACTCCGTGCAGGTGGAGAAGTCCAGCAGGCCCTTCCAGGAGAAGTGCTCGACCTGCGAGACACCGAACACGTCGTCCTCGCCCGGGTCCTCGAAGTCGATCTCCTGGCCGGCCGAGGTCATCGGCAGCAGCGCGCCGAGCGCCGTGGAGCCGTCCGCCCTGCGCTTGAACCAGATGTTAGGGAAGGCGAGGAAGCGGTGCCAGGCGACACCCATGTCCGTCTTGAGCCCGACGACGATCATCCAGATGAAGGACGTGCCGATCTTGATCATCGCGGTCAGGTAGACCATGTTCTGCAGCGTGCCCACGCTGGTCCCGCGGAACGCCGCGACCAGCGGGTACGACAGGAAGTACGCGGCGTCGTAGCCGTGCACCCCGGCCAGGGCGCCCTCCAGGCCGCGCAGCGAGTAGATCGCCAGGCCGATGATGAGGATGACGGCCTCGACGAAGTACGCCTGGCCGAAGTTCGAGCCCGCGAACCGGGACTTGCGGCCCGGCCGGTCCGGCTTCGAGAGCTGGCGGATCACGATCAGCGTGAGGATGCCGAGCGTCGTCATCACACCGATGAACTCGACGAACATCTCGTACGGCAGCCAGTGGCCGATGACCGGCAGCACCCAGTCGGCCTTGAAGAGCTGGCCGAGTGCGTTGAGCAGGGTCAGCACGAGCGAGAAGAACCCGACCGCGACGAACCAGTGCGCGAACCCGACGATGCCCCAGCGGTTCATCCGGGTATGGCCGAGGAACTCCCTGACCACCGTGATCGTCCGCTGGGCCGGTTCATCGGTACGGGTGCCCGCGGGCACGTTCTGACCGAGCCGCACATAGCGGTAGATCTGGGCGATGGCTCGGGCGAACAGCGCGACACCGACCACGGCGAGTACCAGCGACACAATGATCGCGGCGAGTTGCATGGGGGCTCCTCGGGCCTGCGAGGTGGGGATCCGCTGGGGGTCCAGCGGTGACAGTGATTCTCAAGTGATTACTAAGCAGTAACTTAATGCAGTCCGTGCTGAGAGTACCCACTTATCCCACTGCGATGTACCGGAGCAGGCGGTGATCTGCGTCGCTCAGGGTCCCCTCATCGGATGTCTGCCGTCCAATCGTGTTACTCACCGCATAGTGGTGCATAACGAACTAGCTTGTGGATCGTTCGAGCTGGATGCCCGGGTGGCATCACCCCGATACCGCAACCGATGGACGGCGCATGAGCCAGGCGATCTCCCGCACCGACGGCCCCGACGACCTGCCCGCCCACGGCCTCCCCGCCGGAGACGCCGCTGCCCACGGCGTTCCTGCCCAGGGCCTTCCCGCCGGAGACTTCCCGGCCCACGGCGTTCCGGCCCACGGCGTTCCGGCCCGCGGCGTTCCGGCCCGCGGCCTGCCGCCCACCGTCCGCTGCGCCGGAATCCCGCTCACCCCGCTCGCCCCGGCAGCGGCCGCGGAAGCGCTCGTACGTCTCGCCGTGCGGGGCGCCGCTGCGGACGTCCACCTCTGCGGGGCCGCCACTTTCGCCCACGCCGACCGGGACCCCGCACTCCGGCGGCTGCTGCGCTCGGCCGCGCTCGGCCTGCCCGCCGGGCGGGGCCCGGCGTGGGCGGTGCGGCACGGCGGACGGCCGGTGGCACCGGTGTACGGGACGGACCTGCTGCTCGACACCGTCAGAGCCGGGCTGCGCGAGGGCCTCAGCCACTATCTGCTCGGAGCGGAGGAGCCCGGGGCGTACGGACCGGCCGCGGCGGCCCGGCAGCCGGCCGGCGACGGGCCGACCGCCGCGCTGCTGGTGCGCTACCCCGGCGCCCGGGTCGCGGGCGCAGGACCGCTGCCGGGCCGGGGAGCCACCGCCGAGGTCTGGGCGGCGACGGTGGACCGCGTCCGGGAGAGCGGCGCCCGGATCGTCTGGATCAGCGGGTCCGACACCGCCCGGCAGCACAGCGCGGCCGCCCGCCTCGCCGCCGCACACCCCGCGGTGTACGTCGCGGCGGGCCCGGCCTTCGCCCTCGTCCGCGGTGGCCGGGCGCCGTTGCGGACGCGGTGGCGGCGGGGGGCGGCCGAGGTGCGGAACCAGGTGGGCTTCCTGCGGGCCGCGGCCCGGGGGAAGGCCCGGGGCCGCGGCCCGTACCGCGAACTCGCCCAGCTCCTCGCCGACGCCGAGATCGACCTCGTCCTGGACACGGGTCCGGACGCCGGGGCGTACCGGGCGGGGCTGCGCCGGGCCGGATACCGGGGGCGCGTGGTCTCGTTCGAGGTGCTGCCCGTACCGCGCGGGCAGCTGCTGCGGTGCGCGGCGGACGACCCCGGGTGGTCCGTACTCCCGTACGCGCTGGGCGACGGGCGCGGCCCCGGGGGCGGTCACCGGCTGGACCTGCTGTGGGAGGCGGTGACCGCGCCGGGCGAGCGGCTGTTCGTACGGCTGCGGGCGCCGGGCCACGAGGAGCGGCTGCTCGAAGGGGCCGGGGCGTACGCGGCCGAGTGTGTCGGCCTCCAGACGCGGGGGGAGCGCCCCGGCCCGCTGCCCGGCTACACGGCGGTGCCGTCGCCGGTGCCGGGCGACACGGTGCTGTTCCGGCGCGGGTGAGGCGCCCGGCCACCGTACGTACGGATGCCGAGGGCGCGTGAGGGCGGACATCGTGAGGGCGGACATGAAGAGGCCCTGGTAGCGGCTTGCGCTGCTACCAGGGCCTCTTCACTGCTCCACCGGGACATCAGTGTCCGGAGGTCGGAGGAGCGTCGGTGGTCAGCGACCGTTACCGGCGCCGTTGCCCGAGAGGATCGGGATGTTGTCCAGGAGGTGCGACAGGGCCTCGTCACCCTTGGCCTGGGTGGAGTTCTCGGTGCACTGCTGGGTCTGCGGCGAGGACAGGATCGGGATGTCCTGGACGGAGATCGGGACCACGCCGACGAGCGAGCCGAGGTTGGCCTTGGCCGGGAGGGCGATGCAGGGCTTGTTCAGCGAACCCTGGATCAGGCCGATCTGCGGGCTCATGTTGCCGTACGTGGCGGAGTTGCCGAACGCCTGCTGGGCACCGTTGCCACTCAGCGACGTAGTGCTGTCGCCGTGGCCGACAGCCATGGCCGGCGACGCCATCATCGCGCCCGCGCCTGCCATCGTGAGGGTGGCCGCCGCAGTGGCCATAGCCTTCTTGATCATTTCGCGTCCTTCTGTTGTGCACGAGTGCCCGCTTCCGGAGCGCTCTGATCAACTGCCGGACCGCCGATTGGTTCCGGCGCTTCACTCATATGGCTTCTTGTCGCGGGCGTGCGGGAAGCGGGTTGACGCACCACGCCGGCCAGGTTTTCCGCCGTTGGGCCGAACAGGTTCCATGGGCCAACCGGCCGTGTCGCGGCGCGCCGGCGTTCGTTGCGCATCGAGTGGGTCCTGATTCAGGGCACAACATCGAAGAGAAGGTGCGACTCCCATGAACACTGCCAAGAAGGCAGCTCTCGTCCTTGCCACCGCGGGCCTCGCCGCCGGCGGCGCCGCCGGCTCCGCGTTCGCCGACGCCGGCGCCGAGGGTGCGGCCGTGGGCTCGCCGGGCGTCCTCTCGGGCAACCTGGTCCAGGTCCCGGTCCACGTCCCGGTCAACGTCTGCGGCAACACCGTCGACGTCATCGGTCTGCTGAACCCGGCGTTCGGCAACACCTGCATCAACAAGTGACACCCTGATCCGGCCGGACCGGTGACATCCGGTCCGGCCGGACAGCAGAAGTGGCGGTATCCGCACTGCGGATAC